>JAGAHV010000179.1:0-24017 GCA_017626895.1 Clostridia bacterium | reverse complement strand
GGTTTATAGCTTATTATAGCACAGTTCCTGAAAATTGATTACAACGAGCACTTATTCCCAAACAACAATTGTATTACCGCGATACCCGTGCGTTCAATGGTACGGTTCTACCCTTTTCATTTCTCAAAAGTCGTGGCAACCTTCTTCAAAAGCTCCCGGATGGGCAGATGCTGCGGACAGACCTTCTCGCATTTGCCGCAGCGGATGCATGCAGAGGCCCTTCCGTGTCCGCCCCGGGCGGCGACGCCGTAATGTAGGCCGCTGTTCCAGTCGTGGAACGCTTCGTGGGCGTTCACGGCGGAGAAGATGTCCGGAATCAGAATGTCCTTTGGGCAATGGTTTCCCTCGATGCAGTACCGTCAGGACGTGCAGGGAATCAGGCCTAGACTGTGGAAAATATCGCAGACCTGCCGGATGGCCTGCTTTTCGCCTTCATTCAGCAGCACGAAATCCCGCATGGCGCTGAGATTGTCCTCCATCTGGGCCATATTGTTCATACCGGAGAGCACCATAGCCATATTCGGGAAGCTGGCGGCGAAGCGCAGAGCATAGCTGGCATTACTGCCGCCGTTCAGGCCGCGCATGATCTTGTCTGCCTCCGCAGGCAGGTTCACAGGACTGCCGCCCTTGACCGGCTCCATGACGATCACGGGCTTGCCGGTTTTCCCGCAGACTTCAACCACCTTCCGGCTTTCCACGGAGGCGTCCTCGTAATCCACATAAAGGGATTCTGAATCATGTGCTGCCCCTCCTCTTATTCAGCAAGTCCGATGCTCTTCAGCCAGCCCGCTACGTCCGTGCCGGTGCCTTCCACATCGTTCTGGGCCTTGCTGCCGCGAACCGCCAGCCCTTTCAGCACGTTGGCATCGGTCAGCAGCCCTTCGATGTCCCGCTGGCTGTGAGCCTGGCCGCTGCCCTCGTGGGTGTTGAAGGGAATCACGGTCTTTCCGGAAAAATCATACGCCTCCATGAAGGTATAGACGATATTCGGGATGTTGCCCCACCAAATGGGAAAGCCGATGAAGATGGTATCATACTGATCCCAGTTTCCGATTTCACCCTCATATTCCGGGCGGGCTTTCTTCTGCTGCTCCCTGGTGGCGACATCCAGGCAGGAATCATAATCCTCCGGGTAGGGCACCACGGGGACCAGCTCAAACACATCCGCGCCCATCTGCTCCGCGATGATCTTCCCCATTTTAGCGGTATTGCCTTCCTCGATCACGCCCACATTGTAGTTCTCTCCGGCATGGGAGAAGTACACCACCAGCACATGAGCGGAAGTCTCCTCAGCGAATACAGGTATCGCAGCGCAAAGCAGCACCGTGACAAGCAGCAGGGAAATCAGCTTTTTCATACACATATCCTCCTATTCCTGAGCCTTTTCAACAAAATCATTCACAGCATCGCCAACACGCGTTTACCGAGTTTCCTTCTCCCGATTTGAGGCTTCAGTATGTACTGGCCTCTGCCAGGGCAATCAGCCAGCGGCTCTCTTTTTTGACCAGCTGCAGGTCCTGCCTGAGCCGCCAGGTATGCCAGCTGCCGCCGAAGACCGCCACGTGGACCCGGCTTTTGCCGATAAGCACAGCCGTGTTACCATGTACAGTCGCTTCCATGCTGTCATGCTCTGCAGAGGTATAATTCAGAGTCCCATTCGCAACGGCTTTCAGAAAAGCAGATTTAGGCTGGCGCATCCCGGTCATATGCACCAGCACAAAGGAATCATCCAGCACCTGGGACAGCGTCGGGATGTCCCTGGCGATCATGGCACGGTGCATTTCCTGATATGCTGCCTGACACAGCTCCCGGTCAGACATTTTTCTTTGCCCAGGCCGCAACCTTGCTCTCGCTCTGCGCGGCCTCCGCGCCGTGGATGGAGAGGCCGGGGGCCACCGTCGCGCCTTTGCAGATCTTCTTCAGTTCACGCTCGCTGCCACCCAGGCCGCTGCCCTCGTTGGTGCAGAAGGGCACGATCTTCTTGCCGGTCAGGTCGAAGTGCTCAAGGAACGTGTACACGCACATGGGCATGGTGCCCCACCAGTTGGGATAACCCACGAAAATGGTGTCGTACTGATCGATGGATTCCGGGTACTCTTTCAGTTCAGGCCGTGCATTTTCCCGCAGTTCAGCCCTGGCTTCATCGATGCAGACCATGTAATCCCTGCTGTACTCGCGGACAGTTTCGATCTCAAACAGATCGCCCCCGACCGCCTTCTGCACAAATTCCGCCACGCGCTCGGTGTTGCCCTTTGCCAGATCCACGATGCTGCCGTTCCAGTAGTTCTGCCCTTTGCGGGAGTAGTATACGATCAGGTTGGCCATATCGTTTTCCACCTTTCTGATGTTTACCTTCTTTATTCCGCAGCCCTCTGTTCACGCTGCACCTGTATTTTAAAAAGAAAAACGCGCGGAATCAATTCGGATTTCCGCGCATTTTGATAAGAAAAACTTATTTGATATTCTGTTGCAGCACTTCCGCGAACTCCCACTGGAGAGAGGAATCGCTGCTCTCGGGCCAGAAAGCGAAGATCTTCCGGGTCAGGGGCGCTTCGCCCCGATACAGTGGCAGGAGCATGGTGCCGCCATCCGTCGGCATGTCCGCGTCGCAGGGATAAAAGCCGATCCCTGCAGCGGCATTCATACAAGCCTCCTCCACATTGTCCGCAAACAGGAAGCTGGACTGAAGGCCCATCACGTCCCGCCAGTGAGCTGCTTCATTTTCCCGCTGCTCCGGAGAAGTCACCAAGATGCAGAGCCTGTCCCGCATATCCTCCATCGTTACCCGACCTGCAGCTGCCAGCGGATCATCGTGCCGAAGCAGGGCGAAGAGCGGCTGTTCCATCAGTTCTTCATTGATGTAATGATCTGACAGCGCCCGCCACTGGTCGTTGATCACGATGTCGAGGGAGCCTTCATTGACCGGGTGAAACAGTTCCTCATGGGTGCCGGTAGTCAGGGAAAGCCGCACATGGGGATGTGAAGTCGTGAAGTTCTGAACGGTTTTCTGAATGATCCTTCTGCTGAAGCCATTCAGCACGCACACCCGCAGCCGCTGATATTCGCCGCTGGCGACGCGGCGCACCTCACGGAGGGTACTGTCCAGGGCCTGCACCTGCTTCCTGGCCTGCTCATAGAAATACCGGCCCGCTGGGGTGACAGTGAATTTCCGCCCATGTCTTTCCAGCAGCTGCACCTGAAGTTCTTCCTCCAGCGCTTTGATCTGCTGGGAGATGGCGGACTGGGAGATATGGCAGAGTTCACCAGCCTCAAAGAAGCTGTTGGTTTCCACAACAGCGATGTAATAGCGCATTTGACGGTGCAATCACACTCCACTCCTTCCCTGCCTATATCCTTCGTGCCGCATATTCCCTTCTTCGCCGGTTTCGATTCCTGAAAGAAAGAAAAAAACCACTCGAATGAGTGGTTTTAATCACCGTATGGTGAGTGGAGGCGTCATCCAGACTCGAACTGGAGAATAAAGCTTTTGCAGAGCTTTGCCTTACCACTTGGCCATGACGCCGTTGGAGCGGTAGACGAGATTCGGACTCGCGACATCCACCTTGGCAAGGTGGCACTCTACCAGCTGAGCTACTACCGCAAATATGGTGCCCAGGGGCGGAATCGAACCACCGACACGGAGATTTTCAGTCTCCTGCTCTACCGACTGAGCTACCTGGGCAAAGGCGACGCGGAAGGGGCTCGAACCCTCGACCTCCAGCGTGACAGGCTGGCATTCTAACCAACTGAACTACCGCGCCATATATGGTGGGAACAACAGGGCTCGAACCTGTGACCCTCTGCTTGTAAGGCAGATGCTCTCCCAGCTGAGCTATGCTCCCGTTCGCCTTAAAACGTTTCCGTCTCTCGCGGCGACGTGTGTTATGATACACCAGTTCCCGGCTTTTGTCAACAACTTTTTTTAAATTCTTTTCCATTTCCGAAAGTTGGAAGTATTGCGATAGCACTCGGAGTATTTCCTGTGAATATCGTGCAATTTTTGCCAGTCCAGAACGGATATGGGGCAAAAAACCAGCCTGCAACATGACAGGCTGGTCATTATTTATGTTATCCGGCTTGATTCCGGGCAACCATTCGACAGGTTGTTCATCGCAGAGAATCTGTGTCTGCAACCGCTCCTCAGAACAGTTCAGTCAGCTGAGAAGAGAGATGCCTCTCCGTTTTCACCCTCGGACTCTTCAGACAGCGCCATCGCGCCCAGCTCGTCCTCACTGATCCCGCCAGGGTTATAAGAAGTCGAGCCGCTGTTCCCATTTCCGGAAGCTGCACCTGCGAAATTGAAAATCATGCTGCTTGCAGTCGATCCGTTGTTGCCGGTACCTGCAGATGTTTGGTTCGCGGAGCCTGCACTTTCTGACCCAGGATTAGATCGCCCCAGTTTGGTGACAATCAGAGTCACATCCAGCACAAGGCAAATGATCAGTACCGCAAGCAGCACCTTCACCCCGCTGTTCATCGGCAATCACATCCTTTCATAAAGCCTGTATTCCATTAAAGATCTTCGAGTTCGATCAAGCCGCATCCGCCGTCTTTCCGGCGATAAACCGTTGCGACCTTGCCGGATTCAATATTATTAAACATGAAGAACGAATGTCCCAGAAGATTCATCTCAAGGATGGCATCCTCCACATTCATCGGCTTCGACGCATACCGTTTCACGCGAACAACGTTCTCATTCTCTTCCTCATCCGGTTCGGCAATGGCCGGCTCTTCATCGAGTTCCGGTTTCCGTCTGAGATCGCGTCCGAGTTTCGTCCGAAGCTTCTTCATCTGACGCTCAAGAACATCAATTCCTTTATCCAGTGCCGGAAGAGAAATTTCACGTTCCTGATTTTCCGTACGAAGAATATGCCCGTAGTACGGCATCGTCATCTCAACCTTGAACATATTCTTCTGTTCCTGAATACGTACAGTGATGACAGTCGCTTCCGGTGCTTCCTCGCGGAAATAAGAGTCAAGTCTCTGGTGCGTCCGACGTTCCATCGTCTCAAGCACCTGCGCGGGTACATGGGCTGCCTTAGTGTTAAAACGTACGATCATACCGTAGGCCTCCTTTATTGGAATGCCACAAAGTGAAAGTTGCCTCTTTCACTTTCTGTTATCTGAATTATAGTCTATCCGTTCTGATTGTGCAACTGAAATCGTATGATATTTATATTTTTTCAACAAATGTTCGCCCTTGAAAACAGACGTTTATAGACAGGAATCATATCCGGTTCTGTGCAATACTGATCAATTCTGCCCAGTTCCAGCCAGCGCACGCCGCTGTTTTCCTCCGGTGCCACGCGGAGCTTTTCGGTTTCATCCGCTTCAAACAGAAAGGAAATATTCAGATGCAGATGACTGCCGACAGTTTTTCCTTTTTTCACATGTGCCCAGACCGGCAGAATCTCAACCGACGCAATTCCGCTGCCGATTTTCCTGAGGTCTCTGACCCCTGTTTCCTCTGTCGCCTCCCGTCTTGCAACACTTTCAAAATTCGGATCGCCGTCACAGTGCCCGCCTGTCCAGGACCAGCTCCTGTAAATATTGTGCCAGATCATAAGCATTTTCGTTCTTTCCGGGTTCAGGATAATCGATGAAGCGGTCATATGCGCACAGGCACTTTCCCTGAAAAGCAGCCCGTCCCCTTCTTTTTCCGCAAGTTCCAGAATCATCTGCTTTTCCGTTTTTTCCCGTTCATCCCGCGGCGGATATTCTGCGATCTGTCGGACCCAGTTTTGCATATTGTTCGTGTTTTTCCTTTCCAGAGTCATTTCTGTTCCCGTATTATAGCGCTGCATAAACCTTTTTTCAAAGATCCGGCGCAAACGATTTTCGTCCTGAATTTCCGGACCACAGCATAGCGCGGCTGCCGCAGGGCAGCCGCGCAACAGTCACGTTCTCATAATGTAATCCCGTTCAAGTCTGGGACGGTGTCCTGTCAGGATCGCGATAAGCGCGATGATCACACTGGCAGCCGGAGCCATCAGCGCGACGATAATAAGGACCGCCAGCGGGAGATCTGCCACTTTCTCCGACGGGGAGGTAACAAGCACCCGATAGGAAAGCACATTCTGAAAAGCTTTGCGGAAATTCTGCATAATCTGCTGAAAGTTGAGATTCACTTTACAGTTCCCCTCCCTTTTCAAAATTCACCTGCATGCCCGTGGCAATGACAGCAAGCACGGCAAGTATCGCCAGTTTCAGGCTGCTCAAGGCAAGAAGCACCGCCGCCCAGACCGGCAGCTTGACCATGGTTCTGCCGTTTCCGGTCAAAAGAATTCTGCTGCGAAAAATCAGACCGGCATATTGTCTCAATGCATTCATTGTCTGTCCGTTCCTCTCACATTCCCCAGCCGGAGATCAGCAGCCGCCCGCTCATGGAATCAAAGCGGATCGGAAGTTCACAGGTCCCATAGGCATTTTTCCCGAATTCATTGCTGACCTGACGGCTGAGACCGGCCATGTTCACCTTAAAGCCGCGAATATCCGACGGCAGAACGATCTTCAGTGAACCGGATACCGAGCTGGCTTTGATTCGTTCTGTATTGGGATTCTGGCACTCGATCACCGCATTGCCGGACACGCTCTCAAGGGAATACGACTTTGCGCTGCCCTCCAGCTGGATTTTTCCCGTGACCGTGTTGCAGCTGATCTCATCCGCATTTCCGGCAAAACAGATGTTTCCGGAAACATTTGTCAGGGAAATTTTCTCCGTCTCTGCATTCACCTCAACGACCCCTGAAACAGAGTTCAGCTGAATGTTTCCTGCCACGCATCCGTGTGCGGGATTGATCCGGATTTTCCCCGATGTATTGCCGGCACGGATCTCCTCTGCCAGCACATTGTCAAGGACAATATCCCCTGATGTTGTATTCAGGTTATAGCTGACCATTCGTCTGACAGGCATCCGGACAACCAGCTTTCCGCCGTCTTTCTGGAACAGGGAGAAAAATGTCTTGAACAGATCCGGATTCTGCCGGCCGACTTTCAGTACCCCGTCCTTCAGCGTCACCGACGGCTGAACGGCTTTTTCCTTTCCGCCGTCCCATTCAGTCTCAATCACCCAGGAATCCGACGGAACGATTTCAATATCATCCGCCTCCAGGTTGATTTCAATCCGCTTCACCAGTTCCGCATCAAAGCGGTTGACAACGACGGTATCCTCCGGTGCATCCTCCAGATGAATGCCCTCTTTCTCCGCCTCCGGTTTTGTTTCCGCATCGACCTCTTTCATGATCCGGTCGACCTCGGCATCAAGGGCGCTCTGATCCACTTCCTGCGGAGCCTGCGCCGCATTCTCCATCTCAGGCACCGGTTCCGCGCCCTTGTCCTCTCCGGCACTGGTCTCCGTCTTCACCTCAGGTTCCGCTGCAGCCGATTCCGCCCCCGTTTCAGCCGCAGTGCTCTTTGCCTCTTTCTTGGCTCTCAGCACCTCTGCCTGCATTTCCATTTCATAGGCTTTCCGTCTCAGCTGTCTTGCGCCTTCCTGGTCATCTGCTGCCTGGCGGATTTCCGCCTGAATCCGGATTTCCTTTGCACGGGCCAGAAGTTCTTCCTCCGTCAGTTCCCGCCTGCCGGTTGCTTCCTGGATATTTTTGGAGATCTTTTCAAAGGTCTCACCGGCTACCCGGCCAACCTCAACCGCGCCTTTTCCGACCGCTTTCCCGAAGCCGCTGAACATCTTGCCGGTCGCCTCATCCGCCTGCTGTGCCCACTTGCCAAGGGCATCAAATGCCTTGGACACCGCATCCGCAAAATCAGGCTCTGCCGGATTTTTCTTATCCTCTGTCTCTGGTTTTTTGTTCATCTCGGCCAGGGTTGCACGAACATCCTCAAGAGAGGAGGCGACTTCATTAAAAGCCTCTTCCTCGCTTTTTCCCGCTGCCAGAGCATCCTCATATCTGGACGCTGCATTGGCCATCAGTTCATCCCGGATGGCAAGATTATCCGCCGTCATTTTCATATCAGAGAAAATTTCATCAATCATGCCGCGAAGTTTTTTATTCATACCGCTTCCTCCTTACTGAAGATCTTGTCAATCAATGCATTGTATTTCTTTATATCCCGAATATTCTCATGCAGAAGCTGCCTTCCATTCTCTGTCAGGTGATAGTACCTGCGGCGGGCGCCCTCCTGTTCATTTCCCCAGTATGATTCAATCATCCCCAGTGATTCCAGGCGCCGGAATGTGCTGTACAGCGTTCCTTCCTTCATTTCCAGTGTTCCCTCGGTTTTTTCAGCGATCTTTCTGCTGATGGAATAACCGTACCCATCCTCATCATCCAGCTGGCTCAGAATGATGGTATCCACATATCCCCGAAGGATATCCGATGGATTCAGCACGAAACCACCTCCTCCTCATTTTGGTCATCTGCCGGAACGGCCTGGCCTGAGCTCCGGCTGTCACTGCCGCCCGGGCAGCACATTCCGCGTCTCCTGCCGGGACACATTGGTTTTCCCCCGGCTCTGACAAGCCGTCGTGTTCCGGAACCGTTCCTGTGCGATACACTATATCACCATATACCTCGCCTGTCAAGGTATATTTTTAGATAAAGTATTTTTACTGGAAAATTACATCGTCACGCATTTTCACACCCGGCAATTTCCCGAACAGAAAAAAGACCGGATGCCTTTACATCCGGTCTTTGATCAGAGTCCTTTGTCCGGGCGCTTCTTCTGCCGGTTTCCTCTCACGACCATGACAAGGAATATCCCGCAGGACAAAAGTGCCAGACAGCTCCAGAGGACCCGTTTTTCCTCATCGCCCGTTTCCGGAATCTGATGGTTCGTAAGCGATTTATTGGTGCACCCAACAGGATTCAGTTAGCTCCGTGTCCAAAAACCTAACAACCTGTTTGTAGTGTTCACATTCAATACGCGTTATGATAGGAATGGCTGCCTGAAAAATTCTTTTGCACCCCCCTGGCCTTATCTGGCTGATCAATTCATTAGTGTGCAAAATTCATGAACAGTGTGCAATTATAAAAAAAACCGCCTCCGGCGCGAAGCACGTAAGCGATTTATTGGTGCACCCAACAGGATTCGAACCTGTGGCCTTTTGATTCGTAGTCAAACGCTCTATCCAGCTGAGCTATGGGTGCGTTCCTCAAGAACAGGTGGAATTATAGCGCAGCATTCCTTATTTGTCAACACCAAAATTTGCAGTCTAATTTTATATATTTTAGACTAAATCAGAAACAGGTCAGCAGATCCCCAGACGCGCAGAAAAACCACCCGTCATTCATTCGTACTTCAGTGCTCTGTCTGTTTTCCAGTCACACTGCAATTGTCCTGGGCAAAAGAAAAAACCGGCGAAAAATCACCGGTCCATTTCAATCTATTCGTTTATCCAGTTCGTGTGGTCACCAGATGTTCATGGCATGGTGGCCACATTCGTCTGTTTCACGCAGAAGCAGCTCACGGCCTCTGCCCGGCAGCCTCTGCCATCAGTGCATCCGCATCTGCTTTCATGCGCTCAAAATCCTGCCGGGACATGGGAACATCCAGGGAACCGGCAACATCATCAATCTGTTCCGTCTTCCGGGCGCCGCACAGCACATGAATGCAGGGAGAGAGCATGGAATTCCATTTGATGCACAGATTCGCCATGGAGCAGTGATACTTTTCGGTCAGATCCTCCCATCCGCGAAGCATCTCATTGACTTTCCGAAGATTCTCACTCCGCCACCAGAATTTCCCGTCCCGCACACTTCCAGGCGCAGGCACATAATCATCCGGAATCTGTCCGGTGAGCAGTCCCTGCTCAATCGGCGAATAGGTCTGCAGCGAGATTCCATGTGCCTCGCAGAAAGGCAGCAGCTCCGCTTCCGGCTTGCGGTCCACAATGCTGAGCTTTTCCTGGATCACATCCAGTTCGCCGGTAGCCGCATAATCTTTGAGCACCTGCAGACTGACATTCGATGCGCCGATGGCCCGGATCTTTCCTTCTTTTTTCATTTTGATCAGTTCACCCATGGTCTCATCCACCGGAACGAGTCCGTATTCCCTGCACTGCCAGTGGGTATATAACACATCAATGTAATCCGTCTTCAGCGTCTGCAGACTCTTTTCAAGATCCCTGCGAATCGACGCCGGCGTCAAGGTGCGGTAGACATCATGTCCATCCCTTGAAAAGTGATATTCCCCTTCCTGAGTATCCCACTGCAGCGCACATTTCGTGGACAGAATCACCTTGTGACGCTGCATGGAGCGCAGTGCGCGTCCAACCACTTCCTCACTATGTCCGAATCCATATACACGTGCGGTATCAATCCACTCAATTCCAAGCCGGGCAGCCCGATAAATGGTATCAACGGACATCCTGTCATCGTTCTCACCCCACCAGGATCCCCCGCCGATTGCCCAGCAACCCATTCCGAGACCATTGACAATAATCCCCGAATGGCCGATTTCACGCATTTCCATCTGTTAACCTCTTATCTCTCTCACCGTCCCCAGGGGACGGTCTGGTTTTAATCGCCCAAAGGCGACGTTTCCGGATTATTCACGGCTTCCGTTATCGGCAAAATCAAAGGTATACCGTTCATTTGATCCGATCATCCGGATATATTCCTTTACAAAGCGCTTTACCGCTTCCTCGGCCGTTACCATGATCTCCATGTAGTCCGCCTCCGGATCCTCCGCCCATTTCTTTTTCATGGCCGTGGTCGCCGCGGCAAACGCATCCGTCTTTACATTGATCTTGCAGATTCCGCCGGCAATGGCCTTCTTAATGTTTTCCTCGCCAGATCCCGAACCACCATGCATGACCAGCGGCACCCGGAGCGCCTCCCGGAGTTCCGCCAGGCGCTTGAAATCCAGTTTCGGCACATAGTCAGCCGGATATTTGCCATGGGCCGTTCCCACCGCAACAGCCAGTGCATCCACCTCTGTCCGCCTGACAAATTCAACCGCCTGTTCCACATTGGTGTAAAAGTCCGCCGTCTTCCCGTCACCGGACACCGCCTGACCGACATGTCCCAGCTCCGCTTCAACACTGGCTCCCATGGCATGTGCCGTATCCGTGACAATGCGCGTTCGCCGTATGTTCTCCTCAAAAGGCAGCGAAGATGCATCGATCATCACATTTGTAAAGCCCCTGCGCAGGGTATCCACCACCGTTGCGTAGTCCGGACCATGATCAAGATTCAGACACACCGGAACGCTGCTGCGCCTGGCCATGGCAAGAACCATGGGAACCAGATCCTCCGGGTGCGCCAGGGCTTTCATCTGAATCCGGGTCATCTGGACAATTACCGGCGAATGCTCCTCCTCCGCTGCCTCAATGACCGCACGCGCCATTTCCATATTCACACTGTTCACCGCCATGACGGCGTATCCGTCACGCTGCGCGTGGCTGAGCATTTCTTTCATATTAACAAGCATCTTCCCGTTTCCTTTCACCTTTTCCCGTAACCGTTTTCAACACTGCGTCTGCTTTTTCAGACATCGGGGCAGCAGTCATTAGTAATCCATGTAAACGGCGTTGTAGTCATCGCATTTCATCATGGTATAAGGAATCTCTTCTTTCAATGTTTCGGAAAATTCCTTAAATTCCTCTTTGTCAACCAGGCCGTGTTCCATCATGCACTTGTAGAATTTCTTCAGGGACGCGCCCATTTTCTTTACAGAGGCAGGTGTTGACCACATACACTTGCGGATAAAGAAATCAAAAAAGCCATACAGACTGTTCATTCCATCCGCCATCTGGTAATCTTCCTCATATCCGGGCAGATAATGATTCAGAAGAAGATCCACATTGCTCACATGCTCCCGGATTGTCTTCGCGGAAAGCCCCTTTTCGATCAGTTCATTCTTAAAGATGCTCAGATACTCGTCATTTTGCTTTTCATTTGCTAATAGGCGCGCCTCATAATCCGACATTTTTTCCAGCTCCTTTGCAGGTCTCACGGTTGATCTTTGTCCTGGCCCGGATTTGACGATCCGTCGCCGCGCAACAGAGTCACTTTTTTCAAGCTCTGACAAATCCCATCCGGGATTTCTGACCCTCTCATTTTATCCGATCAGAAAGACAAGTGCAACAGGTCACATAAACTTCCCTCTCTCCCGACTTTTTCCGTCGCTTCCTGTACATGCAGGCGTATTTGCGCTTGACAGATTACGTTTTTTCGATACAATTAGGGCAATGTTTCCCTGCCCGGGCTTTTTAGATGATTCGGCAGGCAGGAGATTGACAGACCGGAGTGATGTTTTAATGAGTTATTCGCCTCAAATCGCAGACGCGATTGAAGACTTCTTTCATAAGAAAGACCTGATCATTGTCCGAGAAGAAACATCCAACGGAAATGAGTGTCTCATTCATTTCCGTACAAAACTGAAATCCAAAATACAGACTGCTCATGAATACATAATCATCCGTGATAACAACTTTTCAATCCTTACCACCATCCCCATCAATGCAGACGAGGATCATCGTCTGGCCCTTGCCGAATATCTGACGCGGGTCAATTTTAATATGCGAATCGGCAACTTTGAGCTCGATATGACAGATGGTGAAATCCGTTTCAAGGAATATGCTTTTGTCGGCGATGGTCCTGTTCAGACAGAACTGATTGCCAGCATGGTCTTTATTCCTCTTCAGATGATTGATCTTTATTCAGACGGCATTCTTTCTGTACTTTTCGATTTCAAAACGCCCAGAGAGGCGTATGAAGCCCTCTCAAATTAGCGTTCCTCCGGCTCAAAGATGGAATCATGTTCATTCCTTCTCTCCGGTCAGGCGCAAAAACGACGCCAATCGCAACAAAGGATCATAAAATGAACAATAAAAAAAACGTTCTGGTGGTCGGCGCAGGGCCCGCAGGCCTGACTGCCGCCTATGAACTTCTTAAAAATGCCGGTGACCGTTTCAATGTCATTCTGGTCGAGGAACACCGACAGGTCGGAGGGCTTTCAAAGACCCTGTATTATAAAGGAAACCGGATTGACCTTGGCGGGCATCGCTTCTTTTCCAAGAGCAATGCCGTGAATGAACTCTGGGAGGAGCTGCTCCCCATGCAGGGTGCCCCCTCCTGGGATGACCGGAAGCTTGAGCGGACCATTCCTCTTTCCCCGAACGGGCCGGATCCGGAAAAGACAGATGCTGTCATGCTCTATCGGAACCGTGTCTCACGCATTTACTTTCTCCGGAAGTTCTTTGACTATCCAATTTCCATCAAGTGGCAGACCTTTGCCAATATGGGGCTGGCCCGCACCATCCGCTCCGGCATCGGTTACCTGGCCTCCTCCTTCCACAAGCGGCCGGTCCGTTCACTGGAGGATTTTTACATCAACCGCTTCGGAAAACCGCTGTATGCCATGTTTTTCGAAGGGTATACCGAAAAGCTCTGGGGTGTACACCCCAGCCGTATTGCCCCCGACTGGGGTGCACAGCGGGTAAAGGAGCTTTCCCTGATGGGGGCTCTCCTCAACGCGCTGACCAAACCGTTCCGCAAAAAGGACGCCAGGGTGGAAACCTCGCTGATCGAGTCCTTTTCCTATCCCAAGCACGGTCCCGGACAGCTGTGGGAAACCATGGCCGAACGCATCCGTGAGATGGGCGGCATCCTCTTTACCGAAACCCGCTTTGTCTCAGCCGTTCGCAGCGGAGAGAGCGCGGACAGCCCCATTACCGGCATCACCGTTGAGGATGCTGACCATAACCAGCGCACGCTTCCCTGCGACTATCTCATCTCCTCCATGCCCGTTTCGGATCTCTTTGCCGGGACCCCCGGACTCCCTGAAAAGGCCAGAAAAGCAGCTCTGGCTCTTCCCTATCGCGACTTCATGACCGTCGGTCTCCTGGTCAGGCGCCTTGAAATCCGAAATACCACCAGCCGCAAAACCATCGGCAATATCGTTCCGGACTGCTGGATCTACATTCAGGAGAATGACGTAAAGATCGGGCGGCTGCAGATTTTCAACAACTGGTCGCCTTATATGGTCAAAGATCCGGAAAACACTGTATGGATGGGTCTCGAGTTCTTCTGCCGGGAAGGCGATTCCATGTGGACCATGAAGGACGCAGACTTTATCAAGATGGCCATCAGTGAACTGGTCAAACTGGGAATTATCCGGGAGGACGCGGTTCTTGACAGCATCTGTGCGCGTGAGAAAAAAGCCTATCCGGCCTACTTTGGCACCTATGATCAGATGGATGATATCCGCGCCGCCCTTGACGCCATTCCCAATCTCTACTGCATCGGCCGGAACGGACAGCATCGCTACAACAACATGGACCATTCCATGCTCACCGGCATGGAAGCTGCCCGCCTCATCTCAGAGGGCAGCAATGACCGTTCGCATCTCTGGCAGATCAATGCCGAGGAATCTTACCACGAAGAGGGGTCATCTGTTTGAAAACATCACTCTCCGAAAAAAGGGCCTGGCCCTTTTTTCTTATGTGCATTCTGGTTGCTTTTTACTTGATTTTCATTGTACAGCTCAGTTTCACGCGCCTCTGGCCGCTGTGGATGTCCCTGGCTGCCGGCACGATTCTCTCCGTTTTCCTGATCCGCATAAGCCGCATCACGGAGAACGCTGGTTTTTCCCTGCCAGCTATGCCCGCCCCTTTCCGTTTCCGGATTTTCGCGGCATTTTTCCTTGCCAGCAGTGCCATCCGTCTTCTCTATCTGCTGGCCTATTTCCCGGGTGGTGCCTCCTCGGATACCCTGATCCAGTGGCAGCAGATCCGTCTTTCGCAGTTCGATGACTGGCACCCGGCCCTGCATACCCTTTATGAATGGGCGGTTACCCGCATCATTCCTCACCCGGGTGCGCTGCTTATCCTGCAGGATCTGTTTTTCTCCCTGAGCGTGGCCTATTCCTGCTCCGTTCTATGGCGCTGGCAGCTTCCAAAACCCTTTGTGCTTGCCGTTCTCGCCTATCTCTGCCTGAATCCGGCAACCGCCAATCTCCTGACATTCATCTGGAAGGACTGTGCTTTTGCCGCCTGCATTCTCCTTCTCTCCGGTCAGATTCTGTCCATCATCTTTTCCCGCGGAAAATGGCTGCATCCCATCCGAAACCAGCTGGCATTTTCCGTCGTTCTGTGTCTTTGTTCCATTCTGCGGCATAACGGCATGGCCGCCACCCTCCCCGTCATCCTCTGGCTGCTGATTTCCCTCACTGGTCACCGTCGTCCGGTGATCTTGTCCGCCGTCATCTGCTTCCTGCTCTACGCCGGCATCCGGGGACCGCTTTACAATGCCTTCCATGTCACCCCGGCCGAGCGCCGTCTTGAAGAGACGTACGGGGTACCCATCACCATTCTGTCCCATGTTTACGCAAAGCAGCCGGATTCACTGGATGCCGAAACACGGACTTTTCTTGAAACCATCGCCCCGCAGAGCGTTTTTGCCGAATACGACTCGCCCGGCGACTGGAACGAAACCAAATGGCATGTATCCCCGGGGAACCTGGATCCCTACAGTTTGCCGCAGGTTTTCCTCTTTGCCCTGCGTGCCTTTGCCGCCGAACCGGTTCTGGCCACAGAAGCACTTTCCGGGCTCTGGCGCATGCCTCTGCTTCCCTTCGGAAACGCCTACTGGCGCATGTCCCCGTACATTGAAAGCGCCGAATCCGCTGCTTATGCCGGCTATACCTTCACCATGCAGGGCTCCCCGGCTCTTCGCTATCTGCTCAACGGGATCTGCCGTCATACCGCTGGCCCCCTCTTTTCCTGGCTTTTCTGGAATCCCGGCTTTCCGCTTCTGCTGGTGATGCTTGCCTGTGTCGCTTTCGCCGGGAATCGCCCGGCTGCAGCACTGACGCTGCCTGCCATGATGATCGGGTATTCCTTTGCCACCGCGCTCGTTCTCTCTTCCCCCACCGATTTCCGTTTTTTCCTGTGTATCCCGCTTAGTGCCCCGCTGGCGCTGGCAGGATTAATCGCCCTTCCTCAGCCCGGTCCGGCCGGAACTCTTTCGGTTGGCCTCAGGCAATAGCCCGCTCCTCCCGGGGTTTTCCCGAAAAGAACGATCTGTTGCCGGCAGAAATCCTGCAGCGAACCTGTCTGAGCCTTTGCCGCCTCGTCTATGCGCGGCAAAAGCAGCCGCCCTCATCTGAACCGTCGTCGCTGAGACGCAGAAAAACGGGGAACCGATTCGGTTCCCCGTTTCATTTACACATTCAAGGATTTCACCGCACTGAACGGAAATTACTCTTTTTCAAGGATAATATTGATATCGCTGTATTTATCCAGGGTATGATACGTTTCTGCCTCTTTCTTATACCCGGCAGGCACCTTCAGGACATGCACATCATACACGGTTCCCTCCGGCATATCAAACGTCGCAACTCCATCAGCATCCGTCTTTCCAAGCGTGCAGGTGCTGGGATCACAGAACTGAATGACCGCGCCTTTTACAGGACCGTCCTTGTCATAGACGATAACGCGATACGCTTTGCCACTGTTGGTTGCGGCATCCTTGCCCTCAACATGCGCAACTTCCTCGTTGTTCAGCAGGCTGTCAACGGCCGCCTCATACTCGCTCACTGCGGCGCCGACGAGGGGATAGGTCAGGATCTTTCCCTCACTGTCAACAAAGAACGTTGTCGGATAGCCCTGAATCCGATCGAACACCGGATCATTCTCCGGCACAAGGACATTCGGATAGGTCACGCCGTTAGAGGAAAGGATTTCCCTGGCCTCTTTAGCGATTTCATCAGTAATGCCATACTCCTGCTCAACACCGACAATTCCGCATCCTTTTTCCTGAAGACGCTTATGGATCTCTGCCAGCTCACCCATTTCGCCGGTGCAGTTTCCGCACCAGGTTCCCCATACATTGACCATGGTCACCTTGTTGTTGGCAAAGAGCTCTGCACTTGTCACGGTATTTCCGTCAAGGTCCTTTGAGGTAAAGCTGATCACCTGTCCGACAAACTCCGCTTCCTCGTCTACCGGCTTGAAGAAAGAGGCTTTCTTCAGATCCTCAAGGAATTCGGTGCGGAGTCCGCTCAGTTCCTCTTCATACGCCTTCTGCTGCTCCGAGTCCTCGCCGTCGAAAACCTGGAGATAGGCTTCGGATACGGTCGGTACATACCAGTAGGTGTACCCCTCAGCAGAACCCAGCTGCACCGGATCCGAGACAGGTTCGGACTCAAGGTATGGTTTTACCGCCTCAAAGTCACCATCCGTCACAACCAGCTGTGCCGGAACAGAGAAAAGATTACGAATCGTCTCAATTTCTTCTTCCGACATGGAATCAATCGACTCTTCCAGCTTCTGATAGGTTTCCATCGGAAGCGGGAAATACTCGATGGCCAGGATTGACACAAAAGGATTCCGGCTTACAACGCCCTTCTCAAGAAGCACGGCAAATCCATTGTTTCTGGTATAATACTCAGGCAGCGTTGCCGTGATACCCAGTTTTTCCAGTGTCATTTCATCTTTGCTGTCCTCTGCCAATGCCAGGCTTGCTGTCAGAACCAGGATGACCAGAAGAACCACAGAAAGTATTTTTTTCATTTTAAAACCGTCCTTTCCAACTGTTTTATACATTCTAAAGTGTACAATGGCATTCTATCATTTTTCCCATTTTTTCGCAATATCAGGGATGCGCTTTCTGCAATCGCCTTCTGCAATCACCTGTTTCGCTCCGTTTCACTGTCAGGCGACCATGTTCTGAAAACAGGTTTCCCGAATTCTTTCATCAGCCATGTTTTCCCCGCTTGCCTTGCAACCCATAAGGAAAAGGGCCGGTTTCCCGGCCCCTGCTTATGGGGATAACTGCTCTGACTTTGTCCTTCAATCCGCGCAAAGGATCAGCGTCCGTCATTTTTTATCTGTCGCTCAGGAGTTCTACCAGCCGGGCACTTCCGGCCTCGTGCAGCGAGTTCAGCCAGGCATTCCAGTTCTCATCATCAAGCGGAACCTCGCCTGTAATAAAGCGTGCAAGCCCCACATCCACCAGTGCACCCAGGCGTGTGCTGATTTCCGTTACCTCTGCGGATATGCTTTCGGGCAGGAAGTAGTTGCGCAGAACACGCTCACTGCAGGCATGTACTTTTTCGCTCTCCGCGAACACATGCCGGTCCGCCTCACTGTCAACCGCCTCGATGATCTGGTACGGAAACAGTCCCGGAACCGTGGTTCCGGTATAGATGATTTTGTTGGCACGGATCGACTCGATTTCACTGCTCTCCTGCAGCTTATACTCCCAGTATCCATCCGCGTTGAACGCATACTCCTCCCCCTCAATGCCGACATAAGCCAGTTCAGCACCTTTCCGGGAATAAAGCGCATCCGCCCAGCGCAGCGCGGCATCCGGATCCTTGCATCTGCTGGTTACGGCAAACGTGCCGGTCCAGATTTCGCCCAGGAAATCCCGCCAGCGCATTTTCCCGTTCTCATCCGGAAGCAGAACCGCCCGGTAATGAACCACCTCATCCGCGTCCACCACCGTGTACGGTGTAACCGTCAGCAGCATGCCGCTGGTATTGGTCTGCTTTTTGTCTGAGTTCTGGCTGGAAGCCGTGGTCATCTGCAGAGCGGCATGTGTTGCGGTAAAAGCATCCGGGCGCATGATTCCGGCATCATACCAGTTTTTCATCGTCTCGGCAAAGCGGCGGTAACTGTCCTGATCCGGTGCAAACGCAAGCTTTCCGTCTCCGGTCCTGCACACATGGTAATCATCTGCGACGATGCCAAAATAGGGCAGCAGCCATCTGAGCTCATACACGCCCACCATGTCCAGTGCGTGCTCATCTTTTTTGCCGTTTCCGTTGGGATCTTTCCCGGCAATTGCGCTGAGCGCCTCTGTCAGTTCATTCAGATTCGTCGGGAAAGCAATCCCCAGATTCTGCAGCCAGGCCTCATTCAGCCAGGCACAGACCTGACGCTCATGCAGATTGATCAGCGGCAGAGAGGCAATCCGGCCATCCTCCAGTGCCATCTGCTCACGCCATTCGGGATGCTCCGAAAGAAGAGCGGACAGGTTGGGCATGTTTTTTTCAATCAGCGGTGCCAGATCCAGCACAGCCCCGCTGTCAATCAGGCTCTTCTCCTGCTGCCGGGTCAGAGACGCCTTGAACAGGATATCCGCCTGCTGCTCGCCCCCCATCATCTTCGTGAGCATTGCCTGATATTCCTTTTCCTCTGTAATGGCGTGGCCGGTCACCTCAACGCCGGTCAGTTCTGCCATACGGGCGAAAAAGGCATTGGTCTCCCATGACCGCAGGACCGTCTCCGTATCATATCCGGTTGCCAAAAGAGGCTCTGCCAGCGCATTCCCGCAAACCAGCAGACAAAGCAACAGGATAACCCCAACAAATCGTTCCATGGTAAACCTCCAATGATTTCTTGTATCCATTCTTCAAAACCGCAGATGAAATAATGCAGCTGTCATCCGCCTCTTTTTGAGCGGATGCGGTTCACGCCCCCCATCACCAGCGCCCGCTCCTGGCTGTTCATGCCAAAGCGGTATACACTGAGGGTGAACAGGGCGGCATAGGGCACGGCAAACAGAAGAACACCGGCATATCCCGTGATGGCCACGTTCATCCGGACCAGCATACCAAGCGCGGCCGGCAGCAGCATGGATGGCACAATGGACAGAATACTCCACCAGAACCGTTTCATGTCCAGTCCGATATGTGTCTGATAATACCAGTTCATCACCAGTCCGTTGCCGATAATCAGAGCAATGGCTGTTCCCAGCGCGCATCCGATGCCGCCGTAGGCGATGCCCAGCGGAATGCTGATCGCCACATTTCCTGCTGCCATGCAGATATAGACAATGGAGCGGAACTGATGCATGTTCTTGGCGCGCTGAATCTCAATGCCCAGATTCTGAATCAGCGGGATGGTGACGGGGATCATGAGCAGAAGGGCGATGACATAAGCATCCCCGTACTCCGGTCCGCCCCAGGCAATGATGAACGGCCGGCCCACAAAGATAAATCCGGTCAGAACCAGCATCAGGAGCATGAACTGAATCCGTCCTACCCGGATAAACAGGTCTGTCAGCTGACCGTCCGGGTTCTTTTCCGTCGCCACAATCCGGTTGATCTGCGGGGTAAACACGCCGGAAATGGATGTTGAAATGGTCAGATAATACCGGTGAAGCTGGGACCCGACCCCGTAAATCGCCGTAGCAACCGTTCCTGAAACAATTCCGAGAATGGTTGTATCCACTGTCCAGTTCACCTGGTCAATGATCATGTTCAGGAAGATAAAGAAGGAAAACCCTGCCATTTCCCGCAGAAGCGCGAAATCGAAGTTCCCGAAGGTCATTCGCATGCCCAGTTTCTGCCTGCAGTAGATATAGCTGCTCAGGTCCGTAACGGCGCTCAGCAGGACGGTCACGATGACCAGCGAAACCGAGCCGTAGCCGGCCAGCAGCAGCGGCAGCATGACAATCGGGCTGAGAACCGTCCGGATCATGCTGATCATCCGCTGAAAGAAGAAACGCTCTCTGGCCGTGATGAAGGATGAAAAGACGCTGCAGGGAAAGGAAACCGCGATGTTCACCACCAGAATGGCCATCAGGATCCGGGCGGTTTCAATTTCCTTCGGTGTCAGCTTTGCCGCAAAGATCCGGTGGACATTGGCCACCAGCACACCGCCCACCAACAGGCTGAGTGCCCCGATCACCAGGAAGATGGTAAAGAACATTCCGTTGATCCTGGCAACGCCCGCCTCACCCTCTCTTGCCTCGGCGCGGGTAAAAAAACGCATGTATGCACTTCCCAGTCCGAAACTCATCAGACTGAGATTGGAGATAAAACCGGCAACCAGTGTATAGGTTCCGTACTCGCTCTGCCCGAGAAGGCGGAGCATCACCGGTGTATAAACCAGTGAAAGAATCGTTGAGAGAATGGTCTGCCCGTAGGATAGAAGCACTCCCGCTTTTTTCTGATCCATGCTGCCTCGTTCCTGTAGTTCCTCGAATTCCCCGGCCGGCCGTTTCCGCCCTGGTCTCCGACTTTCTGTCTGAACCCCTCACTGGGATTTTTTCATGTGGATTGTATCACGAAAGCCTGTTCCTGTGCAATGCATCCGCACTGACTCATCCCTGAGCTTTTCATGAAGCTGAATTGAAAACATCACGCATCCAGGGCAGAGTGCGGCGTATCTGCTGGTCTTTCACATCCTGTCTGTCTCCGAATGATTCCTCCATCCAAGGCCGGAGACATCACAGCCTCAATAGATTTTCCGCCGATGCAGAAATCTCCCCTTGACAAATCAAATCTTACCCTTCAATATGAACGGGTACTCTTCAGGAAATGTTCGCAGGACTGCTCCTTTCCGCGGGCATCCATTCATTGCCCGATATACGGATATGCAGCTTGACAGAAAAAATCCGGATAAGGGCAAGACTGCTCCGCCAAACGGCATGATAAGGAGAGGGCCTGCCGCCACAGCGGCAGTTTGTCAAGTATGAGCACCGGAAATGCCACGGTGCCGAAAGACCGAGCTGCGGCTCATTAAGGAACTGCCCTGTCGTGCAGCACCAGATTATCAATTCCAGGTCTCAGACAAAAAATCAAAGCTGAGGAGGAGGAAAAAACGATGATTACCTTCCATCTTCGATACACCGGCACCGATGGTTCGGCAAGAGCCTTCGCGGAGGAGATGCTTTCCTCCGGGACGGTTTCTGCCATTCGATCCGAACCGGGGAACCTTCGCTACGAATATGCCATTCTGCTGGAGGATCCTGAGACGGTCCTGCTCATCGATTCTTGGGCGGACGAGGAAGCCCTTGACTATCATCACGGTTCCCCCATCATGGAAAAAATTGTCATGCTCAGGGATAAATACGATCTGCACATGACCATGGAACGCTATATCTCTGCCGAGGAGAATCCGGCAGATGCCGGATTCATTCGCAGATAACCGGCCCTTTCACCGTCCAATTCTACCATCTGATCCAAAGAGAAGAGGAAATACTATGTTCAACACCGAGGAACTGACCGTAAAACTGAACCAGCTCGCTCAAAGCCAGGCACTGGCCGGCGTCAGCGCCTGCATCATGGGTCCTGAGGGCATGCTGTATGATTTCAGTTACGGCTTCATTGATTCCAATAAGTCCATTGCGCCGAATCATGATACCCTGTTCGGAATCGCCTCCATGAGCAAATCCATCACGGCGCTGTGCATCTGTCTTCTGGCCGTTGACGGAAAACTACGTCTGGATGATCCGGTCGTCCGTTATTTCCCGGGCTTCCACATTCCCGGAATTCCGCGGGAAGCCGTGACCATTCGTCATCTGTGCATGCATACATCCGGTCTGCCGGCCATGGAGCCCCTGGAATGGTCCATCGTCATGAATACCCCCGGACGCGGCAGTGATGAGGATGACCGGCACCTTCAGGAAACGGCACCGAATACCATGGATTCCATTGACCAGATCATTGAATACATCGCCAAATGTCCCTATCCCAACAACGGGATGCCCGGACAGAATCTCAGCTATTCCAATGAAGGGTATGCCATTCTGTCCTATATTGCCGATCAGGCCGCCGGGATGTCCCTTGAAGCCTTCATGCACGAACATGTCTTTGCTCCGCTCGGCATGACCCGTTCCATTCTGGACAACGGCCACCTGGCCGCCTATGCCCTCTCCGGCGGCAACATGACCTCCCTGTTTACCGCCGAAGACGGCGGCCACCGCTGTGATGATGACTGGTCGGTTCTCCCGCCGTTTCGCGGATGCGCCATGGTCAAGTCAACATCAAAAGACATGGCCACCTACTACCGGATGCTTGCCGCCTACGGCATGCATGAGGGAAAGCAGGTTATCCCGCGTCAGGCCGTGGAAATGCTCCTTGGAAATGAGCATCCTCTGCGGTCCTTGCAGACCATGTGCATGGGAATCAATAAGCGGGCCTTCATGGGCCACGTGCTGTGTGAACATTCCGGCGGCCTCCATGGAGTTTCCACCAAAGGCGGCCTGATTTTAGGCGAGGGAATCGGTTTAAGTGTCCTCTGCAATCAGGGAGATGCGGATATGGATCCCCTTCTCTTTGCCATGTACAATGCCGTTCTCGGACTGCCGCTTGACCAGAGTCATGAATGGTTCAACGAGGTTTCCTATCCGTTCTCGGATTACGACATGCTGACCGGCACCTATATCTGTCACGAGGGAATCCCCTCCACCTTTACCCTGACCCTCAAGGACGGAATTCCCGTCGGATGCCACAATGGCATGGTTACCCATCTCGTTTACTGCGGAGAGACCCGCTTCCGTTCCATTCAGGAAAACGGCAGTCTCTATTCAAGAATCGAATTCCTGATATTCAACGGAAAGGCCTGGGGCGTCCGCTGTGGAACCCGTATCTTTCATCGGGAGGAAACAACCGGCAGCAGCCTCTGAACCGGCCGCCTTTGCCTGAATTCATCCGGCAGCCGGACAGAGAACAGACCGTTCGCCGTGATTTTACGTCCTTTCGGCGCACAGCCGCTCCAGATTTGACGGGATATGGCCTCCCTTTGAAGCGTTTCATCCCCTGAGGCAGGAAGTTCAGAGAGCTTCCTGCTTTTGTTTTGAACCGCGAAATCGTGTCCGGCTCTTCTGAGTGTCATCTGCTCAAATCTAGCTGACCTTTACTTCAGTTCCGCTTTCCAGCCGCTGGCGGCAGTAAGGAACATTTCCGAAAATTCTTCACCCGAAAAAATCTTCATCAGGCCATCCATCCCCCATATCCACGGAAGGTCCAGCACCTGGTCCCGCTCCACCCAGAATACACGCCCCTCTTCGGATGACCTCAGATCGCCGGAAAACTGATTCGCCCTGAACAGAAACACAATATACCGGGTTCCATCCTCCTCAATCCAGTCTTTCACCCCGCACAAAACGGGGTGCTCAATGGTCAGCCCGGTTTCCTCCCAGATCTCCCGGACAACCGAATCCACAATGGGTTCGTGCTCCTCGACATGACCGCCCGGAAAGATGATCCCCCGGATATCCTTCCCGATTTTATCCTCAACCAGAACTTTCGTTCCGTCCTCAATCATACACATGTTCTCAAGAACAACCCGTTCTTTTCTCTCCATCTCTGTCTCCTTT
>JAGAHV010000178.1:0-8154 GCA_017626895.1 Clostridia bacterium | reverse complement strand
TCGCTGCATATGGTCTTGAGGGGCAGGTGCGGCAGGAGGCTCTTGCCTTTATTCGGGAACACCGGGCGGAAATCCGTGAACTGACGCGGCGGAGCTCCTCGCCGGTCCTTCGCCTGCAGGCGCTCCTGTTTAACTGCTCCCCGGAAACGTTTATCCGGATTTATCAAACAGTAGCAGGACGAAACTGAATCAAAAATCTCCCGGACATTGTCCGGGAGATTTGTTATTGGTCCTAAGCAGCGCCTGATTCGGGATAGGCCTCTACCAGATGGGGACTGCCCCGGGAACGGGGATAACGGGCGAATCCGAATACCAGAGAGGATCGCTCAGCGGCCGGGACTGAATGTCCAGTTTCCGGTTCAGAAAGGGATGCACGACAGAGAGCCGGAACGCGTTCAGCTGAAGAGTGGGAATGCAGTATGCTTCCTGAAAGGCGGTGGAAAGCGGGGTGCGATAGCGGATATCCCCGAGAATCGGGCAGCCCAGATAATGCATATGCACCCTGAGCTGGTGTGTCCGTCCTGTCAATGGGGAAAGAAGGACATGCGAAATGGTCTGTCTGTCAATGGTGCGCGTCTCCAGAACCGTGTAAGCGGTGAGGGCCCGTTTTCCGTCTTCCCGGACGATTCGGGTATAGCTGCCCCGGTGCTTGCGTTCAATGGGTGCCTCAATGAAACCGGCCCGGGCGGGGAGCGTCCCAAACAGATAAGCCTCATACAGTTTTCGGAAAGTGCCTGAGGTCATCTGCTTCTGAAGGGCCACCTGAGCATAAGGAAAACGGGCAAAAACGACAATGCCCTGTGTTTCCGCATCCAGGCGATGAATGGGATGTGCGTCATACCCGGCATTCAGAATGCGCGTTTCCAGGGAGTCCCGACAGGTTTCGGCAACCTTTTTGCCCGGATGCGTCGGAATGCCGGCGGGCTTAAAGGCGATGATATAGGCCTCATCCTCATAAAGGATTTCGGGTGCCGGAAAACTGTTATTTCGTTTTTTGTCCTTTGACTCAAAGCTGGGAAAGGACAGTTCCAGCACTTCTCCCGTGAACACAGGCTGATTGGGGTAGACAAATTCACCGTCTACCCGAACACCGTCTGATTTGAACAGAAGAGCGGTCTGCTGGGTCGGAAAACCGAGCTGACGGACTGTGTTGCGAAGGGAGGTCCCATTCAGCTCGGGTGGAACGGAAATGGAAATCGTCATGGAATACCTCGATGACAGCCGGCTGCCTCAGGCAGCCTGATCTTTCCGGTGCACGCAGGGCGTGGCAGCACCGGATAAAGCTTGTGCTCCATTCCCAGGGAATGGAGCACGTCAAAACAGAAAACAAAGAGATACGCAGAAAGGTTCAGCCGGCTTTACCGGGAATCGGGCCTGCCGCAGGCAGCAGGTGATCCGTTCACAGAAGTTTCGGCAGCTTTGACAGACGCTCGATGGATTCCAGCAGCGTTTCCTCACTGCGGGCAAAATGGAAGCGGATCAGGTGGTTAACAGGCTCACGGAAGAAACTGGATCCCGGAACGGCGGCGACGCCCACGTTACGAATCATCCATTCACAGAAGGCCAGGTCGCTTTCCCCGTGGAAGCGCATGCCGGGCTTCTGGAAATCACTGATGTCCACCATGATGAAGTAAGAGCCCTGAGGGATGGTATGCCGCAGACCGATGCGGTCAAGACCGGCCAGCATGGTGTTGCGCTTGTGGGTGTACATTTCCTTCAGGTTCCGGTAATAGCTCTCCGGCATTTCAAGGCCCACGACGGCCGCTTCCTGAAGGGGCGCAGCGGCACCCACAGTCAGGAAATCGTGCACTTTCTTGGCTCCCTCGATCACGTCCTCCGGCCCGATGAGATACCCCAGACGCCAGCCGGTGATGGAGTAGGTTTTGGACAGGGAAGAACAGCAGATGACCCGGTCCCGTATTTCGGGCAGCGCACCGGCATAGACATGCTGCCAGGGATCAAAGACGATGTGCTCATAGACCTCATCGGTGATCAGGTAGGCATCATAGCGGTTGCACAGCTCGCCGATCTGAAGAAGTTCCTCCCGTGTAAACACCTTTCCGGAGGGGTTGCTGGGATTGCAGACGATGATGGCTTTGGGATGCTGCCGGAACGCGTCCTCGAGGACATTGGCATCATAGTCAAAAGTCGGGGGAACCAGCGGAACGAAAATGGGCTCTGCACCGGAGAGAATGGCATCCGCGCCGTAGTTCTCATAGAACGGCGAGAATACGATGACCTTGTCACCGGGATTGCAGACGGTCATCATGGCGCACATCATCGCTTCGGTTCCGCCGCAGGTGACGACGATTTCCGTATTCGGGTTGATCGTGCGGCCATAGGCCTGTCCCTGTTTTCTGGCCAGTGCCGCGCGGAAATTCGGGGCACCAAACGTGACCGAGTACTGATGCGGCCCTTCCTCTGCCACCGCTTTCAGGCGGTCAGTGATCGCCTTTGGGGGAGGAAAGTCCGGGAATCCCTGGGAGAGGTTGATGGCACCGACTTCATCACTGATTCGGGTCATGCGGCGGATCACGGAATCGGTAAAGGTGGATACACGGTGTGATAACTGAGGCATAGTTGTCCTTCTTTCTTCTGGTGAGTCTATCCTGTTCCCGGACAGACGGGCAGGGCTTTTCATAGAGAATGCGCGTTGAAAGTGAGCGTATTTTACCATAAGACCTGGTTCCCTGCAAGAATCCGGAATCGGCCTGTCTGTTTCAGCTGCTTTATGAGCCGCAACCTGATCTTTTGGCACCGCGGCATTTCCGGTGCTCCTGTATGACAAACTGCCGCTATGCGGCAGGGCCAGTCCTTTGCCGGGCGGAGAAAGTCATCCGAAATGAAGAGAAATACAGGAAAAATCTTGAATCAGCCGGGTGGATGCACTATAATCAAATCAGAATCTGGTTCTTTATCTTTTTTGGCGGGCTTCCGTTTTTGGTCCTCTCAGGACCGGGTTTCGGCAAACAGACATTTGAACGATGAATGGACGCTTTTCCTTTGATGACAGCGGGCCGATTTACGGTGAAGGAGTTTCTTTCGATGCACATGCGAACCAAAAAGTGGGCAAAGCCGGAGCTTTCGGCCTGCCCCTATTACAGGGATGAACCGTTTCAGCTGAAAGGAAAATGGCGCAGTCAGTTTCCGGAGGACAAACCGCTTTATCTGGAACTTGGCTGCGGAAAAGGGGTTTCCACGGCGAAGATGGTCTCAGACAGGCCGGACCGCAATTTTATTGCGGTGGACATCACATCCAATGTTCTGGGAGATGCCCGGCGAAACATAGAACGGCTTTACGGGAAACGGCCGGTTCGCAACGTGCTGCTTTCCCGATTTGATATCTCGCGCTTTGATGAATTCTTCGGACCGGAGGACAGAATTGAGCGGATTTACATCAATTTCTGCAATCCCTGGACCAAGCGGCCCAAGTATGCCAAACGCCGCCTGACACATACCCGGCAGCTGATGCAGTATCGTCACGCACTGGTCCCGGGCGGGGAGATCTGGTTCAAGACAGACGATGATTCCCTGTTTGAGGAATCGCTTCCCTGCTTTAAGGAAAGCGGATTTGAACAGGTGATGCTGATCCGGGATCTGGCTGCCTCCGGATTTGAACCGAACTACATCAGTGAGCATGAGCAGATGTACCGGGATCTGGGGGTGCCGATCAAGTTCCTGATTGCCCGCATGCATGAACTGGATGCGGAGGGGCAGGCCAGGCACGATGCCGTGATTGAGGAAGTGTCACGGCGGGAAAAAAGTGAGCGCCAGAGAGCATCCGGCGAGCGGGCACAGGGCAGGGAGGACGGCACGGATGATCGGACTGGTCTATAATCCTGTTTCCGGCGGCGGAAAAGGGGAAGAACTGGCCAAAAAGGTGAAGACGATCCTTGAAAGCCGGGGCACGGTGCGGATGTATGCCTCGGAGGGCGTCGGTGACCCGGCGGTGAAAGCCGAACAGGCGGTTCGAGATGGCTGTGAGGCGCTGGTTTGCCTGGGCGGTGACGGGACACTCAGTGAGGTGGTGGATGCCGTCGTCAGGGGCGGAATTCCGCTTTATATTGTGCCCTCCGGAACCGGAAATGATTTTGCCCGGGTGCTGCAGCTGCCAAAGGATCCCATTGAGGCACTGACCGCTCAGCTGGAGGGGACAACGGTATATGCCGACTGCGGCCGGATTAACGGACGCTGCTTTATCAATATTGCCGGTTCCGGTTTTGATGTGAAGGTCCTTGAAAAGACGGAGAAACTGAAAGCAGTCTATCCCGGCGAAAAGGCGTACCGGAAGGCACTGATTTCCATTCTTCGCAGTTATCAGCCGGTGGAGGCAGAGATATCCCTGGACGGAGGTCCTTTTGAACGGCATTCGCTGACCATTGTGGAGATTGCCAATGGGCAGTATTTTGGCGGCGGCATGCGGGTTGCCCCTGAGGCGAACCTGTTTGACGGACTTTTTGACGTGATCCTGATTCCGAAACTGCCAAAACTCAGTCTGCCGTTTCTGCTGCCGCTGTTTCTCTTTGCGCTGCATGTCCGTCTTGGCATCGCCAGGCGGATTCAGGCCAGACAGGTGGTGGTCCGTTCCAGGGGAATGACGGTGAATATTGACGGCCGTCTGGAGAAAATGGATGAGGCCGGATTTGAAATCGTTCCCGGCGCGCTGAGGCTGAAACTGCCCGGCGGGACCGTGACAAAGAAGTGAGACACATTTGGAATCAACAGGGAAGAACCTGATAATCGATATCAAGGGAGGATTGAGTATGCGGAAAATCGGTTTGATGCTTGTATTGCTGATGATTTGTTTTACCCTGAGCGCGGCAGCGGAGTCACTGTTTGTCGACAATCAGGAAAAGGACAAGAGTGACCTGATGCGGCTGAACATGCGTTCTCAGCCAAGATCGGGCGGGGCCGTGATTGGTTCATTCTATACCGGGGCAGAGGTTCATGTGCTGGGCGATCCGGTCACGACGGAGACCGTTCAGGAAACGCCTGTCCCGGAGGAGACGGCGGAGGGGGAAAACGGGAATGTGCCCGAAGCCGGTGAACAGGTTCGTTTTGTTCACGTGGAAATCGGCGGAATTCAGGGCTATATGGCCGAGAATTATCTGATCACCCGGGAAGAAGCGGCAAACCGGTACGGCGCAAACGGCTGGTTTGGGCAGTGCCGTCCGGCGGAGGTCGATCTGACCGGTATGTGGAGTGACAACATCAATCTGCTTTCGGGAACGGATGACAAGGCGACGTCTGTCGGAACGGTGGCCTCGGGCGAGCAGGTCCATATGGTGGGAATCATCGGGAACTGGGCCTATGTGTTCAAGGATTCGGACCAGGGCAGACTGTATGGCTTCCTTCCCATTGAAGCGGTCACGGAAACCGGCAGCCTCAAGAATTATGTGGTCAATACCGGGGCGTCGGATGCCAGAATGGTGCTCTATGAGACACCGAACCAGAAAGGCAAAGTCAGCATGTCCATGGGGAACGGGACGAACTGCGTGATGCTCTTTGGACGCGGAGAAGGACTGTGGCGCCGGATTCGTGTCGGCGGTGTGTCCGGATGGGTTTACCCCACAAAGAAAAACACGCTGGTGGCCCTGGGGAACGCCTCCAGGAGCACGATCCCGTATTATCCGCTGGTGATGGAAACCAAAGGGGACTGCATTCTTTACAGCGTCAAGGGCGACCGGGCGAAACCGTATATGACGCTGGGCAGTCAGATGAAAGTGGAGGTTCTGGGCGAGAGCCAGAATTTTGTCTACGTGCGGACCCTGATCGGCGGTGCCGGAGCCTATAACAAGGGCGATTACGGCTATATTGCCATCAGCGATCTGACACTGTCCGTATCCAAATCCTCCATCGGTGTGGTGCAGGCGGATGATGAGGATATGCCGGTCATCGTGTATCATGAGCCGGATAAGGGTGCCGCGATTCTTGGTGCCCTGTGCGGCGGCGCACAGGTTCGTCTGCTGGATTATACCCAGACGGAATTTGCCCGGGTGACGCTGAATGACCTGACCGGTTACGTGGAGAAAAAGAGCATTCGCCTGCTGTCTCAGGCATCGGATCCGGTCTCCGAGCGGATTCCGCAGCGGGGAACGACGAGAACGGAGGTCATCCTTTACGCAGAGCCCAGCGGCCAGGGCGCCGAGGTTGGGACTGTTGCGGCAGGGAGCAAAATGTACATGCTGGGGAAATTCGGCGACTGGATGTACGTGAATGCCGGAACGACGCCCAATCTGGACATTGCGACTCAGAATGAGGTGACGGGATTTGTCCCCCTGGCACAGGTTGCCGCACCGGCCAGCACGGTTCACCTGATCGCCTCCGTGAAGACGGATAAGGTGAATCTGCGGAGCATCGGCGACAAGACCGGAAACATTATCGGCCATGCCCGCCTGGGTGAACGGCTGCGGGTGACGGATTATGGCAATCAGTGGACCTGCGTGGTGACACCGGAAGGAAAACGGGGCTATATCATGACCGAATACCTGGAATTCCAGTGAAAGTGACTTTGGGATCAATTCTTTTTGTCTGAAACGTCTGAAATATGACGACGATGTTTCGTCGATTTATCCAATTTGCAGGGAAAGGGGAAATCCTTTCCCTTTTTTCGTGGAAAAATATTACAAAAACATCCCGAACGAAAAAACAAACTGCCGAACTTTGGGGAAACGGACAAGTTGCAACCGGAGGGGAATTTGCGTATAATGCGCCTCCGGTGGTTGGGGGACCACCTGACAAATCAGGGAGGTAATCAATGAAGAAATTTGGCTATGTATTGACGACTTCAAACACGAACCTTGGACGCAAGCTGGGAAAAATGTCCGGTGTTGCCTCCGGGTTCCAGAGCAAGGTCAGTCTGAGTGATGAGCACAACACGGTTCCTCTTTCCGATGTCCGCAGCCGGCAGGCTCTGAATCTCTCCTGCGGAGGGAAAATGACGGTCATGGTGGAAGGACTGGATGAGGAAGCGGCCGTTGCGGCTCTGCAGAACTACGTGGTCAGCAGCATGTAATAAAGAGGCGGACAATGTCCGCGGAGGGGAGACTGTGAAGCAGTCTCCTTTTTGTTATTTCTGCTGAATTCGGGCGTTGGAATTGTCCGAAATTGCCTTAATTAGGGCGAAATCATTTTTTTCGAAAAATGTGGTTGATTTCTTTTGCTCTTTATGCTAAAGTAATCATGTCGAACTAGGGTTTTCCTTTAAGTGAACAATGTCGACGTGAAAACTACTTTCAGAAAGGGTACTGCAATGGCGAAGATTAATCTTGAAAAGTACGGAATCACCGGTACGACGGAGATTGTGTACAATCCATCCTATGAGTTCCTGTTTGAAGAGGAGACCAAGCCGGGTCTGGAAGGCTATGAAAAGGGCCAGGTCAGCGAGCTGGGTGCAGTCAACGTAATGACGGGCATTTACACCGGCCGTTCCCCGATAGACAAATTCATCGTTATGGATGAGAATTCCAAGGACACCGTGTGGTGGACTTCGGATGAATATAAGAATGATAACCATCCGGCTTCCGAGGAAACCTGGAAGGCCGTGAAGGAACTGGCAATCAAGGAACTGTCTAATAAGCGCCTTTTCGTCGTTGATGCATTCTGCGGCGCCAACAAGGACACCCGCATGGCCGTTCGCTTCATCGTGGAAGTGGCCTGGCAGGCACACTTCATCGAGAACATGTTCATCAAGCCGACCGAGGAAGAGCTCAAGAACTTTGAGCCGGACTTCGTCGTCTACAATGCTTCCAAGGCCAAGGTTGAGAACTACAAGGAGCTGGGCCTCAACTCCGAGACCGCCGTTGTCTTCAACATCACCAGCCGTGAGCAGGTCATTCTGAATACCTGGTACGGCGGCGAGATGAAGAAGGGCATGTTCTCCATGATGAACTACTATCTGCCGCTCAAGGGCATTGCCTCCATGCACTGCTCTGCCAACACCGATATGGACGGCAAGAATACCGCCATCTTCTTCGGTCTCTCCGGAACCGGCAAGACCACGCTTTCCACCGATCCCAAGCGCCTGCTGATCGGCGATGACGAGCACGGCTGGGATGACAAGGGCGTGTTCAACTTCGAAGGCGGCTGCTATGCCAAGGTTATCAACCTGGACAAGGAGTCCGAGCCGGACATCTACAACGCCATCCGCCGCGA
>JAGAHV010000177.1:0-7776 GCA_017626895.1 Clostridia bacterium | reverse complement strand
GGCAAAGGTCCTTTCTACCGGTTCGATGATCGTCACTTTGGCGGGTTTGAGTTCAGCATTGACCCTCAGTTCGGCAGATGCCTCATCCGTTTCAATGACCAGATGGTTCTCCCCCGGCACATTCAGCCGGATACGAAGCGAAAACGCCCCGTCACTGTCAGCCACCGTCTGTCCCGCCGCTTCATTATTGCGCGTTCCGCGCACGTCCGCCCCTGCGTCGGTCTTTCCGGTCACCGTCAGGGTGTCCTCATAAATAATGGAATCGACCGGATCCAGTGCCATGTTTCCTTTTACCTTTTCCGCCTCTGCCGGATGATTTTCCGGTTCAGCCGTCGGCGCCGGTGTCGGCTCCGGCGTCGGTTCCGGCGTTGCTTTTATCCGGGGCTCAAACATCTGGATTCCGGCAAGAACCCCCTCAAGCGCCCGTTCATCCTCCCCGCTGATTTCCCGCCCGACAATGGTCCTGCTCAGTGTATAGAACCGGTCATGGGCAAGCGTTACATAGCGAAGGGAATAGACCGGCATAGAAGCATACATGGCAGAGGAAACAAGCCTTATTGCCCCTGGCTGCCCGTCCCGCAGCTCGCAGCTTTCATACAGCCCGCTTTCCTCAAAACGCTCAATCAGTTTCTTCTTTTCCTCATCCGTCAGTTCATCAAATGCTTTTCCCGCATTCAGATACGGATCATTCATGACACTGACAGCGATCTGTCCGCCGTCCTCCGGGATCACTTCCATAATGATTCCATTGGCGATATAGTTTGCCAGAACAGCCTCAACATCTGTCCCGAGTCCCTTGATAAACGTCTCATGTTCCGACAGATTGGTCTGTGTCAGTACTGTTTCCGTTTCACTCTGCACGGTATAGCGGAATCCTTCATACGGAAAGACGTACGTCGTCGCTGATACCAGTGCCGGAAGAAACAGGAAAAGCATCAGGGCAAATCCCAGCTGAATCTTAAACCGCTTCATGAAAGTGGCCTCCCATTATCTACCTGCTTTTTGCAGCTCTTTCGGTTACTCTTCCATCGTCTGCACACGATTGGAAAAATTATAACAATTTCATTTCTGTTTGACAAGGGTTTCCCCTTTTGCCGTTAAAAAGGCCAGTGCCGGATAGAGAACCAGATTGGTCGGGGTCATCTGTCCCAGAGGCGCACTTTCCATCAGGCCGATTAAAAGCACCGCCACGACCAGCATGCCCATTGAAAGAAGTCCGGATTCTCCGTGTTCGGCGCCATAGCTGACACCCCGGAAAAGACGCGGCAAAATACACAGCAGGAAAGCCGCCTGCAGCATAAAGCCGATGAGTCCGAAATCTGCCATAAACTGAAGGTAGGTATTGTGCACTGCCGCCGACCCTTCGGCCTCATGGATGGTATCGTGGGCAATCAGCCTGCCTGTATTCCCAACGCCTCTGCCCATCAGCATCTTTTTCAGATCCCCGCGCCAGAGATCAAAGAGATTCCGCCAGATATTGGTCCGGTCTGAAAAGGTTGCATCCACCGCCTCGCGTGACTTTCCTGTCATGTCGCTTTCCGCTGCTGCGGAAGCCACCATCGTTTCTGCCACACCCTGAAGGATTCCTTCCCCGTTTTGCGTTTCGGATTCCTGGACACTTTCCGCCGTCTGCCCGGTTTGAGTTCCGGTCTGTCCGGCCAGTTTCTCGTAATGCGCCAGTGCAGCGCGTGTAATGAGACCGGACAATGCATAGCCGCCTGCCAGAACCATTGCCGCGCAGAGGACCGCCAGAATTTTTCGGATTCCGCCATTTTTCATTCCCGGCCAAACCCACATTTTCATGAATGCACCAAAGGCCAGGGCAATAAGCATGGCGTACCGCGAGGTTCTGCTCTGCGACAGGATAATCACCAGAGCGGCCAGGACTGCACCTGCCACACCGGCCGCCCGAAGCAGTGCCCTTTTGCCGCACGCAAAGAGCGCCATGCTCATAAACAGGCAGCCAATGGCCATCATCCCGACTGAATTGTAATGAATGCCCGCAAACAGAAAGCCGCGGAATACACCGAAGGGAAGTCCGCCGGTATCCTCCCCAATCTGTTTTCCGGTTACGGCACAGTATAGAAGCAGCCCGCACCAGATGATCGACAGCACGGTAAACAGCACGCCCATCTCAAACAGACGTCTTTCCCGGACAGTTTCCTCCCGCTCCCGAATGGAGGCATATACACCAAAGAAAACAATTGCATAGCCGATATCGGTCACAATGTTGTTAAATGTCGGCCCAAAGCGCCACAGAAGCGGAACGGTAATCCATATGAAAAGGAGAAACAGCACCGGCATTTCAGAGCCGCTTTTTTTCTGTCCCAGCCGGGCAAGCCTCAGTCCAATCAGCGCTCCGCCCCATGGACACAACACATAGGTATACAGCCGGGTCAGATCTTCCATATACCATTTCAGCGTATCCACAAACAGGATTCCCCTCAAAAGAAACGCTGCCAGGAGGAATAATGCCTCATTTTCCAGAATACACATCAGGCCTTTACGGCATTTAACCGCCAACTGATCCATTCTTGACCTCCAAACACATCGACTGATTTAAGCCGAATTTCCCGGATTAGAAAACAGCAGAGAGCCACTCTCTGCTGTCTATCATCACTCTTCAGAACCTTCCTCAACGATTTCAATCACGGGAGGCATCTCCTCGCCGTTCATCTCCGGAACGTTCTGTGCCGCGTTCGCTTTTTTCGGTCCGCGCCTGCGTCCTCTTTTCCTGCTGCGGCCTTCTCCGGGATTTTTCTCCTTGTTCTCCGGTTTTGCCGCACCAGGCTGATTCCTGAGGGTAATCACCACATGCCGGTTCGGTTCCTCGCCCTCGGAATGGGTGGTTACCGCCGGATGGTTCTGCAGTGTCGTGTGAAGCACACGGCGCTCATAGGGATTCATGGGCTCAAGCACCACACGGCGTCCCGTCTTCTGGGCACGGTTCGCCATGCGAAGGGCCAGCCTGCGCAGACTGTCTTCCCGCTTTGCGCGATAGTTTTCCGAATCAACCGTTACACGGATGTATTCATCCTGTCCCTTATTGACCTGCAGACTGGTCAGATACTGGAGGGCATCCAGTGTTTCCCCGCGTCTGCCGATGAGAATCCCCAGGGTATCCCCCATCATATGAATGGCAACGGTGTCCGGCTGAGAATCATCCGCGAACACCTCGACCGAAACATTCATCCGTTTCGTCATTTCCATCAGGAAACGCTGCGCCTTGCCTGCCGGTGTATCCTCCGGGAAAAGGTGCGGTGCGCCCTCCGGCACAAAACCGTCCTCTGTCTCTGAATGGACAGCGGACTCCCCGGCAATTGCCTCATCTTTCACTTCATCCGCGGCCTGTGCCGGCAGTTCTTCTTTTACTGCTTCCGTCCCGGGCCTGTCCGCCGCCGGGCTCTCGTTTTTCACCTGCACCTCTGCCACGGGCGGCACTACCGGAGCCGGCTCTGCCGGCTTTTCCGGTTCCGCCTGACGCGGAGCCGGCACCGGCTCCTGTGAAGGCGCGCTTTCCTGAGCCGCCGGTTCCTGCTTTTTCTCCGTCTTTTTGGGCTCAGCTGCTTTGGGCTGGGGCTTTGCCTTCTGCTTTTTCGTATTTGAATCGAGAGAGAAGCTGCCGAGAAGATCACTCAGTCCGCCGTCTTCCTCTTTTTCTTCCTCAAATACCGTTATACGTACTTTGGCCGGTTTGCTTCCAAACCTTCCGAAGAGACCCTTTGCGCCTTCCTGGAGAACTTCCACACGTACATCGGCAATGGTTACACCAAGTTCGCTCAGCCCATGATCTATCGCTTCCTGTGTCGTCTTGCCCGTAAATTCACATGTCTTCATCAGATACCGACCTCCTCAGCGGTAGCAGCCTTGGCCTCCTGATTCTTAAAGTACTGGTTAAAGCCAAGCTGTTCGACGATCGCATAAATATTGGATACCACCCAGTACAGGGCGAATGCCGCGTTGTACTGTGCGCAGAAATAGAGAGACATGAACAGCATCACATAGATCATCGTCTTCTGACTGCCTGCCTGCTGCGGATTGGCAACCGTCTGCTGCTGCATGGTCAGCTTCTGCATGATGACCTGTGTTCCCATGGAGATCAGCGGAAGGAGGAACAGACCGTTATATTCCGCATAAATGGTGATGTTCCAGAACAGGAAACGCAGATTGCTGAGTCCCGCAAGCGGTGCGAGATGTGCCGCATAAACCTCAGAGGAAACAAAGGGAACCACTACGCTGTCAATGTAGGCCGTCATGGCATCGCGGCCGGCAAAGCCGAGAGCCTCGGGAATCGTTCCGGCAGCCGCCAGATTGGCACTGACCTGATTCCAGACCGTATAATCCACCATCCGCAGCGAATTGACATCCGGCAGGAATGTGGCAAACGGGGTATCCGGCATCCAGAGGTTCTTGATCCAGAGGAACGGCTCAACGAGTGTCTTGGGATCAATCTCCGGATTATGATAGAAGGTCAGGAACTGACGGACCAGCTGCTCATTGGCAAATGTCCGAAGAGCATAGAACATGGCAAACAGAATGACCATTGAAATGATCATCGGCAGACAGCCGCCAAGAGGGTTGACTCCCTCCTCCTTGTAAAGCTCCTGCATTTTCTGATTGAGCTTTTCCTGATCATCCTTGTACTTATCCTGCAGGCGCTTCAGTTTCGGCTGAAGGGCGCTCATCTTCATCGTCGAACGACGGCTTCCGAGATTCAGCGGCATCACGAGAACTTTAATCAGCACCGTAAAAACAATAATGGTAACGGCATAATTGTTTATGACGGAATACAGTCCCTTGATAACCGTCAGCAGAAGGTCATTAAGAAAATTCATGGACAGTTCGTCTCCTTGTACTATCGTTAGAGGAGTGCCCCCAGCCTCCTCATGATGGCATATTATGGTACGGGATCGTACAGATTCCCCTTGTAAAACGGATGGCAGCGCAGAATACGGCGGATTGCCAGATACGTCCCTTTCAGTGCCCCGTATTTTTCAATCGCCTGCATGGCATACGTCGAGCAGGTCGGAGTAAAACGGCAGCATGGCTGGTGCATCGGGCTGATGCGTTTCCTGTAAAACCGAATCAGTGCCAAAAGCAGACGTTTCATCACGAATCCGCCTTTCCTGCCTCCTGCATCAGCAAATTCTGCTTTTTCAGCATATAAATGACTGATTTCCGCAGACTGGCAAAATCTGCATCCACCGCAGGATTTCGGGCAATAAAAATATACAGTCCACTTTTCATTCTGGGAATCACCGGATCCACTGCCGCCCGAAGCCGACGCTTCACACGGTTGCGAACCACCGCACCGCCGATTTTCTTTCCGACAGAAAATCCGATTTTCAGAGTACTGGACCGGGTATACAGCAATACCATTTCCCTGGAACCACTGGAGGTTCCGCGTCTGTAGACATACTTAAACTGTGCATTTTTCTTGAGGCTGTATTTTCGCTGCAACTAAAACGCCTCCGGTTCATCCAGCATGCAATGCATGGTCTGCATCCGACCGAAAGGCAGACGCCTTTCAGCCCTGATGCAAAAGAAAAGAAAAAGGTCCGTTCCCGGTCTTTACCGGGCCGGACCGAACGTTCCCCTGTTCCGGCAGGAAAAACGATGCCGCACAGCGGCAAATGAATCCAGTTATCAGACGGGATTGGAAACCGTCAGCTTGGCACGGCCGCGATTACGACGGCGTGCAAGAACCTTGCGGCCGTTTTTGGTGGACATACGAGAGCGGAAGCCATGTACCTTGGCGCGCTGACGCTTCTTCGGCTGATAAGTTCTGACAGATGAAGCCATTATGATCTCACTCCTTGCGAAACGATTATTTTTAGTTCAATCCATGTTTCAGGAAAATGCGGAATACTCTTTTTATACGGCCAGGCCGCATCAAGGGGCAAGAATCTCCTCAAAATCGAAACACGAACAGCAACAACAACTCCTGCTTCTGCGTTCCACGCAGAATCTGTCATAGTATAAATCACGCCATTGAATGAAGTCAAGAAGAATTTTTCGCTTTCAGGTCGATTTCCTTGACTTTCTGCACTGTCACAGCGTATAATGAGCCACGTTTTTGAACAACTGAGAGAAACTGACCGGTTTATTGGTCTTTAAAGGGAGGAAACCTGTATGCATCGTATTGGTGTATTAACCTCAGGCGGTGATTCACCCGGGATGAACGCTGCTGTTATGGCAGTCGCCAAAGCCGCCCGTTATCACGGCATGTCCCTGATCGGCATTAAACGGGGGTATAACGGCACCCTCTGCAAGAGTCACCATATTGAAGATGACATGCTTGAACTGGATCTGGATACCATTCTGGATATCGCCGATCAGCCGGGAACCTATCTGCGCACCGCCCGCTGTCTCGAATTTCACCGTCCGGAAATGCGCGTCCATGCGGTCAACAACATCCGCGAAATGGGCATTGAAGGCATCGTCGTCATCGGCGGTGACGGTTCCTATCACGGTGCCATGGAGCTGTGCGCACTCGGCGTTCCCTGCGTCGGCATCCCCGGCACCATCGACAATGATCTCGCCTATACCGAAATGACCCTGGGCTATGATACCGCTGTCAACTCCTGTGTGGATGACATCCGGTCCATCCGGGCCACCAGCCGTTCGCATGACCGTCCGGCCGTTGTCGAGGTCATGGGACGCCACTGCGGCGATATCGCCCTCAAGGCGGCCGCAGGCTCAGGCGCTGAAATCTGCATCGTTCCCGAGGTAAACTGGTCCATCCAGGAAGTGGCCAACCGCCTCTCCCGCCTCATCGATATGGGAAATCCGCGCGCAACCGTCGTCATTGCCGAGGGCGCATGGGACGCCATGCATCCCATGGACTGGCATCGCTTTCTCAGGGAAAACGGCTGTCACGTCCATGATGACGATGTAATGAACACCCATTTCCTTTCCCTCATGCTGAAATACAAATGCAAATGCGAGGCGCGCCCGACGGTCCTTGGCTATACGCAGCGTGGACGCACGCCTTCTGCCTATGATTCCTGGTTCGCATTTGAAGCCGGAAATCTGGCCGTCAATCTGCTTGAGAACGGCATCGGCAACCAGGTCATCGGACTTAAAGACGGACGGGTCTACTACCTGCCCATCGGCATGGCCCTCCAGCAGAAACGGGAATTCAACCTGCAGCTGTACAACCTGATCAATACCATCTGATTTGATTCTCCTGGGAATATCCGGGCTTCCGGATATTCCTTTTTTAGAATGATTTTTGTCAATGCTTGATGACTGGAGGACCCTATTCCGATGTTTGAAAAAAACAGCGTCCACGAGATGACCTGTCTCTCCCTCGGGCAGGATGCCCAGGGGGTCTGCCGCTGCGATGATATCGTTGTTTTCGTTCCGGATCTGCTGCCCGGCGAGCGTGCGCTCGTCCGAATTGTCAAAACAGAACGCCGCTTTGCCTATGGAAAAGTTGAAAAGAGACTGAATGATTCCCCTGACCGGCAGATTCCTTTCTGCCCGATCGCCAGGCGCTGCGGCGGATGCACCTGTCAGCATATGACCTATGACGCCTCTCTGGCTTACAAGCGTCAGCAGGTTCAGGACCTTCTTGAGCGCATCGGGCATGTCCAGACCCAGGTCCCGCCGGTTCTCGGAATGGAAACTCCCTTTCGCTACCGGAACAAAGGCATGTACCCGGTCGGTCCAGGAAAAGGCGGCCCTGTATGCGGCTTTTTTGCCCAGCGCACCCACGAGATCATCCCACTTCCGGAAATGGGCTGTCAGCTTCAGGATGAGGCATCCCACCTG
>JAGAHV010000018.1:0-10888 GCA_017626895.1 Clostridia bacterium | reverse complement strand
GGAGGCGGAAGCGGACGCAGTTTCGGCGGTTTTGGAGGAGGTTCCAGAGGCGGATTTGGCGGAGGCAGTTCCCGCGGCGGCGGAGCCGGACGAAAGTTCTGATTCCGGATTTGGACGTTTAAAGAGCTTCTTTCTGGACAGAAAGAAGCTTTTTTCATCAGGCAGGATAAATTCGCGGGACAGATACGTTTATTAGTTAGGGGTGTTATGATTGCAGTCGGATGCACGGCCGTATACAGGTGAGGTCTTTGACCGGCTTTATGCCTTGTATGGCAATGATGTGCTGAGAACCGCTTATTACTATCTGGGGGAAAAACAGCGGGCGGAGGACATCTGCCAGGATGTCTTTACGAAGCTGTTTACCTATACAGGGGAGATTACGCCGGGAAAGGAAAAAGCCTGGCTGATTCGCGTGACGATAAATGCGTGCCGCGATTACTGGCGCAGTTCCTGGGCGAAGCGGGTCATTCTCGGCCCCCCTGCGATGGAACTGATTCCGGATGAGCGGAATCTCCTGGAAGAGCGGGAGGAGCAGGAGCAGCTGGCGAAAGCCGTTTATGCACTTCCTGCACAGTTTCGGGAAATTATCCTGCTGTATTATTATCAGAATTTTACACTGCAGGAGATTGCCTCCATCCTGAAGATCTCAAATGGTACGGTGGCGAGCCGCCTGGCCAGGGGACGGGATAAACTGGAAGCCATCCTGAACAAGAATCAATGACAAGGCTGAGACTTACAAAGGATTGACATTTATGGAATCGGTGCCGGAACAGAGTTGCTCTGGCACATGGGAAGTATGAGGCTAAAAAGGAGGTGCCCGGCAATGATCGATCTGAATTCTCCAGAATCGGTTCGCGAACAATTGAACAGAGGTGTTGCCGGATTCAGCTGCCGTAAGGATATGCGGGCGCACATCATTGCAGGTATGGATAAAAGGCCGGTACGCGGGTGGATTCCGCGGCTGGGGGCGGTGGCGGCAGTGCTTGTGGTGATTCTGGGCATTGCGGGATGGTTCATGAACCGCCCGGTGACCATCAGTGAACTGTATACCCTTGAGGCCGGCGGCAATGGGCCTGTAAAGGCACGGCCTGTGACGGAACATGAGTTTGTCCTGTCGGTGGAGGAGGATCACGCGATCCTGATCCACAGGGGGAAACTGTACCGGATGATGTACCAGCTGGATAGCCTGCGGGCCATGGGGGACTCGGTGGGGACCGTGACCTCCTATTCCGAAAACCCGTATGACCTTCGCGCGGACCGGAATGATTATATCAGCAATGCCGTCCTCAAGGGGGACACGGTGTACGCCGTTGAGGGACTGCCGGTCACAACGGCCCTTCTGGCGGAGGTGGATGGACAGATGGCCCTGTTCCAGCGCTCCGGTGAACATGGATATGGCCTGAACGGGGACAGCCTGCAGGATACGTGCGGCGTGCTCGGACAGATCTCCTTCATTACCCTTGAAAACGTGGGGACGCTGAATGGAGAGGACGCGGAAGCGGTGATGGAAATCCTGATGAAAAAAGCCCGCCTCGAAAATGCGGAAGCACTTCCGGGCGAGCAGTCACTGCGGATTACGCTTAAAAACGGTGTCCAGCTGGAAATGAGTCTCTCCGGCGACCAGCTGATTGGCTGCGGGGTATGGGACTGTACGGAATTCCTGGATGCATTCCGGGCATTAGTCGCAGAGCGTGCCGGAAAGCAGATTGTGTGATTTGTCCAGTTCATCCTCAAAAAGCCGGCGGGTGAGGCTTTCCGCTTCTCCCACCTGATTGTCATACGGATCTGCCCGCATGAAACGGGTGGGCGGGGTGAATTCGTACTGGAACCGGGAGGCGAATGGCAGACGCCAGGGATCCAGGTTCCCGAAGTAGAAATCATGCCGTTCCTTTGCGCCGTTTCGGTAGGCAGAACCGCCGAAAGAGCAGTCTGCATGCAGCCAGCCGTAAGGGGCGGCATAGAACATGGCCCAGTCGTGCATGCCAAAGGAAGCGGGGGAGGTGTACAGGCCGGACTGCCATCTGGCAGGAACGCCGCAGCACCGGCACATGGTGATAAAGGTCAGGGCCTGGACACCGCAGTCGCCGTGCAGATTGGCACAGAAATAGCCGACAATGTCCGGAATGGACCGGTAGGAGGGCATAAAGCGGTAGGTGCCCTGCGTGGTAATGAAATCATAGATGCGGCGTGCTTTGACGATGGGATTGTCGGTATCGCCCACAATTTCACGGGTCAGCGCTTTCAGATAAGGCGCAAACACAATATGAGGTTCCACCTGAGCCAGATCCTGTTCAGTGACATCATCGGCGGGCAGTTCGCCGGTTGCCAGGGCAGGGTCTGGTTTTCTGTAGACCATTTCCGTTTCCCATGTAAGGGTTGCCGCAACGGTCACGTTCTTTTCATAGGGGACCTCAAAATAGGCGGTCCGCTGAGGCGCATTTTCCGGGCTGATCTGAACGGGCGGATGGGAGGTCTGACAAATGCGGGAGGAAACAAGCGGAAAATCGCGGACGGGCAGGGGAAGCCAGAAACGCAGGGCTTCCCCCGGAGTCAGGCGATCGCTGCAGACGGAGATGGATTCCTGCATGGTCCCCTGATACCGGATCCGGCCTTTTTCTTTCAGGGTATGAATGAGATGATCCCGCTCACCGGCCTCGTTTTCCTCCTCCAGCAAAATGGAGGTGCCTTTTTCCCGGAGGGCATAAGGGCGGCGGGTTCGCAGAAGATTGTTGATGCAGTTGTTGCGGTAATACCGTTTTCCGTCAATGTACCGCCAGTCAAGGGTCCGGTCATCCCGCAGCTGGTGGAACTCATCCCGTGTCAGATCCGGAATGCGCTTGCGGGCGTTGTCAAACGCCTGTTCCGAAGTCAGCTGATAGGCCTCGCGGATATCCTCGGCGCAGTAACGCAGAAATTCAAGATGCTTTTTGAGGGCGGCCGGAAGTTCGGGCTTTGAGAGGTTCAGCTCGATGAGGCGTTCCATTTCCTCAAAACGTCCGGATTCAAACAGCATGGTGATGTCAGAGGGCAGGGGATAACGGAGATAGGACAGATCAAGAATCATAAGGCCTCCATGAAATCAAAAAGCCGGCAGCCCGAAACTGAGGAACAGGCTGCCGGCTGGTTTATCGTTGTATGGGCCGAAATCAGCCGAGAACAGAGCGAACATAGTCAATGATCGCCTTATCCTTGGCAGAGGCAAAAAACAGTTCCTTGAAGCGGGGGCCGGCAATAGCGCCGCGGACCAGTTCCGGATCAATGCCCTTCAGGCAGGTAACGAGATCTTTCAGGTTGTTGGCGCGTACCTGGTCGAGAATCTTCTTGTTGCGCTGCTCAGGAACAACCCGCTCGGGCGGATAACCATTTCCGCTGCCGAAGCCGAAGAGCTTTTCAAACGTATATTCGAGAGTCAGCTCAGCGCCCCAGCCGAAGCCCTTGGCAAAGGGGAAAGAGACAGCGTTGCCGTCGTTGATCTGGGCAAACATGAATCCGTCGGAAGGATCGACGATGTGACCACAGAGAACACCCGGGAAGCTGTTGAGCGCCAGCATGGCGCCCTCGCCGGTACCGCAGCCGGTGACGACATAGTCAGCTGCGCCGGAATTGAGCAAAATGGCGGCAAGAATGCCATTCTGGACATAGGTCAGCTGGGCGGCATCTTCCTGTGAATACATGCCGTAATTGTCCACGGTGTGTCCCATGGGCTCGACCACTTTCCGGAGCGCTTTTTCGATCATCCCGTTCTTGGCTGCCTGACTGTTTTCATTAATTAATGCAATGCGCATTGGAATCCACCTCTCTTTATTTGATAGACGTACATTACCGCCAAACAGAAGTTCTGTCAAGGGGGAGATTTTATCCCCAGAGGAGGGAAGCTGACGTCTCGAGCAAAAACGCGTCCTGAACACAGGCCCGGCGGCTTCACTCTTTTTCCTTCATCTTTTATTCCGGAATGGGATCAGGCAGGAAGGACTGGATGATGATGTTCATTCAGTCCGGCGCAGGCGGTTTGTTCTGTGCATTCAGATTCACTCATTCGGGTACAGCAATCCTTACGCGTTCAACCAAAGCGTCAAATGAAACGGATTCCAGAACGAGATCGGGCACATCCTGACTGGTTGCAATCCAGACAGCGGCCTCATCATCCTACAAAAAATTAATCTTCCAGCGCATCGTCAGATTCTCCATTTGGGTCTTTCAGTACCGCTGTTTTCGGTGCGTAGTGTTGAAAAACTGCCGCCCGAGCGGCAGGAATACTCCTTGAACTGGGATTTTCCAGGGTCCATACCAGTGAGAATCCCTTTCGTTTTCCTCTTTTCTTACTGGCGTGGGGGCGTTATGGCACGGTTAATACGTAGTGCCAATGAGTGGTGCAATCCCCGGAAGAGAAGAACTTAACGCCAAGGGCGCTTCCGTGTAGTTTATTCTTAGTTCTTCCAATATTCCTTAACGTTTTCTTCTGCGTCTTTCTCGCTAACCTGAAACTTGGCAATGAACGCCTTAATGGTATTGGAGATTGATTGCCCCAGGCTCTGATATGTCTCAACAAAAGTTCTTCTTTCGGTTGCTCTCACAAGGCTTGTATCATGGTTTCTCATCACGGTTTCATCGTCAAACAGCATCCTCATAAGACTAATCGCCTCCTCCATTCCTTTGGTCTCAAAGTACTCTTTAAGGATCTCATTCTCAATGCAGTACTTCACGGTTGCTCTCGCAGCTGTTCGTGTCTGTCCATACTTCTTGACATTCTTGTCACGCTGCTTTGTCAGTGGGCTGGATTTGACTTACTGCCGCTGTGACGGCAGACGCTGTAATGAGTTTGCATACTTCACCTATTCTACTGACATTCTAAGCACTGGGCCCTGAGATGTCAAGGAATAAAGCATTTCTGGCTTATAAGGCATCCCCCATTTTGTCCCCTTTTACCGTTGATTTTAGTACATTGGAAGGAGAAAAAACGAGAGCATAGCTTTATCAGCCATATTCCTTTTCGTCTCCCCTCTGGTCAGCGCCTGTATCATCCGATCACGCCCTTCTCAAAATTCTCAAAAATCAACGTGCATTTTGTTTCGTGTGCCGGGATTCCACTTGACGGGCACCGGAGAATGGTGTACATTGTGCGGAAAGCGCGCACGGATGCGGGAAAGGCAGGTGGATGGGAGATGACACTGCTTGAATACCGGATTTTTCATGCGGTCGTCCAGCAGGGGAGTTTTGCCAGGGCCGCGCAGGTGATGCACATTACGCCCAGCGCTATCAGCCATGCCATCAGTTCACTGGAGGAGGCCTGCGGCTTTGCCTTGTTTGTGCGCAGCCGCGGCGGGGTTACCCTGACGCATAACGGTGCGGCAATCTATCCCTTTATCCGGCAGGTCCTTGCGGCGGATGAGGTGCTGAGCCAGACGGTAGATGAGTATCGGGGGGTGCAGAGGGGAAAGGTGCGTATCGGTGCGTTTGACAGTGTCTGCATCGCCTGGCTGCCGGAAATCGTGACGGAATACAAAAAGCATTTCCCGGGAGTGGAGATTGAAATCCATCAGGGGACCTATGCGGATGTCATTAACTGGCTGAAGACGGATGTGGTGGATATCGGCTTTCTGTCGACGGAATCGACGCAGGAGCTGACCATACAGCCGCTGTACCGGGATCAGCTGATGTGCATCGTTCCCCGGGGATTCAGGACCCGGAATCCCGGCGTGATCACGCCGGATGAAATGCGGTGTGAGACCTTTGTGGTGCAGGGCGATGCAGTGGATGCGGATGTACAGGCCTTTATGAGCCGGCATCATTTTACGGTGCATGCTTCCTGCCGCGTCAATGATGACCTGGCTACCATCTCCATGGTGGAAAGCGGGTTCGGCATTGGCGTGATGCCTGCGCTGATTCTTGAGCGGTATCACGGCAATGTGGATGTGTATCCCATTGAGCCTGTGGAATACCGTGAGTTTGGTATTGCCACACTCAATCCGGCGGTGCTGCCCCCGGCGGTCCGCCAGATGGTGAATCAGATTGAGGACTATGCAAAAAAGAAGCGGTCCGAGATGCCGGGGGATGATCCTGGTGCCGGGACAGGCGCTTATGAAAAAACGGGACAGCGGTCCCGGAAAGAGAATCAGAAGGGGGAAAGAGCCGATGTTATCAACACTTGATATGCAGATCCTTGAGATCCTCTGTGAGGATCCCAAGATAACGGTGGAAGAACTGGCGACCATGACCGGATCGGATGGTGAGACGGTTTCAAAAAGCATGGAACGGATGCGCCGGGAGGGAATCCTGGTGGGGGTGCAGACCCTGGTGAACTGGGAACGGACGGACCGGGAACTGGTCCGCGCGGTCATTGAGGTCAATGTGCAGCCTCAGCGGGAAAAGGGGTTTGATGCCATTGCCCAGCGCATCATGCAGTACGACGAGGTCCGTTCGCTTTACCTGATGAGCGGCGCGTATGATCTGCTGGTGGAATGTGAGGCGGCAACGCTTCGGGAACTGGCCCAGTTTGTGCACAGCCGTCTCTCCGTCATTGAGGGCGTGACAGGAACCAGCACCCATTTCCAGCTGAAAACGTACAAGTACGGCGGAACGGTATTTGAGTCGCCCAATACGGATCTGCGGCAGGCGGTGATGCCCTGATGGATTATTCCAAGGTATTGAATCAGCGGGTGGCCTCTGTTCCCCCCAGCGGGATCCGGAAGTTCTTCGATATCGTGCAGAAAATTCCGGACGCGATTTCACTGGGCGTCGGGGAACCGGATTTTGTGACGCCGTGGCCCATACGGGATGCGGCTATTCAGTCCATTGAGGAGGGACGGACACAGTATACCTCCAACTGGGGACTGCCGGAACTGAGGGAAAACATTGCCCGCTATCTGCAGACCCGATATGATGTTGCCTATGACCCTGCAAATGAGATTCTGGTGACGGTGGGGGCCAGTGAGGGAATTGATCTGGCCATGAGAGCCCTGGTCATGCCGGGGGATGAGGTGCTGATTCCGGACCCCAGTTACGTCAGCTATTCGCCCTGTGTGATTTTTGCGGGCGGAACGCCGGTTCCCGTGCGGACACATGCCGAAAACGGCTTTGCCATCACGCCGGAGGAGCTGCGGGCGGCCATTACCCCCCGGACCAAGGCCCTGATCCTTCCCTATCCCAACAACCCCACCGGCGGGGTCATGAGCCGGGAGGAACTCTGTGCACTGGCGGAGGTTCTCCGGGACACCGATATCATGGTGGTATCGGATGAAATCTATTCCGAACTGGTCTATGAGGGACATGTGCATACCGCCTTCGCCTCGATTCCCGGCATGCGGGAACGGACCATTACCCTGAACGGCTTTTCCAAGGCCTTTGCGATGACCGGATGGCGTGTCGGCTATGCCTGCGCCCCGCGGGAACTGATGACGCCGATGTTCAGGATCCATCAGTATACCATGCTCTGTGCGTCCATGCAGGGACAGGTGGCCGCCAGTCAGGCGCTGAAGCGGGCTTTTCTGACACAGTATGAGGATGTGCGGAAAATGGTGGCCTCCTATGACCGCCGCCGGCGCCTCATGGTGGAAGGATTTAATGCCATGGGACTCAGCTGTTTTACGCCCAAAGGTGCCTTCTACGTTTTCCCCAGCATTGAGAGAACCGGAATGAGCAGCGAGGCGTTCTGTACGGAACTGCTTGAAAGCAGGCAGGTGGCCTGCGTTCCGGGAACGGCATTCGGGGAGTCCGGTGAGGGCTTTATCCGCTGCTCCTATGCCACCAGTATTGAGAAGCTGCGGGAGGCCCTGCGGCGGATGGAATCCTTTGTCCGCAGCAAAATGTGACAGAATTGTGTCACCGGGATGAACGTTTTGGGACATTTCGTGAAGGACGTTGTAATTTGGACCTGACACATGTATAATAGCTCCGCTTCCCTTCAGAATCTTGAAAAAAACTGACAGGACGGAGCGATGAATTGGAGGTTGAATCGATGAAAAAGACGTTTCTTGTACTGACGCTGGTTCTGGCACTGCTGGTTTCAGCGTTTGCACTGGCAGAAACTGCTGCGCAGACGGATCCGGTTCTGGCATCGGCCTGCGACGGTGAAATGACGGTGACGCTTTCCGAAGTGAAGACCGAATACGATGAGATGCTGGCCTACTATGCCTATATGTACAGCATGTACGGCATGCAGGTAGATGAGTATGATACGGAATTCCAGTCGGAGATCGCGCAGATGGTGGTGGGAAATGCCATCGACGTGAAAGTGGTCAAGCGCTGGGCCGAGGCCAACGGCTATGAGATGACAGAGGAGCGCAGGGAAAAGATCGAAAAAGCGGCCAATGAGCAGCTTGCCGAGGCGCGTGACTATTACAAGGAGTATCTTTCCGGCACGGGCCTTGAAGGGGAACAGCTGGAGCAGATGATCGAGGAACAGCTGGCCGCCGGCGGCTATACCCTTGAGACGTTCGTGGAGAGCCAGACGGTTCAGGACATCATTGCCTATATCACGGAGAAATCCGCAGAGGGTGTTGCGGTAACGGATGAGGATGTCCGTGCCCAGTTCAATGCCACGATTGAGGAAAAGAAAAAGAGCTATGCGGAGAGCGCAGATGCGTTCATCACGGATTATCTCACCGGAGGCCCGCTGTATGTGACGCCGGAAGGGGTCCGGATTGTCAAGGTAATCTACTTTGAGGCCGATCCTGAGGAAGCACCGGCGGAGGCGGCCGAGACTGCGACAGCGGCAGAGGCCACTGAGGAAGCGCCGGCCGATGAGACCAGGGCCGATACGGAGGAAGCTCCGGCGGAGACGACGGAGACGGCGGCTGACACGAAGCCGGCAGAAAAGAGTGCCGATCGTGCGGCAAATGCACTCCGTCAGATTACCGAGAAGACCATGACCTTTGATGAGGCAATGAAAGCCTTTAATGAGGACAGCTCCTCTGAGGAGGAACTGAACAGGGGCTATCCGGTCGCTGCCGGAAGCGAATACTACAGCGAAGAGTTTGTCAAGGCGGCCATGGCGCTTGAAAAGCCCGGCGATGTTTCCGGTGTTGTGGAGACCGATTACGGCTGCTTCATCTTCCTGTATGACCGCGATCTCGAGCCGGGTGAGGCCAAATTTGAGGATTTTGCCGAGACTGAAAAGGAGAACCTGCTGGCGACCCGTAAAGATGAGGCATACAACGCGCTCCTTGAACAGATTATCACGGATGGCAAGGTCGAAATGAAGGACCTGACGGTTCTCTACCATGTCTATACCGGTGCGGTTATGAGCGAGCTGAAAGCCTTTGCCCTGCTGTCCGGCGATGTGAATGTGCTGGACAAGCCGGAAGGTGAGGCCGTTGCCAGCGTGGAAAAGGACGCGGCAGTGGAAATTCTCGGACGGATCACCGTAAACGAGAAGGACTATGCGTTTGTCAACGTTCTGGGAACCGACTTTACGGGCTATGTGCCGGCAGATCAGCTGACCGAGACGGATGAGGAGACGGCCCGCGGAACGGACAACAGCACCAAAAAGGCAGAAGCACAGAAAGTGGAATCTGCACTGCCCATCTTTACCGTTGTCATGAAGGATGGCTCCATTATCTACGGTGAACTGTATCCGGCCATTGCACCGGAGACGGTGGCAAACTTTGTGGATCTGGCCGGTCATAACTTCTATGACGGACTGACCTTCCATCGCGTTATCCCGGGCTTTATGATCCAGGGCGGCGATCCCAATGGAGATGGAACGGGCGGACCTGCCTATACCATTAAGGGCGAGTTTTCGCAGAACGGTGTGGAGAATACGCTTGAGCATACCCGCGGCGTGATTTCCATGGCAAGATCCACTGAATTTGATTCTGCCGGCAGCCAGTTCTTTATCATGCATGCAGATACGCCTGCGCTGAACGGTCAGTATGCAGCATTCGGCATGACGCTGGGCGGGTTTGATACCCTGGATGTCATCGCTTCCGTTCCCACGGATGCTAATGACAAGCCGAGAGATGATCAGGTGATCCGGACGGTCTTTGTGGAAACCCACGGGGAGACCTACGAGTTTACCAAGATCGAAGACTGATTAAAAGACAGGACAGGAGATCCGGATGGTCCGGATCTCCTGTTTTTTATCTTGGACTTTACGTGTATAGGATCCGTTTTCAATGTAAGTTCCTAAACAACTGACGTATGGTTGGACCCGACGTTATATAGCACATACTTCTCTCTGACTGTGAGCAAAAATCTCTCTTTTCAGCTTTCATTACATTGAGTAATGAAAGCTTTTTTGTATGCTTCTTGTTTCTTATTCTTTCTATCCAAACTACCGTTCTACATATAACGATGCAGAAGCAGCGTGGACAACCAATGCTTTTGTAAAAAATATCCGGATATGGGACTGTAATTTATACATAAAAAATCTATATTTTCCTATTTACAAAAGAATAGATTTTTGATATAATATTACAGTCCCTTGTAAAGGAGCAATGCATGGGCGAAGTACACTGTCGAGATCCTCGGAGCGGGATTATTTATGTTTATTCAAGCGAAAGTTATTGGGACAAAGAGACTAAATCCAAGAAAGCACGCCGCAAGCTCATTGGAAAACTGGACGAAAATGGTAATGTTGTGCCAACAAAAGGCACTCCCGGAAGAAATAAAAAAACGGCTGTCGACAAGAAAACAGCCAATGTCAGCGATTCAGATGCTGTTATAAAGGAATTGACAGATTCGTACGAACAGCGTTTGAGAGCTCAGTTAGATCGCATTACAAGCCTGGAGAATACCATTCGCGAGCTGACTAAAGACAAGAAGAATCTTCTGGACAGCATGGATCGAGTACTGGCAAAGTATCGAACTGTTTGAGTCACGAAGGATATGAGTGTGGCGTACAAGAATAACACATCGGAATTTACTTCTACTAATTACAAAGTCAATCAAG
>JAGAHV010000017.1:0-18388 GCA_017626895.1 Clostridia bacterium | reverse complement strand
CGAAGAAGGCATTCGTATTGCGGATGCATACGTTTTCAATGATCTCCTTCAGATTCTCCTCAGATGAAAAGTACTCGCCCCGCTCCACCATTTCGCCGATATAATTGCACAGTACGCGGCGGTACAGTTCGTGTCTCGGATAGCTGATAAAGCTTCGACTGTCCGTCAGCATGCCGACGGACAGGCTGAAGGGATAGAGATTGGCACAGGCTTCAAACTGCCGTTTGATGCCATAGGCCGTATCGTTAAACCACCAGGGAGCGCCCAGCTGGACCTTGCCAACCGTTCCGCTGTCGCAGAAGCCCGCCGCCAGAATGGCCCAGGTCTCAATTTTGGTTCCATCCAGGGGATACAGGATCACCTTGGGCAGTTCCTCAATCGCCGTCAGGGCATCCAGAAGTTTGCCCACACTGATGACCGCCGTTGCATCATCGCAGCAGTCAAAACCGGTGGACTGGCCGATGCGCTTTACCCGCGTCGTGTTGGCATCCAGATACGTGCCGATGTGCATCTGCATCACATAGCCATTGCGCCTGTAGATCCGTGCCATCTCAAAGAGGAATGCACTTCTGTACTGATCCTCTTCTTTCTGGCTCAGCTTTTCGCCCCTGAGCGCCTTCTGGAAGATACCCTCCACCTCTTCCCCAGTCCACTCTGCCCAGGCGAAAAACGGAATGCCGTCATCGCTGACCGTGGTGCCGGTCACTTCCTTGAAATACTGCAGACGCTTTTCAAGCGCCGAGAGCATGGACTGGAAACTGTCGATCTTCGTTTCCGCCGCCTCTGCCAGCTTTCCGATATAGGAAGGGAATCCGGGGGCCGTCATGAACATGGCCTTGTCCGGGCGGAACGCGGTAATGACCCGCGTCGCAAAGCCGCTCCTGGCGATTTCCTTGTGATAGCGCAGATCGTCGATGGGATCCTCCGTCGTGGACACCAGGCGCACGTTGGAATGGGTCATGCACCACCGTCTGGTCATGTGCTGCTCACGGATCATCGCTTTCGTCTTCCGGTAAATCTCCTCCGCATTTGTCTCGCTGAGCGGCTCCGAGATGCCAAAATACCGTTTCAGCTCCAGGGCACACCAGATATAAATGGGATTTCCTGCCAGCTTGGGCAGAATCCGGGCAAAAGCCATATACTTGTCGTGATAGCTGGCATCGCCGGTGATGTACTTTTCATCAATCCCGAAAGTACGCATGCAGCGCCACTTGTAATGGTCGCCGGAGAGCCACATTTCCCCCAGGTCCTCAAATTCCCGGTCCCTGGCGATTTCCTGAGTTCAGGTGGCAGAGGTAATCAATCATCGGAGAATGCTCCGACTATTTGTGGGCAGAGAGGACCCGGTCTCATTCGTCAGATACAGCTCCTCGTCAAAATTCCGTTCAATCCAGATCCTTTCCTCAGAAACCGATCAGTGCCCCTCCATCTACCGGAATGCAGCTTCCGCTGATATAGCGGGCGGCATCGCTGCACAGGAAGGCGGCCACCATGCCCACGTCCATGGGATCACCCACCGACTTGGCCGGAATTCTGCCCAGAATCTTGTTGAGGCGCGGTGCATCGTTGTCCGTCGCCTTGTGGAACATGGGCGTGTCGATCCAGCCCGGGGCGATGGCGTTGACGGTAATACCGTACTCGGCCAGTTCCGCGGTCAGGGTGTGAATCATGCCCAGATAACCCGCTTTGGCCGTGGAATAGCCGCTCACCATCGGCTGACCGATGTAACTGGTCATGCTGGCCTGGAACAGGATCCTGCCCCGGCCCTGCGCTTTCATGGTCGGCACCACTGCCTTGGTCAGTGCAAAGGCACCCACCAGGTGCACATCCAGCACGTTTCTGTAATCCTCCACCGTCATGTCCCAGATGTACTTTTTGCAGTGATTGCCCGCATTGTTGACCAGAATGTCGATCCGTCCGTATTTTTTTGAGCACCTTGTCCGCCAGTCCCTGGGCGTTGTCAGTGTCCGTCACATTGAACACGTCGTAATCTGCCTTGTTGCCAAACGGTTCCAGATCCGCTTTCACCTCATCATAGCCCGGGTTCCCACCATGTACACCGTCGCACCGGCGCTGATGGGGCAATGGGTAATGGCCAGCCCGAGTCCGGATGCACCACCTGTGACAATGGCCACCTGCCGCTGAGGTCATACCATTTCTGCATGTCAAAAGACTTCATCTTCTCTTCAGTAAATTTCATTTCCTGCCCTTTCTTCCAGTACGCCGAATTTGGCGAACGCGTCCGTTACCAGCATGCCGGCCTCAACTGCCTGGCGCATGGTCTTTTCCGTGCTCGCTTTTTCAAGCGTACGCCCGATTACTTCATTCATGATTTCCCTGGGAATAATGAGAACGCCGTCCACATCACCAAAGACCACCTCCTGGTCATGCAACGTGACCTGGCCGATCTCAATGTCACAGCGGCAGTCAAACACATCGGTGCGGACGCATTCCAAAAAATGGATCAGCGAACATTCTACTGCAGGAATATTCGCCGGTCCATTTTCTTTTCCGCTCGTGGCCTGGCCTTATTCGCCGGTTTTCAGAACCAGACGGTTCGGCAGTTCCTGAAATTCATTATACGTGTATGTCTTTTCCTGTGTGATTCCCTCAAGGACGCTGTATTCCAGCTCGCCTTTACTCCGTGTCACATCCAGCGGCGATCCGCCATAGCAGATGGTCCACTGGGCACTCTGTTCCTCCTCTGAATATTCCGCCACGGCATTGATCCGGACGGGATCAAGCGCCGGGACCAGCAGCCGGTGGACTGCCTCCTCAAACAGGAGCTGCAGATGATTGGTCAGCCGCGAGGAGATCTGATTCCTTGAACAGTACATCTGGATCTGGGAGGTCATCCCCAGGAAATCATATTCCCGGCTTTCAATATTCAGTTCCAGCACTTTCAGGTTCCGGATAAAACGCCGCGTCCGATCCCGCTGCGGATGATCAAAAATCTGTTCCGGCGTTCCTTCCTCATACGCCACGCCCTCATCCATGTACACCACCCGGGTGGCAATCGCCCTGGCAAAATCCATCGCGTGCGTGACAATGATCATGGTCTTGTCCGTCACGCACAGATCGCGAATAACCCGCCTAACTTCACCTACCATGGTGGGATCCAGTGCACTGGTGGGCTCATCCAGCAGGATGATTCCCGGATTCATGGCAAGCGCCCGGGCAATGGCCACCCGCTGTTTCTGTCCGCCGGACAGCTCATCCGGATAGTTCAGCGCCTTTTCCGCCAACCCGACACTGCGCAGCAGTTCCATTCCCAGGTCATACGCCTCCTGGCGGCTCATCCCTTTCAGGTCCACCGGGGAAAACATGATGTTCTCAATCACGGTCATATGGCCGAACAGATTAAACGACTGAAACACCATGCCCATTTTCTGGCGGACTTTCCGGATATCACATTGGGGACTTGTGATCTCCTCCCCGTCAACCCAGATCTGTCCGGATGTCGGTTTTTCCAGCCCGTTGAGGCAGCGCAGCAGCGTACTTTTTCCCGTTCCGGACGGCCCGATAATCGCCACCACCTCACCATCCTGGATTTCCAGATTGACGTCTTTCATCGGCAAGGCATTCGGGAATTCTCTTTTCAGATGCTCAATCTTTATCATCGGTCTCCAATCCTTTCAGGATTTGCTCACGTGTCCTCGTCCTGGGATTGACAAGGACCTCAATCCGTCTCACCAGAAAACTGAACAGTTCTTCCAGCACAAAGTAAATCACGGAAATCGCAATCAGCGGGAAAAAGGCCTCATAGGTGCGGCTCCGCACAATATCCCCCATCTTTGTCAGATCCTGCACGGCAATATAGCCGACAATGGAGGTGGCCTTGATCAGCGCCACAATATCCCCCCGGTAAGCCGCCAGAACATGCGGAATGGCCTGCGGGAAAATAATGCGGAAAAACGTATGCCGGTTGGCGTGTCCAAGGGCATAGGCCGCCTCATACTGGCCTGGATCAATCATGCCCACCCCCATTTTCAGCAGCCCGAACACGGAGGAGCTGAACGTCATCGTAAAGCACAGCACCGATACCGTGATGCCGCTGATGGACAGGCGGCCAAAGATGATGTAATAGAGCACCATCAGGAGAACCACCACAGGCAGTCCCTGTACCAGCCGCGTATACACGCGGGCAATCCCGTTCGCCGCCGCATTTCCATTGCGGCAGAGCATGAAGATCAGGAATCCCAGCGCGGTTCCAAACACAATGGACAGGAACGTGATCAGAACGGTCACACCGATTCCCTGCGCAAAAAGTTTCCATCTGTTTTCCCGGATGAAAGTCTTATTAAAGCTCTGCCGGATCTGCTCAAAAAAGACCGGTGCATCTTCTTCCACTGCCGCAGCGCCGGCCTCTTCCCGCCTTGTCATCATCAGCAGTTCCGTGCCGTGATACGGGATGGAGAAATTGACGCTTTCCTTTCGTTCCTCGGTAATCACCATGTCCGACAGAGAAAAATCGTACATGCCGGTCACAAGCCCCGGAATAAGTCCCGCCGTTTCCACGGTAATGACATCAATACCATATCCATACTCGCGGCAGAACCGCACGGCAATATCCGGATCGGTTCCGGCAATCTCCCCATTGGCAATAAAGGAAATCGGCACTTTTGTCCCGCTGGTTGCAAAATGCAGCGTTCCGTTTTCACCCGTCAGGCCGCTTTTATCCACCGGTGTGGAATCGTTGGCAGGATCACTCCAGAAGCGGTAAATCTCCTCCAGCGTCCCCTCCGCTTTCAGCCGGGTGATGAACTCATCCATCTGTGCCTTAAGCCTGTCACCGCGCTCGCTTTTTGCAAACATGGCACCGATATCAAGAATACGGACCGGTTCGCTGAGCGCCATTACTTCCTTTTCCGCCTCCATCAGATGGGCAGCCAGCTCCGTACTGGCAAGGAAGAAATCGATTTTATTCGTCTTCAGTGCCTCAACCATATCGGAATACGTCGCATACTGGCTGATGGAGGCATCCGGCAGTTCCTGTCCGATAACGGAATCGTGAAAAGAACCGGTAATCACGCCGCCTCTCCGCCCATTGAAATCGGACGGCTTTTGGGTTCCGTATACGGCCTCCCCGGGGGTCTGCATCCCAGTTTCCTTTGCCGGCTCTCCCGGCACCAGAACACCCATTTTTTCCTCAAACAGAATATCCGAAAACGGGATCGTCTCCAGCCGTTCCTTCGTGACATTCAGATTGGCCAGAATCACATCAATGTCCCCTGACACGGCTGCAGGAATAATTGCCCCGTAATCATATACCTTGAACTGCACATCCGCTCCCAGCCACGCAGCAAAACGTTTGGCCAGTTCAATATCAAAGCCGGAGAGTTCCGTTCCGACATAAAAACTGTACGGGCGGACAATCCCCGATGTTCCAACGGTCAGATGAATCGTCGGATCGGTGGCCTCCGGAATTTCCGGCATATCCGTTTCTAAATTGACAATCCATCTCGTGAACATCTCATCCAGGATTCCGTTGGCGCGGATTTCCGCAATAAACTGATTGATTTTCTGCTGAAGCTCCGGAATCGCAGAAACCGGTGAGAGGCCCACGGCAATTTTAACTGTCTCCTGCAGAGTTTCATCCAGAATGCGGACCCCGGATAAGCCTTCTTTCACCGCAACCTGCAATTGGTTCAGTTCGTAAACAAAGCCATCGATTTTCCCCTGTCCAACAGCCAGGAAACCGCCGTGGTTATCCGTAAAATACACAATTTCTGCCTTTGGCAGTTCTGCTCTCACCGTATTTTCTGCCGCGCTTCCCTGCGAAACGCCGACCTTCATTTCAGGCGCATTCAGCTGCTGCAGCGAGCTGATCTCTGCCTGACTGAAAACCGGCAAAGCGAACAGGCACAACAGCAGAATCAGCAGTCTCGCGAATGTTCTCCTTTTCATTCGTGGGCCCCCTTGTCACTGATTATGTTTAACCAAAAAACCGGATCATGGAATACCAGCGATATCCCCGATCCGGATTCCACTTTACCCCAGTGCCTGTTCATCTGGCATGCCGCCATCCGGTGCTCCTGTACGGCCAGTGGCCGCGTACCGGCAGAGCTCCTCCTGCCATGCGGGGGATTCAGAAAGCATCAGTTCCAGGGCGTGTAAAGATACTCAAGCTGCTTCACCAGTCCGTCATCATCAAACGTGATCACGGTATTCTCTTCCATGGAATTCAGCTGCTCATCTGAGTACCGGTCAATCAGTTCTTTTATGGTCAGCTCGACCGGCTTCTCTGCCTCCGGATCTCCGGAATCAAGGAACTTGAAATCAGGGGCAGCCTGTACCTCGAAACTAAACACATTTTTGTAGAAACGGTTTTCCGTATCCGTGATGGCCGTATACATTCCCTTGTCATTCTTGCTCAGATAAATCGTATACAGTCCTGTCATTTTATAACCCGTCTCATCGGTCTCAATCTTCCGGATGACAAAGTCATCGCCGCCGATGACGATGGTGTCCCCGACTGCCAGGTTCTCTACCTCATCTGCCAGATAGGATTCCTGTTCATAGACCGAGAAGTAGAGCGTCACATTCTTCATTTCCTCATCCGTCGCATACCCTTCCATGCGGGCCTTGAATGTTTTCCCCGCCACCAGATCATGCAGCAGTTCCGGCATGACCGGTTTTGACGTCAGGGCAGATGCAGTTCCGGCCAGTACCAGAAAAAGTCCTGCCAGAATCAATAAGCTTATCCATCTTTTCATCATGAGTTTCCTCCTTCTTCTCATTGGCTGATGCCCGGCTTTCCTGTCGGCACATACCACAGGCTCCGCGTTCAGTGAACGCAGACACACCGCGACACGGCGGGGCACTCAGCCTGATTATATCAGAAACAGTCTGCATTCTCCATTCATTTTCAGGCGATTCTCTTTTCTATACCGCTGTTAACAAAATGAAACGTCTCTGTTTTCACCCGAGACTGATTCAGGGAATGTACCCGGACCGGCCATTGTCCGTCAGTCTTCTGCCTCCTCCAGCCGTGCCATAATCTCCGAGATGGCCACCAGTGCCGCCTCCCCGCTGATCACGATCCGTCCGTTCCCCGTCAGCCGGCAGTGCAGGATGCCTCCGCGTTTTGAGGCCTGACAGGCGACGATTTCGCTTTTTCCCGTCTGTCCGGCCCAGTATGCCGCGATCTGGCAGTGTGCCGAGCTGCAAACCGGATCCTCCGGGATCGACAGCTTCGGACAGAAACTCCGGGACACACAGTCCGTTTCCGTTCCGGCTGCCGTCGCGTTCTGTATTCTCCCTTCCAACTGAAGAAGGCGCCCCTGATCCGGCTGCAATGTACGTACCTGTTCCTCTGTATCAAACACACAGATCAGATCAAGGCCCAGCAAGGCCCTGACCGGACGGATTCCGAATGCCTGCTCCATCGCATCAGTGACCGGTATTTCCGTCAGCTCGTACGTGGGGAAATCCATCTCGTACAGTGTTCCGTTTTTCCGGATCGTCAGCATTCCGCTCAGGGTATTGAACCGGACCTCACCGGCCCCGGGTTCATAGAAATTCAGAATCACATAGGAGGCGGCCAGGGTAGCATGCCCGCACAGTTCCACCTCCGTTCCCGGCGTAAACCAGCGAAGGCTGTATCCCTCTTTCTCTTTCACGACAAAAGCCGTTTCAGACAGGTTGTTTTCCATTGCCAGCTGCATCATGGCCGTTTCATTGGGCCACCTGTCCATCACACAGACCGCTGCCGGATTTCCTGCAAAAGGACGGTCTGTAAACGCATCCACGAAATACTGTTTCAAAAGTCTCATCCTTCCTCGTCAAACCGAAAGCCTTCCTCCATTATACACCATTTCCTCATTCCTCAACAGGAACAATACTTTATTCAAGCCCGCTCTTTTGGCCCCGGTCCCCGTTCCTTTCCCGGTTGAATTTCAGAAACAGTTGTGCTATTTTATTCCTGATTCACATTGGCCCTGTCGCGCAGCGACAGGTTGCAAAAATTAAGACTCAGGCAAAGTCACTCCGGCAAATGACCAGACTTGAGGCCTGCAAACTGGTCCTGCCGCGCAGCGACAGGTTGCCAAATCTAGACATGTAAAACGCTGCTCAGGCAATGCTCAAACTTGAGGCCTGCAGAGAGGGCCTGCTGCCATAGTGGCAGTTTGTCAAATATGAGCAACGGAAATGCCGCGGTGCCGAAAGACCAAACTGCGGCTCATAAAGGAGAAATAACCGTGAAGCCAGGAAAAAACCAAACGCTTTTTACTCTGTTCCTGTCCATGTTCTACATCAGTGCCTTTACGTTCGGCGGCGGGTTTGTCATCGTCACCTTCATGAAGCGAAAGTTTGTGGATGAACTGCACTGGCTGGATGAGCAGGAAATGCTGGACATGACTGCCCTTGCGCAGTCTGCCCCGGGAGCCATTGCGGTCAACGCCTCCATCCTGGTAGGCTGGAAAGTGGCCGGTCTTCCCGGGATGCTTTGTGCGGTCCTGGGTACCATCCTCCCGCCCATGCTGATCATCTCGCTGGTCTCCGTCTTTTACCGTCTGTTTGCGGAAAACCGTTACATCGCCCTTGTTCTGAAAGGCATGCAGAGCGGAGTGGCTGCCATCATCCTGGATGTTTCCCTCAGCATGGGAAAAAACGTTCTGCATGAAAAACATCCGGTTCATCTGTTCATCATGCTTGCTGCTTTTGTGGCGACCTTTTTCTTCCAGGTCAACGTCATTGTCATCATCCTATGTGCCGCCCTCATCGGCATTTGGATGGTTCTCCTGGATAAGGCAGGCCTCACCTTCCCACTTCTCCGCCTGAAAAAAGACCCGTCTGACCGGCCGGACATGAAAAGACCAGGAGGAACGGTATGAACCTTGTTGAATTATTCCTGAGTTTTCTGCAGATCGGCCTGTTTTCCATCGGCGGCGGATACGCGGCCATTCCGCTCATCCGATACCAGACAGTCATTTTACACGGCTGGCTGACGGAATCGCAGTTTCTGGACCTGGCTACCATTGCCGAAATGACGCCGGGACCCATCGCCATCAACGGGGCAACCTTTGTGGGCCTTCAGGTTGCCGGGATTCCGGGGGCCATTGTCGCCACGCTGGGATGCATCTTTCCCTCTCTGATTCTCGTTTCCATCCTGGCCTGGGTTTATCGGAAATACCGCACGCTGCCCCTGCTTCAGAGCATCCTTTCCAGTCTGCGGCCGGCCGTTGTTGCCCTCATCGCCTCCGCCGGCCTCAACATGCTCCTTCAGGTCATTTTCGGCAGCCGCGCCATTCACCTTTCCTCTGTGAACTGGATCGGTGCCGCCCTGTTTATTCCGGCCATTTTTACCCTGCGCCGCTTTAAATGGAATCCCATTTTCGTCATGCTCGCCTGCGGACTTCTGAGTCTGCTCCTTGGGATTCTGGGGCTTGCCTGAAAGAAGAAGAACTGCCGCACAGCGACAGTCAGATCAATGCCACTGGCAAACGATAACTGTGAGGAGGAGTCCCTGACCCATGAATCAGATCATCATCCATGTCGATATGGACGCCTTCTATGCCTCGGTGGAAATCCGGGATAATCCCGCTCTCAAAGGGAAACCGCTGATCATCGGCTCTCTCCCGCAGGAACGGGGCGTGGTGGCAACCTGCAGCTATGAGGCCCGCAAATTCGGCGTTCACTCGGCCATGAATATCAAGGATGCCTACCGTCTCTGTCCAGGCGGCATTTACATGCATCCGAACTTTGAAAAATACCGGGCCGTATCCGCGCAGCTGCACGAGATCTGGAACACCTATGCCTCCGCCTCCGAAACCATCGCGCTGGATGAGGCGTATCTGGATGTCACCGAAACCGCCCGGACATGGGACATTGCCTGTGAATTTGCGCAGGCCATCAAGCGGCGGACACGGGAGGAACTGCACCTCACCTGTTCCGTCGGCATCGCCTACTCCAAAACGGCGGCCAAAACCGCCTCCGAGGAAAAGAAGCCGGATGGATATTTCGAAATTCCCACAAAAGAGGCCTTTGTCCGCCTGATCATTGACCGTCCCGTACAGGTCCTGTATACCGTCGGCAAAAAAACCGCGGAAAAGCTGACCCGCGCCGGCATCCGCACCGTCCGGAACATTCAGGAACGACCGGAGGATGTGATCCGTCTGCTGGGCAAGCAGGGCCAGTGGATTGTCCAGCAGGCACTGGGGGAGGACAGCCGCAAGGTCACTGCCTACCGGCCGGAGGATGCCAAATCCATTTCCCGGGAACTCACGTTCCAGAAAGACGTGGATGACTATGACTTCCTCCGGGATGTTCTTTTCCTCCTTGCTCTGAGTGTGGAACGCCGGGCCGCCCGTGTGGGGCTTTACGGCGAAGGGGTCTCGCTCAAAATTACATACGCGGACATGAAGTCCATTACAAGGTCAAAAATGACCCGTTCAACCCGGTCAGCCGCGGTGATTTATCAGGAGGCCGTTTCGCTCCTTAAGCAGATCCGCCACCAGCCGGTCCGGTTGATCGGCACGGGCATCTATCATCTCACCGGCGAAAGCGGCAGACAGCTCACCTTTGATGATTTCCTCCCCAACGCCGGGCAGGAGGAGCAGCAGCAAACCGACGCTGAACTGAGACGCCTCGGCAGCCGGTATGGGCTCAACTTTGCCGATAACCTTGACAAGATCTTCCACGGTGAAACCCTATACAAAACCGTGGAATATATGCGAAAACATCGTTGAGTTTCCGCTTATTTCAGCCCTCAACAGTGGCCAAAATTGAGGCCTGCAATGGAGAGGCCCTGTCGCGCAGCGACAGTAAGTCAAATCTGGGCCAGAACAAAGCTCGTCCGGCTAAAGACCAACACTGAGGCCCACAATGGAGGAATAAGATAATCTTTGATGGGAGAAATTGAAAATGAAAAAGGTTAAAATCGACTTCAGAAAATTGTTTTTCAAAGATCGTTCAGAGGAAAAAGCAAAGCAGGATCGCAGCGACTATTCAGATTATTCAGACTATCCAGACTATTCAGACTATTCAGAGGAGGAACTAATTAAAGGCGTTAGGATATTTGGAGATCAGGTTCTTGTGAAATCCATGGACGTAAAGACCGAGAATGATAGAACTGAATTTGTCTGTCGCTTATGTAAGAATCGGATTACTTATCATTATTGCGGACACTGCGGGCATAAGCTGGATTCACTCATGAAATGCGAAGGTTCCTGTGGGGTTGATTATAAAACAAGTCCTCCCTATTGTTTTTACTGTTACGAGCCAACGGTTAAAATCTGCAAAAAATGTGGATACTCTGTTGATATTTCCGATGATTACTGTACATTTTGCGGCTATAAATTTGAGGGGCATGCAAAATGAACGAATCGGAAGAACGGCAATGATATGCAAACAGCTGTCCGGAAATTCCAGGCATGCTTGAAGGACGAGAATCCCTGATCTGCCGCAGAGAGTATTGCAAAAGACAATGGCTGTTTTTTCTGAAGAGAAACATCTGCAGGTTAGCGCTGCGGGGCAGACGGCAAAATGAAGCTTTATCCATTCAAATCCGGCACACAGTGGCCTGTGCGGACCAGATGAATTCTGAGATTTCCGCACTGCATAGTCAGATTCCTTTCAGCATCTCCTGTATTCTCTAAAATACAAAACCCTTCCGGACAATTCCGGAAGGGTTTTGTTCACTGGGAAACGATATGAGGCCGCGGATTACTTCGTAACGGCCGTGCCTCCGACATAAAGAGAAAATCCGTTCAGGTTGACATTAGCCAGATCCCCGTCAAAAGCGGTCACATAGCTGTCACCCGTCAGCGTCCATGTGCTGTTGGCATCAAGAACCACCCTGACGGTTCCTGCCTCGCTGGACACTTCTGTTCCGTTCGCATTGACAATGGACCCGCTCACATAACCGGTCAGCGCGGAACCGTTCGTCAGATTCAGCGTCAGCTCTGAATTGCTGCCAACCAGAACCGCTCCCTCCAGCGTCTGCGCATCCGCATTCATCACAGCCACATTCTGTGCGCCGCTCCAGCCGTCATCACAGACAGAGATCAGGACATTTCCCGCATCCTCATTCACCAGTTCCACGCCGCTCAGGCTGATGACCGCGCTGGTGTTGGTCACATGGAAGATATGACCGTTTTTGCTGGTCAGTGTGCCGCCTGTCATGGTAAAGGAAGACGTTCCGCTGTCTGCATCTCCGCTCATCGACTGATAGATCATGATGCTGTCAAAAAAGGTGGCGTTCCCGTTGCAGCGCGTGTTGTTGGCGGTCAGCTGGCAATTTTCCAGCGTGATGGAATTCTTTCCCTCAATGCAGACGCCTTCAGAGAGATTGGAAATCAGTTCCGCATTTTTAACCGTAATGTCCGCGGTGGAATAGATTGCCGGTGAACCGAGTCCGTTTGATGTATACGTTCCGCCGTCCACGACAACGGTCCCGCCGCCGCGGTCCGTCCGGATCGGTGCGGAAGAGCCGCCGGATGTGGTCACCGTCAGATTGCTGGCATAGGTTACCCCGCCGCCGGTGGTCATAATGCCGCCGGATCCGCTGCCCGTGGTCGTAATCGTCATATCCGACAGGGTTACGGTTGTCCCGTCTCCTTCGCCGCCGTTCTGCGCGCCATTGCCGCCATAACAGAAAACGCCGTTGGCACCGCTGGCATCCGATTTGACTTCGCCGCCGCGGATTGTCACATTGGCGCCGCCCATCGCCAGGACAGCCGCATTCAGGCCGTAGAAGTTGCAGCTGTCGCCGCCGTTTGAATCACCTGTTTTTGTCACGGTCGGCTGCTCAATGGTGACGCTTTCATTCGTGTTGATGATCAGGGCACTCTCATCTGCCGTGGCGGAGGTATAGGTCTGTCCGCTCTGTTCGGAAGCCTCCGTAATTTCCACCGCCGCCGTATAGGTAAAATCTGCCGTTTTTCCTCCCGGAGGTGTTCCCCCTCCGAATCCGCCGCCCGGCATTCCATCCGGCGGATTTCCGGGTTTTCCGTCCGGTCCCTGGCCCGGCCCCATTCCGCCCTCAGGCGGTGCCGGCGGTGTATTCCCCTCTGCCAGACCCGATATCGCTGCCGTAAACAAAAAGATGATTGCTGTCAGAATCACAAGAGCTTTTCTCATTATGCAAACCTCCCTTGTATGCTCAAGCCGTCCGGAAACGGCAATGTTCCTTTCGAACAAGGGACATTGTATTCCCCAATCCTTTAACGAACCTTAAAAATAGTGCATTTTCAGATTTTTTATCAAAAAGATGTTTCATTTGCCTGACAGACCGAAGGAGCCATAGACTTCTCTTTCCAGGACGGCGCACCTCAGACACCCATATGCACAATAGCCCGCCGTTAATCGGCGGGCTATTGTGCGGTTCCTGCTCCGGGCTAGATTTCCAGCCTGCTGCAGTCGACACCTTCTTTCCATCTTTCCTCATCGTCATCGTCCATCTCCATGAGGACCAGCTGATAGGTCTTCCCGATTCTGTCGTCTTTCCACTGAACGCCCATTCCCTTTTCCATTCCCTTCATCTGCATCTTCAGGAAATCCTTGACTGCCTGCAGACAGTCCTCCGTTACATTATCCACCAGGAATTCGTGCTCTTCCTCCTGCACATACGCGTTGATGACCGTCCTTTGTCGAACCCTTTTGGCATGCAGCACCAGTCCCGTTCCGCTTTTCATCTCCTGCATCCGGCGTCTTGCCCTCATCCTGCCTCCCAGAAAGAGAACCAGCGTGATCCACAGGCAGTTGCTGACCAGCAGGAACAGACGGGGAAACGCGTCGGCCGGAATGGACGGAAGGGTGAGATTGAGCAAAAAGGTCAACAGAATCAACACACACGAAACAGCCGCTTCAACAAACAACATCTGCATCGCCTCCCTTTCAGTCCAGGAAGTATATCACAGCCGGTGGGAAATCGCATTCACCTGTCAGTTGAAAGACTCTTTTCCGATTCTTTCGGCCCGCATTGACAATTTTTCTCCGGCTTTCTATAATCCGTTTCAGAAAACAATGGCAGTGCCATATGATGATGGGAGGTCATTACATGAGCCAACCACAAAAACCTGCATCGTCATCTAACTGGGCGATTTTTCGTTCGCTCCTGATTGTATCTGCTGTGCTGGGCTGTTTTTTGATTCTGTTCTCACTGGTGAAACCGCACGATTCCGGCACCGTCGTCTCACGTGGGCGCATCACGCAGGTTAGACGCCGCAGCGGAATGAGGAGGCGAAATTCTTCCCGTTACCATTATTCCGCCGATGTCAAAGTGCGCAAGGACAACTCGAACGAAATTGTAACCGTCTATTATCGTGTTCCCGATCCTGAGACCATCCCGCAGGTAGGGGATCTGATTCAGTATACCGGCTCGATTGTCGGGAATGTTCCCTATCCGAATCTGCTCCACATTCAGATCGGAGGGGCCCTGATGGCCATTCCCGCAATTGTCTTCCTTGTCCGCTTTCTCTGTCTGCGAAAGAAAAAAGCAGAGTAGCCTTACCGTTCACGGATTGCCCCTGTGCAAAAGAACAGATCCGCGTGACATTCAAAAAAAGAGTGTTGTCATTCCATGTTCCGGAACGACAGCACTCTTTTACGAAATCCGGTCAAATACTGAGCCTTTATCCGTGCCCATCATCTGACATATCCACAGATACGTGTCCGACGTTTTCTCAGATAGATTACTTTGCCCAGTACCTTTCGACTTTTACACCATCGCCATCCTCGACGAAATGGAGGAACTGCATGTGATTGAATGCATCCTTATAATTTTCCGCGTCGGTTTCCACGGCTATCAGGCAAACTCCCTGACAGAGTATAATTTCCTCTTGACAGATCTGCTTTCATCCGTATAATTAAGTCCACTTGTCGCTCTTTGAAAAGTACATATTAGGCAGGGAGGTTGTTTTATGAAAGCTTTTGTTTTCCCGACGATTAACCTCAGTGCTACCGGCATGAACATCCAGCGGCTGCGCAAGTCCCGCGGACTGTCCGTGAAGGATCTCCAGGAGTTTTTCGGATTCGAAGCTCCCCAGGCCATTTACAAATGGCAGTCAGGAGCCTCTCTTCCTTCGGTGGACAATCTGTTAGCCTTAAGCCAGATTCTGGAAGTTCCCATGGAGCGTATTCTGGTCAAGAATGAACTGCCGACACCCCAAGAGCCAGACGGCTCTGTTTTTTTATTCTTTTTGGGATCGGAGGACCGCTCATTGCCTGCCTGTTCATCTGTCCGGGCCGAAAAACAAACGCGTTCCGGCGTTCACCGCCGCGTTTTCCCCTGCCCATTGACAAAAAGAAGTTCTCTGTCTTTGCAGAGAACCTCATGTTTTTGAATCCTGTGCTTATTATTTCTGTCCGAGCACGGCTTTGCGGAATACACAGATCAGAAGAATATAGCAGATCGTCTTGGGGAGCATCAGCATGCCAAGCATAGGCACGATACTGGCCCCCACCGCGACCGGAATATAGAAGAGGAACGACAGCAGGATGTAGATCCACACCGGGGCAAACAGTTTGTCCGCCTGACGCCGGGTATAGTACAGCCAGCAGATGACGGCACCCAGGGCAATAAACGGCACGTTCCGGATCACGCCCCAAAGAACGCTGCCGCTGTTGGTCAGCCAGCCGTTCTGTGGGCAGAGACACAGGAAAACCCGAACCGTGGCCAGAACCATGACTGCCAGCGTTGTATTCCGTTTCTCCGCCAGCTCATATCGGCCGAGATAAATCTGATACATCAGGACATAGAAAACGGTCATCGTAATGGAGGTAACCAGTTTCCCGATGCCCAGCGCCGCGGTGAAATCTGCCGCGATGAAATAGTTAAGCACCCGCGGAACCAGGTGGAACGCATCGCCGCATCCCAGAATCAGCGCCGCCAGGCCCATTTTCCGTTCCGTCTGGTTTCCTGCCCTGCTCAGGATCTGAATTCCGCTGATAATGGCAAACAGCAGATAAAGAATGTCAAATGTGGACTCTCCGTATTTCATGGTTTTCTCCTTGCTTTTTTCTTTTGAACCCGGGCCTATCCCGGGCCGATACTGACCGGAGATGCCCTGAAAACAGGATTTTCGCCGGCCTTGAAGCTGCCCCTCCCGCTGTTCATTCTGATTCGGAGGGATCAGCGTAAAATGTGTTTTATCGGATGCTGCGAACGATTTTGTTGAGTGTCTTCGGCAGGTAATACATCCTGTCCAGCTGAAGATTGGCATATCGTTCCAGCGCCCTGAGAACCCCTCCTTCGTTATACAAAGCCATGTAGTATAAACCTCTGGCCTCTGCGACATTCATGTTTTGCAGCGTCGCAAGAATTTCAGCCGCTGTAAAATGTTCATCCCTGCTGTTCAGCTCTTTTTCAAGCAGACGAACGAGCAGAAGAGCCGTAAAGCCTGTCAGGCAGTGCGCTGTGGTATGATTCCCGGCTGAGGTAAAATGCCGGGTGAGATAATAACGGCTGAGTATGTGAAAACTGTCTGCAATCTGTTTCCGCTGCTCCAGCAGGTCCATGATGCGGCATATCTCAGCGTGAATCGGCTCCCCGCTGTCATCCAGTATGGGAAGGTTTGTCACCACTCCGGCAAACCCGTCATACTGTTCTTCGTCCCTGATTCGCTCCTCGTCCAGAATGTAATCGCCTGATTTTGCGGATGGAACACACTTCAGATAACGTTTCACCTCATCCGGCGCTTTTTCGACTGCGCCGGGGTCAGGACTCTGAAGAGTTTCCCTGGCACATTCCAGCCGTCTGTTCCGAACAGCGCGCTGATATTCACAGAATTCTCTTGAAAACAGAACCATGACATACTGAGCCGGAACTTTGCTTATATCCTTTTTCTGTTTTCCGAAAGCCACTAATTTGTCATCCGATAAGCCCGGAATGATCAGGGAATCGCCGGAAATCACTTTATACGCCCTGTCCGCATCAAAAGAATGATCAGCCCCGTCCTGATGATTACAGCTCTTCAGACAGCTGAGAACAGTCCCTTTGTTGTCTGAGAGCAGCCGGTAGTTTTGATCATCCGTGATTCTGGCTTTCATGCTGTCAGGCAGTTCATGGGCAGCCTGAGTGACAACAAATGCTTTTCCGCCGAGTGCATGGAATAAACGGATATTTGAGAAGCCGGAGCCCGCATTCCCGCAATAGATGAATTCATTTTTGCCGATCAGCTTTTTCAGTTTCTTCCCGCCCGGAACGCCTGCAATAGGGTCACCTGCTTTTCCTGTGCCGATCACCATCGAAACAGGGATGCCCTCTGAATCCATGAACAGTCCCATTTCCGCAGCGAAATCCGGATGAGTGACACTTCCAGGCCCGTATCCGCAAAATCCTTCCCCTGTAACCGGAGACGGATAATCCTCCTCTTCATTTTTGAAACAGAAACGAGTGCAGTCGAAAAAGCAAACCGAAGGATTCCGGGTGACAAGTTTGCTGCTTTTCTCAAGCAGATGCCCGATATAGCTGTCGGCATTTTCTGCAAGGATGTCAAGGAAGCGTGATAGGTCCTGAACCGGAATGTCAGGTTTCCCGTAGTAATTCGAAACGGACCCGCCCTCTGCCGGCTTTGAAGCTGCTGACAGCGCAAGATCTGTCACGGTAAAGCGGTTGATCTGGTTACAGTCAAAGGATGGCCTTCCATCCGCTGTGACCTTTTTAAGAACGTATCCAGAGAAAGCTGCTGGTAGACGTATTGCAGATAGAAATGGCCGATATTCAGCTGAGTCATCCGGGAAGCTGGCGCATCTGTCCGCGGAACCTTCATCCCAAAATCCACTTCAGGACCGGCAGACAGGTTCTGGTCCTGTTCTTCCGCTTTCATCTCCTCAAGCTTTTTAAGCGCATACGCCAGCGGATCATCTGTGATGTTCAGCAGCTCGGAATGTTTTCCGATTCTTGCAACGGTTTTGGTCGTCGTTTTCTTCCCGATGCGGTACCCTTTTTGAATGTAGTAAATCGGATCATCGGATTTTCTGTTATATGAGAGCTTCATGTCATCTTTTCACGAGTCGTAACCTGGTCATTCGGCTTTCGCAAACGGGGCAAATATCACTGTAAAAGTTTCCTGGCGTACTGACAGGAAGATCCGGACAGCCCATAATAATGCCCACCGTTCCTCCTGCGTCTCCGGCTTTTTAGCTGATGCGCACCACAGGAGGACTTTTTTTCCTGAACGAGCTGATTCTATCCGTCCCGCATCCTGTGGGGGAATAGAGCGATTTCAATTATACGGCCGCATACGGCGTTATGCAAGTCCTATCCCCGCTGCTGAAAACGTTCGGTTTTGCTTGCATTCGGCCTGAGCTTTCCTCTATAATGTCAGAACCTTCTGCTCTCAGGATCTATCCATTTGCACTGAGGAAAAATCCTGAACCCTCCCTTATTTCTCTGTTTTCTGGAGATTTACATGAAAAACCACGCTTATTCATCCGAAGAGCT
>JAGAHV010000176.1:0-8706 GCA_017626895.1 Clostridia bacterium | reverse complement strand
TTAAGTGACGGTTATGCAATTATCGAGAGAGACTATGATGACGCTGGTAACGTAACTGCTGAACGGTACTTTGACGGCAATGGACAGCCGGTCCTCCGCCGGCAGGGATACGCTGCTGTAGAAAAGGCGTATAACGAGCAGAAAAAGGTCGTTCGGGAAGCTTACTTCGGTACAGATGGAAAGCCTGTGGCTTTAGGTGACGGTTATGCAATTATCGAGAAAGACTATGATGCAGATGGAAATGTAACAACGGAGCGTTACTTTGATGGTGCTGGACAGTCTATCCTTCGTAAACAGGGGTATGCCTCGGTTGAAAAGGCGTACAACGAGCAGAAAAAGGTTGTTCGTGAGGCTTATTTCGGGACTGACGGCAAACCCGTAGCTCTGGGAGAAGGTTATGCCGTTATTGAGAGGAACTATGATGCAGATGGCAACGTCATAGCTGAACGATACTTTGACGGTGTCGGTGAGTCGGTCCTCCGTAAACAAGGCTACGCTGGCGTTGAAAAAGAGTACAACGAGCAGAAAAAGGTCACCAGGGAAGCATACTTTGGCACTGACGGAAAACCTATAGCACTGGGAGATGGTTATGCCATTATTGAGAGGGACTATGATGACGCTGGAAATGCAACTGCTGAGCGTTACTATGATGTTACTGGACAGCGCGTTCTTCGTAAACAGGGGTATGCCTCGGTTGAAAAGGAATACAATGAGCAGAAAAAGGTCATCAGGGAAGCCTATTTCGGTACCGATGGCAAACCTGTGGCTTTGGGCGACGGTTATGCAATTATCGAAAGGGACTATGACGATACTGGTAACGTGATTGCTGAACGGTACTTTGACGGTTCTGGTGAGCCGGTCCTCCGCAAACAAGGGTACGCTGGTATTGAAAAAGCGTACAACGAACAGAAAAAGGTGATTCGGGAAGCGTACTTTGATACCGACGGGGAGGCTTTATCCGTGCCGGATGGCTATGCAGTGATTGAGAAGGACTACGATGCCGCCGGCAATGTAACTGTTGAGCGATACTTTGACGGGGCTGGGAAACCGGTTCTCTGTAAACGGGGATACGCAGCAGTAGAAAAAGCGTATAACGAACAGAAACAGGTAATTCGTGAGACCTATTTTGGCACCGACAGAAAACCGATGGCGTTGACTGACGGCTATGAAATGGTTGAGAAGGATTACGACGCCGCCGGCAATGTAACGGCAGAACGGTACTTTAACAGCAACTCTGAGCTGGTTCTTTGCAGACAGGGATATGCCTCGGTTGAAAAGACGTACAATGAGCAGAAAAAGGTTATTCGGGAATCGTACTTCGGTCTTGATGGAAAGCCTGTATCCATTCAGAAAGGATATGCTGTTATTGAGAAGGATTACGACGCAGAGGGCAAAGTAACAGCAGAACGGTACTTCGATGTTTCTGGTCAGCCGGTTTCTTTCGAAAAAAGTGACGGACTCCAATAAAAAACAGCATTGAGGTAAAAGAACAGCAGGATGCATACTCTCGTCTTGGTGTGAGTCTGTGCTGTTACCGGAAAATGAAATCCCTGTCAAACAGAGACTGACCGTCAAATTTGGATACTCCTTAACAAGTTCCACGGACGAATGATTAAAGCAGAGCAATCCACAAAAGACGGCTAATTTTGGGCGCGGAAAGATTCGTTTTATGAAATACTCCTGAAATTTTAGGTTTGGCTCAAAGCTCTAAACCTGGAATTTCAGGAGTATTTGTTAAGTATATCAACAAGTTAAGAAGATGTGATACCTATCACGCACCTGTCAGAGATAAATCCACATGATAAAGCCACCAGATTCATGCCCGTTTTTCGGTATATATCTGGTGGCTATTCACTCTATTTTCATTCAGGAAGCTTACGAGTTCATGAACATAGGTTACTGGATTCGTTTTGCTCTGCAGGATAGTATCATAATCATTTGAAACTGCCATAGTTCTTTTCTCTGCCCGACTGACTGCGTCTGGTTGTTTTGGAAGGAGCACCGGATAAAGGTCATCCGATTTCATATATGTGGGCAGCCTGCCTTTTATTCGGAGCTGTCGGATTACGGCATCACAGTTCTCAAGATGCCCGGTATGGTCTGCAAAATGAAGGAGGTACCAATATTCAAAGCAAGGATTTGAATAAGCTATCCGGTATCCGTATTTATCTGCCATTTCTCCAGCGCTCCGAAGCATTGCGTCTGTATTGTCGTCACAGTCAAAGACGCACCAGACAACATCTCCTTCATCCGGGTAATACGGGTATTCGCCGAGTGTATGCTTTGCTTTTTTGACCAGATCGTTATCTCGAAAAATGAGGCCCTGAACGGTGCTGTGACCCGCCTGCGTGAATACAGAGAACGACCAAGGGACCGTACGAACCTTGCAGGAGGTAAGCGGGTAGACAGTGATTCCGTAATAGTTATTCCTTGAGATTACAGTCATACTTCCAGATTTCATTCGGATTAGAAAAAGCATGTTTACCGGTACATTTTAGATGCCCTGTTTGAGGCAGTCATAATGGTGATGTCCGTTAGAATGACATGGACCAGAAACAGGTATCATTGCCGTAGAGGCAGACGGGGTGTCCTGGTCGAGTGAGAAAACGTGAACAGCAACGATTGATCAAATGCATTTGGAAAAACGATTAATTTCGATTGCTTTTGGTTGGTGCATGTAATATACTGTCATTGATGAAAAACTGACAAGATGGAAAAACCAAAATGACGAATGGCTTGATACTTGAAAAGTGGACTTTTAATGGTGCTCTGGCTGTCAGGATAGAGCAAACGTGTGACCCGGCAAAGGGAGGAACATTGAAATGGCACATGAGCGATTTCATTATAAAACACTGGATGAACTGAAAAAAACGGCTGTTGAAGTCGGAGCATTGCTTCCGTTTGCGAATCACACAGGAATACTTGGAACCCCGGTCCGGTTTGGAACAGCAACGGCATCAAATCGTCTGGGAATTGCACCAATGGAAGGTGCAGATGCCCTGCCGGATGGATCACCCTCCGACTATACCCATCGGCGGTACTGTCGACAGGCCGCCGGCGGCAGTGCGGTGATCTGGTTTGAGGCGATCTCGGTTGTTCCGGAAGGATGCTCATCAGGAACACAGCTCCTGATTACCAGAGAAAATGTGGATGCCTACCGACGCTTGTGCGATGAGGTTCGGGAAGCCGGATTCAGGGAAAATGGTGTGGCTCCGCTTCTTGTCATGCAGGCGAACCACAGCGGACGTTATTCGAATCCGGGAAACCGTTCGGCTCCCCTGATTGCTTACCGGCATGCCTGGCTGGAACAGTTCAGGCCGGCAGATGACAGCTGCATTGTTTCGGATGATTACCTGATGGCCCTTGAGGAGCGTTTCGGAGAAGGGACACGACTGGCCCGGGAGGCCGGATTTGATGGTGTGGATATCAAGTCCTGTCACGGATATCTTTTTGCGGAACTGAATTCGGCATGGTCAAGGCCGGGGCATTACGGGGGCAGCTATGAGAACCGGACACGGCTCCTGAAAAACTGCATTGCATCGGCAAATGTATACAAAGATGAGCACTTTTTTGTTACCTGTCGTCTGGGCATTTATGACGGATATCCGGAAGGGCCGGGATTTGGTGCTGCGGAGGGAGAGCCTTTTTCCCTGGATCTGCAGGAACCGCTGCGTCTGGTACGGGAGCTTCGGGATGAATGCGGGCTGGATACGATCAACATAACCATGGGGAATCCGTACGCGACGACCCACGTGACAAGGCCATTTGACTTTGGAAAATATCAGCCGGCGGAGCATCCGCTGACCGGGATAAGCCGGATGATTCACGGCGCCGCGGCAGTCAAACAGGCAGTTCCGGATATGACTGTCTACGCATCTGCACCCAGCTATCTGAGGCAGTATTCGGATCTGTATGCGGCGGGAGCCATTGAACAGGGAATGTGCGACGGAATGCTTTTTGGACGAATGGCTTTTGCGGATCCAGATTTTGCGGGTGAGATACTCCGGGAAGGGCGTATCCGTCCGGATCGTGTCTGCGTGACCTGCGGCAAATGCGGAGATCTTATCCGGGCACATAAACCGACAGGCTGTGTGATTCGGGATACGGAAACGTTCCTGCCTTTTTACCGGGAATTTGTGGAGCTTAAGCCGTCGCTTCCCGAAAATTACCGGGGATGAGTGCCGGATGAAAGGATGAGAAGGATGAAACGGACTGCGATTGTGACCGGCGGCAGCCGGGGAATCGGATATGCGATTGCAAGACGTCTGGGAATGGATGACTGTCAGGTGGTGATTTTTGCAACAGGTGACCGGGCACGGGTTCAGGAAAATCTGGATGCGCTTGAAGCCGCCGGGGTTTCGCTGCATTATGTTCAGGGAAACGTGGCCTGTGCAGAGGACAGGCAGCGTCTGGTGGAGGAAACGGTTTCCCGTTTCGGACGGATTGATATTCTGGTAAACAATGCCGGTGTGGCTCCGCTTGAGCGGCGGGATCTGCTTGAGATGACAGAGGAGAGCTTTGACCGTGTACTGGGAATCAATCTGAAGGGGACACTCTTCCTGACACAGGCGGTGGCCAGACAGATGCTTGGCCAGGAAATCCTGTTCAGCTGCCGCGGGCACATTGTCAATATCGGTTCCTGCTCGGCGGAGGTTTCCTCCGTATCCCGCGGGGAATACTGTGTTTCAAAGGCCGGCGTTTCCATGGTGACGACACTCTTTGCGGACCGCCTGGCAGCGGAGGGAATCCTGGTCAATGAGGTACGTCCCGGGGTCATCTCAACGGATATGACCAGCACGGTGAAAGAAAAGTACGACCGTCTGATCCGGGAGGGCACATTCCCGATTCCGCGATGGGGACAGCCGGAGGATGTGGCTGAGGCGGTGCATTTCTTCTGTTCGCCTGCCATGCTGTATACCACCGGAAATGTACTGGATGTGGACGGAGGCTTCCATATACGGCGTCTCTGAGAAAATATGGACGGTCTTTCTGCAAATGACAGATGGAAAGTGGCCGGGGGACTGACGTGGCAGGTGTGAATGCGCGTAAAGGCAGGGATGAGCGTGAATATAACAGAACACAGATATCGGACAATTGTGGTGGGATCCGGTGCGGCAGGGTATGCCAGTGCCATCCGGCTGGCTGAGAATGGAATAGAGACCGTGCTGGTAACGGAAAATGTAAATGCGGGAACGTCACGGAACACGGGTTCGGATAAGCAGACATACTATAAGCTTTCCCTTGCCTCAGGGGATTCGGACAGCGTTCTTCAGATGGCACAGGATCTTTTTTCCTGCGGAGCCGTGGATGGGGATACAGCCCTTTGCGAGGCGGCTCTGTCGGCCAGGGGTTTTTTCTACCTGCTGGAAATGGGGGTCCCATTTCCCTCGACAGCTTACGGGGAATACATGGGGTATAAGACGGATCATGACCGCGGCCGGCGTGCGACCAGTGCCGGACCGTATACCTCAAAACTGATGACACAGTGTCTTGAACACCGTGCATATGAACTGGGAATTCCGGTATTTGCACCTCTGCAGGTGATTCGCCTCCTGGTGCGTCATGGGCAGATCTGCGGAATTCTTTGTCTGGACCGGAACGACCCGAAAAACCCGGATGCACGAATTCTCCTGTGTGAATCTCTGATTCTGGCAACGGGCGGTCCTGCCGGCATTTATCGGGACAGCGTTTATCCGCCCAGTCAGCTGGGCGGAAGCGGAATGGCCCTTGAGGCCGGGATCCACGGGAAAAACCTGACGGAGTGGCAGTTTGGCATGGCTTCGCTGAATCCCAGATGGAATGTGTCCGGCTCTTATATGCAGGTGCTGCCGCGCTTTGTGTCGACGGACATGAATGGCGAAAATCCGCGGGAGTTTCTGACGGAGTTTTTCAGCAATCCCCCGGAGATGCTTTCCCGTATTTTTCTGAAGGGATATCAGTGGCCGTTTGATATTCAAAAGGCAGAAGGTTCATCCCTGATTGATCTTCTGGTCTACAGGGAACGGGTTATGCGCAATCGCCGTGTATTTCTGGATTTCACCCGAAATCCGCTTGACCAGGCGATTCCGCTGGAACAGCTGATTCCGGAGGCAAAAGCGTATCTGAGCATTGCTGGAGCGGTCGGTGGAACACCGATTGAACGTCTCAGGATTCTGAATGAACCGGCAATCCGCTTTTTTAAGGATCATGGGGTAGATCTGGGAAAGGACTGGCTGGAAATTGCCGTATGTGCACAGCACTGCAATGGAGGTCTTGCGGCGGATGCAAACTGGGAAACCAATATCCGGGGCGTTTTTGCCGTCGGTGAGGTGTGCGGCAGCCATGGAGTTACCCGGCCGGGAGGCTCGGCGCTGAATGCCGGACAGGTTGGCGCGATTCGTGCAACGGACTGTATTCGCCGTCGGGTACGCGAACGGGGCGAATGGGACGTGCCGGAGGCGGAAATCAATGAACTGCGCGAAGAGGTGATGGCATTTCTGCTGCAGGCCAGGGATGCACACGGGAACAGGGGAGCGGCGGAACTGTTTAAGCAGTTTGCCGGTCAGATGAGCGACGATGCCGGCCTTCTTCGAAATCCTGATCGCATGCATCGTCTCCTTGAAAAAGTCAGCACAATACTGGCGGATTTTACGGGCAGTGTTGCAAAACCGCAGGCGGAAGAGCTTTCTGTGTTTTATCGTCTGAGGGATATGCTGATGACCCAGAGAGCTGTTCTTGCCGCCATGTGTGATTACGCTGAAAAAGGCGGGAGCCGAGGTTCTGCACTTTATACCTGTCCGGAGGGGACACTGGCATATGCGGCATTGCCGGAGGAGATGCGTTACCGGCTGGATGATGGCCATTTGAATGGGAAAATTCAGGAAACGGCACAGATGGACTGCCTGTGGCGCGATGTCAGGCCGATTCCGGAATGTGATTATTTTTTTGAAAATCAGTGGAGAGAATATCGGAAACGGGAAAAACTTGAGTAGCCATCTGAGATGGCGGAGGTGCCTATGGGATACGTTTATCTTGATTACAGGGAACTGCTGAGGTTCTGTCAGTCTGTTTTTCGCAGCTATGGATTCAGCGAAACGGAAGCCGAGGAAATCGCGGATGTTATTCTGGCAGCCGATTTGAACGGCATAGAATCACACGGCGTGCAGCGAATGGTTCGATATGTGTATGAACTCAGTTCGGGAATGGTGGATGTACATGCAAAACCGGAGATTGTTCACGAAACACCGATTTCTGCCGTGCTGGATGCGCACAATGCCATGGGGCAGGTAGTGGGGCATCAGGCGATGAGTCTGGCCATTCAGAAGGCCAAAACCAGCGGATGCGGAATGATTGAGGTTCGAAATTCCAATCATTACGGGATTGCCGGGTTCTATACTGAAATGGCCCGGGAAGAGGATCTGATGGGTATTTGTATGACCAATACGGAGAAGATCATGGTTCCGACATACGGGAAGCAGCCGATGATCGGGACAAATCCGATCGCCCTGTCAATGCCGGCTGATCCGATCCCGTTTCTGTTTGACTGTGCGACAACGGTGGTTCCCCGCGGCAAGTTTGAAGTTTATGCCAAAAGGGGAGACGCGGTCCCGGTGGGCTGGGGAGTAGATGAAAAAGGACTGGATTCCGAGGATACTCCCCGCATTCTTCATAATATCATGGAGCGGGCAGGCGGCGGTATTCTGCCGCTGGGTGGCTCCTCGGAAAAAATGGGCGGCCATAAGGGGTACGGACTTGGGATAATTGTCGAACTCTTTACCGGCATTCTCTCCGGAGGCATTACCTCAGACCAGGTTTACCATACGGGAAGCGGCTCCGGCATCTGTCAGAGCTATATTGCCATTGACTATGGCCTCTTTGGAAACAAGGCGGAGATTCGTGCATCTTTTTCGGAGTATCTTGAGAAAATCCGGAACGCGGCGAAAGCAGAGGGATGCAGCCGTATTTATACACACGGAGAGAAGGAAATTGAGATACGGGCCGAGCGCAGGGCAAACGGAATCCCCGTGAACGAGATGACGCTGCAGGAGCTCCATAAAATTGCCGAGGACGTCGGTGAGGAAGCGTCGCCTTTTCCGCACATTGTAGAGAACGGGTGATGACAGACGAATTCCAGGGATGCCGAATATTAGGGACAACAAGTGAATGCCAAAACGATAAAATCTATTGAAAAAGATTACTTTTTCAATGGGAATATGCTATACTGTTCCTTGAATAATCGGGAGGATGTGATTTTTTGAATACAGCCAATTCAAATACCAATGGAAAGAATACCACAGCCTTTCTGAGCATACTCGGTGCATGGGCGCTGGCGTTTGGCTGCAGTGTGTGCTGGGGCGCATTTATCATGCCGGGAACGACGTTTCTTCCGATGGCGGGTCCGGCAGGCACTGTACTTGGTATGGTTCTGGGGGCTTTGGTAATGCTGCCAATTGCAGTGAATTACCATTATCAGATGAACAAGAGCCCAGAAACGGGCGGAACGTATGCCTATATCAGAAACAGCTTTGGGTATGGTCGTTATCCCGAATTCAGGATAATGACCATTGCTCGGTAAGCTATAATCCAGACTTCTATTTTGCCAATCTGGATTGTATCGCACATCTAATCAGAGCATTGGCCTATCTGGATGATCTTACGCACCACAGTTGGACAAAAGATATGATAAGTCTGATCCGTACGGCTATTCATGACCGTCATATCCTGATT
>JAGAHV010000175.1:0-5852 GCA_017626895.1 Clostridia bacterium | reverse complement strand
TCGTCGAATTACTTTTCCCCGCTGCTGTTTTCAGCCGGTTCATCCCAGTGCTCTTTTACGGCCTTTTCTGCTTCTTTCTCATCAAGCTTGAACATTGTCATGACTCCTCCTTCCGGGGTCCTATACTCCTTTTTAAATTGTTCCAATTGCTTCGAATGGGTAATTTCAATCAGTGCATCAATCGTTTGTTCAGGAAGATTGTTAACTCGCTCATCTGTCTGACGCACCGCATTAATGAAGTTTAGAGCTTAAACCCGAAAAGGCATCCGGGCGTTAATGTGCGTCTGATTTTCAATTCCAGAAATACCCTATTCTGCACCCTGGACGTTAAGAATTACACACTCTCCGGTAGAGTTGAGGTTGTGTACAGAAGTTAGCCTGCCGCCACAGAGGGAGTCTGGCAAATAGGGGTACCGGAAAAATAGCGGTGCCGCAAGATCAAGTCACTGCGGATAAAGGAGTCGCAGGGAATATCCACAGATGAAGAAAAAGGCCTCTGTCCCTGCCGCTCAGAATACCATCCCGGAGCAGGGACAGGAAGGCTTTCAGGAACTCGTCGAATTACTTTTCCCCGCTGCTGTTTTCAGCTGGTTCATCCCAGTGCTCTTTTACGGCCTTTTCTGCTTCTTTCTCATCAAGCTTGAACATTGTCATGATATCCTTTACCGTATTAGCAAAGGAAACGCCAAAACGCTTTGACGTTCTAACAGTTCCAGTTATCTCCCCCTTGATCTCCCCCGCCATCTCCCGGCGTCTTCCATAAGCTTCAATTCCGTAACACACGTTAACTCCTCCTTCCGGGGTCCTATACTCCTTTTTAAATTGTTCCAATTGCTTCGAATGGGTAATTTCGATCAGTGCATCAATCGTTTGTTCAGGAAGATTGTTAAAGCGCTCCTTATTTTCCCTTATAAACTCTTCAAAGTCATCAGAATTTTCATGTATCAAGAATTCAAAGAATGGCTTTAATACCGGGGAATACGTATCCAGCTTTTCCTTCGGCATATGCCTCACATCCAGCAGGTACATAGGCATGTCATCTGCAAAGCCGGTAAATGGAGTCTCTTTGAAGAGATCTGAAAGCTTTTTCGGGTGCTCCCATTCCTCTTCGCCATAATAAATCACAAGTGTAATTACCGGTGTCAGTTTATCATCCCGATAGAATCCGCTCAGGATTTCCTCTGCAGACAATTCCCTTTCTTCGATTTTTTCGCCCTTCTCCCTGGCTTCCCGAACAGCTTTTCTTTCTGCCTCATGCTTCTTTCTTATTTCTTCAACCTGACGCGCCACATTAATAAAGTTTAGCTCCCAGACACGAAAAGGCTGGAGATAGTTAATGCGCGTCTGATTCTCTATTCCAAGAATGACCAGCCATACACCGCCGGATGTTAAGGATTTCACAACATCTCTGGTTTGCTTGAGGGTTGTCGTAGCCCCATCCTTAAGCCGAAGTATGGTGGTTTCTGCTAAATTTACATCTTCAAGCTCATTGGGATTGATGAGCTGTCCATTAAAAACCGCTTTGTTAAAAACTTCAGCAAAATTCCGGTTGTCACGCCAGAACAAATCCATTTGTGCATCTATTGGCTGTCCCTGACCAGGGATCTTCCCTTTAGCCGGTTTTTTCGCCATCCTCAGTCGCCTCCTCCTCTGACCTCAACTTTGACATTCAACATAAATGGCTTTTCCTGAGACCTGAATTTAACAATCTGGTGCTGTAAAACAAGAGCAACTCTTTTGTGAATTTCAAGGCTGGTCTTTTGTTGATACGGCTTGTCCTGGGCTGGCTTCGACAAACTGTCCTGCGTGACAAAGCCTCTCTTTTTGCAGATTCTGAAACAGAGTTGCCTTTCTCACTCATTCATGTATATTTTAAGTCTCCAGCTCCATAAAGTCAAGAATTCGGCATTTCCGGCTCATAGAGCATCTCCTCTTCACCAGTCAAAACACCTGCCCTTGCGGCCTTAATGAGAGGGTTGACGCAGCGACAATTGCCTCGGAATCAGTATTTATGTGCCGATTGTCACAGTTTCCTTGTCGAACCGGATTCATTTCTGCTGCCAAAAGATCGTGGGCTGTGATGGCAGACTGTTTCAATAAATGCGCAGCTGGTGCTGATTTCAAGTCAGATTATCCCAAAACATCTGTTTTCCTGAGCGGCGTCCGTCAGATCCATCTCGGACAGCATCGGGCGGTGATTTCAAGATCTGCATCTGTATTCATCAAAAGTGTCACGCAAAGATCTTCAGTCGGCATGACGGGATAGTCTCCGGAAAGTACATAAATGCCCGCCGGTTTTCCGTTCAGAAATACAATCCGCTCGGTACCCATGATCCGCAGGATATCTCCTGTGTTCATCTGAAAGTTCCTGTCTCCCATGACAAACGGCTCGGCCATTCCCGTGCAGTTCACGCTTACCCGTCCTACGCTTCCCTTTTTATTCCGGATGACCAGATCCACCGGAACGGGATAGCCCGTGCCATCCGGAAAGAGATCCGTAAGATCCAGCGTACACGGGACATTCGCTTTCATGGAAACCTGCACAGTTCTCGACACTTCCTGTCCAATGCCCACAGGCTGCAGGACAAACTGCACCCGAAGCCGTCCGTTGTGCCACTCCTGCCGGTCGAACTCGGCCGAAACGAATTCCGCCTGCCAGGAAATGTCCGGCTCCGCGTCCCAGATCAGGGGAGCCCGTCCATTCATCAGGAGCCAGGTGGACAGTTTCCGGAGCCGACGGATTATTTCCGCCTGTTGGATAGGACCATCCGGTTCCGTTGCCCGTCTCATCAGATACAGAGTCCCCGAGAAGGTCTTTTCCTCCGGTTCCGGCACTTCCTCGTACCGGATGGTTCCCGGCAATCCCGGAATGGACAGCTTGTACGGCGTAACGGTCGGCACCGGATTGGCCCGGTCCAGGAGAAAAATGCAGCCCATATCCCTCGCAACGTGCCGGCCGGCAAAGGTGAATGCATCTGTTTCCGGATTCGTCTCATCCGCATTCCTGCAGGTGAACGTGACGCTGATGCCCGCGCTTATGCCCCGATACTCCGGTGCCGTAATCCCGGTACACTCTGCCAGACAGGTCCTGCCATTTTCCATCTCCAGTTCCGCCGTTCCGGAATCCAGCAGCCATCTGCGAAGCCGTTCCAGCGTAATCGTCACCTCAGCGCGGGATCTGCCCAGAATCAGCATCTCACAGACAACAGAATGCGTTTTATATGTCCTCAGGGAAGCCAGCACATGCCCGTTCTTTGAAATGTGCTGTACCTCCATGCTGCGGTCCGGCCGGTCACTGACACGAAGTACCCGTATGCGCCCCAGCTGTGACGGATAAATCCGATTAAATCTGAACATGCTTCTCCCCCTCAATTCCTCACGTTTTCTCTGTCAGGTCAGTACACCTGCCGCACTTCTTCCCCTCAATGTCAGCCTGGTCTTTGCTGAGATCGTCCGGCTGACAGGCTCTGCGACACGTTCACCAACCCGGGCGCCATCCAGGTACAGATCCCCGCCCAATGCGCCGGAGGAGATCAGGCGATCCGCCAGAATTTCTGCGATTTCCGCCGCCATTTCCCGATCCATCTGCGGCTGTGTTTGTGCCCCGTATTCTGCCGCATGTCCTTCCATCCGGATCGGAACCGCATTTCTTGTCAGGTCCGGAATCGTGGCCATGTCCGTCATGGTCTTCACCGCCCGCTGCACGGATTCCCCGGCAGACCGGACCATCTCCCCACCGGACAGCCCCAGGGCAACCCCCTCATCCATATACTGGCCAATCTCCATCGTCACCCGGGAGGGTGACTTTATTTTGAGCGTACTCTTCATGGCAGATACGGCAGATGAGGCTGCAGCGCTGGCTGCACTGGCCACGCCCCCGGCCATGGACTGGATGCCGGACTTCATGCCGCTCATGAAATTTCGGCCAATCTCACTGCCTGTACCGGATCCAAGTCCGGACCGTGCTGCGGAGGCGATACGGTCAGCGATTGAGGAAGCCAACGCAGTTGCCGCGCTTCCTCCGCTTTCAAGCGCCGTCTGCAGCCCATACATGGCACTGCGCATGCTCTGCGGCAATGTCTGTTCCAGCGGTGAAAAAGCGGAAATCAGGCCGGTAACCAGGTTTAGCATGGCCATCCGTACAAGTGACACACCGTTTTCAAACGCCTGATGCATCCCGTTCATCATCCGGTCCGTGTCCTGACGAAGCGTGTCTGCCAGCGGCACATAGAGGGTATGCAGCGCCGTTACGGCCAATTCCATATCACTCTTGAGCTTTTCCAGGCCTAAATGGAAACGCTCCTGAAGCTGGTCCATCTGTGACTCTGTTTGTGCGAGAAGATTCTCCCCGCCGGTCTGGGCAATCTGAGTCATTGCAGCAATCTGCCCGGTCAGGTTTTCGGCCAGCACCGTGCCGCCTTCTGTGAGAGCCGCGTCCATGCCGTTCAGCTCTGTGCGGAGGATGGTAATCAGCTTCCCGGACAGCTGACCAAATTCCTTTACCAGTTCGCTTGCCAACGCTGTCGTGTCCATCTGAGGCTGCGGCGCTTGTTCCGTTCCTCCGGCACTGTTCACGGTCACCTGAGGATTCATCATGGAAAGACGCTCTGTCAGAGACTGCATCTTTTCCTCAATCGCTGCCGTTCCCTTTTCCAGCTCTTCCAGGATCGCGTCCATAGCGCTTTTCATGCCCCGCCGAAGCTGGTCTGCCACAGGAAAAAATCCGGTGCCAATCGCCTCAGTCAGAGCCTTAACCGCTGTTTCCACATCCCCGATTCGGGCTGAGATCTCCGGTGCAATCGCCCCGCCTATCCCGCTGCCGGCCGCTTTGGCATTGGCTTCCGCGGCAGAAAACTGAGACGGATCCGTGGCTCTGGCAGTTTCTGCACTGAGCTGTTCCGTTCCTTCTGCCACTGCCTGCGCGGCACTGTCCATCACCTGACGGCCCAGATCTTCGCCGCCGGCCGCCGCTGCCTCACCCGCTGCCAGGGTCATGGCCTCCGCAACGGCGGATCCATCCAGGGTCGATTCAGCCAGTGCCTCATTGACACCGGCGGTATATCTTTCACCGGTTTCCCGTCCAAGCCCCATCGCCAGAGCATCTGCCTCCGCACTGAGGGCAGATAAGGCCGCGTTAAGACCTTCCGAAGCAGCGGAGCCGGACATGTTCCAGTCGCCTCCGCCCAGCGCCTCGGCAATGGTTGCCGGCACCTGCAGGCCCAGCTGACGGCACATCTCCAGAGTCACATCCGTGCCCTCGTCAATGCCCCGGTACAGTTCCTTCATGAGCTGCACTGCCTCCGTATACAGCTCAAAATCCTGATTCAGGACCGACTGTCCGAATCCGGAGAAGATCAGGGCCGCAGCTGCCTGAACCCGGTCCTTTCCCTCCAGCATGCCCTTTTCCAGGCGTTCCGCCAGAACCAGCACCGAAGGCGCCACATCCAGGGTGCCGGCCTGTTCCTCGAAACCTGCCTGCACCAGTGTCACCCAGGCCCGGGCCTGCTCGGACACGGTCGCCTGAGAGGAGCCTATCAGGTTGGCCAGCGCCTTTCCGGTAAACTTCTTCCCGTCAATGGTAAACACCCGGGATTCCATTTCCCGGGACATCTCATCCATCTCAATACCGAACCAGGACAGGACGGCTGCCTTGACCCCGATGAACACCTCACGGAGAAACCCTTCCATTCCATCCTTGAGCGCCGAAAAGGCCCCGACAATGCCCTTCACCAGGTTCGCCCCGATTTCCATCCCGGCCGGAACCCAGTCAAATCGGAGGATACTCTCCACCAGCATGCCGGCCACTGTTCCGGCACTGGTCATGGCACTGGTGACTCCGTTCAGGAAGAGTT
>JAGAHV010000016.1:0-9270 GCA_017626895.1 Clostridia bacterium | reverse complement strand
CTACAACGATGATGGCACCGTCCATCTGAGCAGCACCCGTTACCATGTTCTTCACATAGTCGGCGTGACCCGGGCAGTCCACGTGAGCGTAGTGACGCTTCTCGGTCTCATACTCAACGTGTGCGGTATTGATCGTGATTCCACGTGCCTTCTCTTCAGGCGCCTTGTCGATTTCATCATAACGCATGGCCTGCGCCTCACCAAAGGTGGAGAGCACCATGGTGATGGCCGCGGTCAGGGTCGTCTTGCCGTGATCAACGTGACCGATCGTTCCGATGTTCACGTGCGGCTTCGTACGTTCAAATTTCTGTTTTGCCATTTTATCCTCCAGTGCCGTTAAGGCACAGTTTAATTATTTTCCGGATGTGGTCCTGCCACCGCAGACCTTCTCCTGGATAGACTTGGGAACCGGCTCATAGTGTTCAGGCTGCATGCTGTACACGCCGCGTCCCTGTGTACGGGAACGCAGAGCGGTCGCATAACCGAACATCTCGGAGAGCGGAACCATTGCGTGAATGTCCTGGGAGGTGCCGTTGGGCTCCATTCCCTCGATCCGGCCGCGGCGGGCATTCAGATCGCCGATAACATCGCCCATGTACTCCTCAGGCACCGTCACGTCCACTTTCATAATGGGCTCGAGCAGTACCGGATCCGCCTTGGCCAGCGCGGCCTTGAAGGCCATGGAGCCGGCAATCTTGAAGGCCACCTCAGAGGAGTCAACCTCATGATAGGAACCATCATAGACGGATACATGGAAGTCAACCACTTCATAGCCGCCCAGCAGACCATTCTTGGCAGCCTCACGCACACCGGCATCGATCGGGGCGATGAATTCCTTCGGAATAGAACCGCCGACGGTATCGTTGCTGAAGGAATAGCCGGCACCCGGCTCTGCAGGAGTGATTTCAATCCAGCAGTCACCGTACTGGCCGTTACCACCGGTCTGACGGACATAGCGTCCCTCAGCCTTGGCCGCCTTGCGGATGGTCTCACGATAGGCAACCTGCGGCGCGCCGACGGTGGCCTCAACCTTGAACTCACGCAGCAGACGGTCGACGATGATTTCCAGATGGAGCTCGCCCATGCCGGCGATAATCGTCTGGCCGGTTTCCTGGTTGGTATAGGTCTTGAAGGTCGGGTCCTCTTCTGCCAGACGCATGAGGGCCAGAATCATCTTTTCCTGACCGGCCTTGGTCTTGGGCTCGATGGCGACCTGGATAACCGGCTCCGGGAACTCCATCTTCTCGAGGATGATCTTCTGCTTGTCATCGCACAGCGAGTCACCGGTTGTCGTATCCTTGAATCCGACAACGCCGCAGATATCGCCGGCATAGATCTCGTCAATTTCCTTGCGCTCATTGGCGTGCATCTGCAGGAGACGGCCAATGCGCTCGCGCTTCTCCTTGGTGGAGTTGAGTACGTAGGAACCGGAGCTGATGTGTCCGGAGTAGACACGCACGAAGGTCAGCTTGCCGACAAACGGGTCCGTCATGATCTTGAATGCAAGAGCAGAGAACGGCGCGCTGTCGCTTGCCTCACGGGTGATTTCCTCATCCGTCTTGGGATTGATTCCCTTGACCGGCGGAATGTCAACCGGAGAGGGCATGTAATCAATGATGGCATCCAGCAGCAGCTGTACGCCCTTGTTGCGGTAAGAGGTGCCGCAGAGCATGCCGAAGAACTTGCACTCAACGGTTCCCTTGCGGATGGCGGCTTTCACCTCTTCAATGGTCGGCTCCTCGCCTTCCATGAACTTTTCCATGATGGTGTCATCAATATCCGCCAGAGCCTCAATCAGCTCATCGTGATAAAGCTGAGCATCCTCTTTCATATCCTCCGGGATCTCTTCATCACGGTAGTCCTTGCCCATGTCATCATAATAGACCTCAGCACGCATGGTGACCAGATCAATGATGCCGCGGAATGTATTCTCCGCGCCAATGGGCAGCTGAAGCGGATGTGCATTGGCATGCAGACGATCATGCATCTGCTCCATGACATGGAAGAAATCCGCACCGACGATGTCCATTTTATTTACATAGGCAATACGGGGAACCTGATAATGTTCAGCCTGACGCCAGACCGTTTCAGACTGGGGCTCCACGCCACCTTTTGCCGCAAACACGGCAACAGCGCCGTCAAGAACACGCAGAGACCGTTCGACTTCAACGGTAAAATCAACGTGTCCGGGAGTGTCAATAATATTAATACGGTGGTCCTTCCAATAGCAGGTGGTGGCTGCAGAGGTGATGGTAATACCACGCTCCTGCTCCTGTTCCATCCAGTCCATGGTCGCAGCACCTTCATGGACTTCGCCAATCTTGTGCGTTTTCCCCGTATAATACAGAATACGCTCGGTAGTCGTTGTCTTGCCGGCGTCGATATGCGCCATGATTCCAATGTTGCGGACCATGTTCAAAGCATGGGTTCTCGGCATGATAGTTCTCCTTTTTCACGATATAGCCGCAGCCAGAGGCTGCGGCATAGAAACTTACCAGCGATAATGCGCGAAAGCCTTGTTGGACTCGGCCATACGATGCATTTCTTCCTTACGGCGTACAGCAGCGCCGGCGTTGTTGCTGGCATCAATAATCTCTGCACAGAGACGCTCTGCCATGGTCTTCTCACCGCGCTTGCGGGAGAATTCGACCAGCCAGCGCAGGGCCAGGGTCTGACGGCGCTCCGGACGGATCTCGATCGGGACCTGATAGGTTGCACCGCCGACGCGGCGGGCCTTGACCTCAAGGCTCGGCAGGATGTTGGCCAGTGCGTCGTTGAACACATCCATGGCTTCCTTGCCGGTCTTCTTGTTCACCATCTCAAATGCGTCATAGCAAACAGACTGCGCAATGCCGCGCTTGCCGTCCAGCATGACCTGGTTGATCAGCTTTGTGATAATGGTATTGCCGTATACCGGATCCGGCAGTACCTCACGCTTCGGTATAAAACCACGTCTTGGCATGGGTTTACCTCCTATTTTGTCGAAGGCGGATTTCCGCCTGGTTCATTGCAGCATGGCTCCGACAGCCACAGTTCCCGTTTCCCCTCAGCTAAGGGAATTTTCCCTGTGGATCTAGCACACGGTCCTGCCAGCCCGCAGTTTGTCCTGAATGCTGTTCCATGACATCCGGACACTTGTGAGCCTCGCGACCGGCCACCTGCCGGGACCGACGACACCTCCGATACTGGGAGGGCGCCGCTTTTCAAAGCGGAAATTTACTTCTTGGGTCTCTTGGCGCCGTACTTGGAGCGGGCCTGTTTTCTCTTATCCACACCGGCAGCATCCAGGGCACCGCGGATGATGTGATAACGGACACCAGGAAGGTCACGGACACGGCCGCCGCGGATGAGCACAACCGAGTGCTCCTGCAGGTTATGGCCGATACCCGGGATATAACAGGTTCCTTCAATTCCGTTGGTCAGACGTACACGGGCAATCTTCCGCAGAGCGGAGTTCGGCTTTTTCGGTGTCGTCGTCTTAACAGAGAGGCAAACACCACGCTTCTGCGGGCACTTCTGCAGAATCGGTGCGGTCGGCTTTGCAGCGATCGCTTTTCTTCCGTTGCGGATCAACTGATTGATCGTTGGCATGGAAGCACCTCCTAAATTTCTAGGTCAAATCTATTTGGAACAAAACTTGCTGACTTTGTCATTTTCCGGTTTCCCGGAATCGCCGGATCCCCGTGGAATCAGTACAGGATGGCGGCTGCCGCCGTTCCCACATCAATTCCGCAGGCTTTCCCCAGCGCTGCCATGCTCTCCGACTGCCTGCATGGGATGTTCTGCTCATAGCAGCGGTCTACCACACGTTTGGTCAGCAGGAGATCCGCATCGGCTGCCGTATATGCCGCCGCCACACGACCTTCGTCAATTGCCCGAAGCACCCGTTTGGTACCGACCACGCGCCGTTCAGCATTCTTCAGCTTTTCCACGTTCTCTCCTCCTTTTTTAGCAGTTCACATAGACCAAAGGTCTTTGCACAGCAAACGGAATGATAACACGACCAGTTTTGCCTGTCAATCTGCAATTTTGACATTTTTGAATTAATTTTCCATTCTTTCTGTCCTGCGCGTTCATTTTTCGTTTTTCCGTTTTTAATGACTCCCTGCCAGATCACAAAACAGGCCCGATTCACGGCTGCTCAAACAGATCATCCAATGAAACTGCTTTCAGAAATGCCCCGGCATATTCATTCCGTTTTAACCCGAATGGCGTGATCAGTGTACTGTGTACGGCGTATTTCGGAGAAAGGCCGTCAAGCAGCCGTTCCTGCCTTGCGAGCACCTCCCGATAATACGAGAGGTCTACTGCAAATTCATCTGCGCAAACCCTGATTTCGCACAGATTCACCACACGATCATTCCGGAAAAGCAGGAGATCAGTCTGTATTCCCTCCTGATCTTCGGAACACTTTGACCATGCAGAGACACTTGTCATGACCCCGGAAATCCCAAGCGCTCTTTTAATCTGAAGAATGTGACTGAAACAGAGATTTTCAAAAGCCTGTCCCCGCCAGACATTTGCAGACCGGGATGCTGCCTGCTACTGCCAAAGCTCTGTAAATTCCGTTTGTCTCCCTGCAAAAAACAGCCAGAACAGGCAAAATGGATCCGTCAGTTTATAGTGAACCTCTCTCCGGCTCATTCCATAAGGCACGTATCGGATCACCAGATCACCGTCCGTCATCGCATGAAGGCACCTCGATATTCTAGACCCGTTTGACAGATGCAGCTTCTCAATGATTTCTTTTCGGATATATCCGGCATTTTTCGTATGAAGGAAATGGACGATGTTTCCGGCCATTTCTGAATCATCAAAGCATTCAGCGAACAGGCGCACATATTCATCTGCATGCCTGGCAGACCGGCCGAAAAACAGACGCTCTGCATTCTGTGCCGGGCTGAATGCCGCGTCAACAGAGGCCAGATAGCCGGGAATTCCGCCTAAGATCATATAGCACTGTGCAAGTTCCCCTCTTGAAAACTGAGCACCGTTTTTCCTGAGCAGCTGCTCACATTCCTGTAAAGAAAGAGGCGAAAGTTTTATTTCATAAGTAACACGATTGTACAAGCCTCTATGATTGTTAATCAGATTATCTAGGATCCAGGAATTGGCACTGCCACAGACAATGACCATGATGTTCTTTCGATGACAAGCCCGGTTATTCCAGAATCCTTCAAAGGCTTGCATGAAACCTGAACGTGGTGTATCCATCCAGGGCATTTCATCCAGAAATACAAGCTGGCGTTCTCCGTTGTCTTTTTGTTGCAGAAAGCATTCCAACTGATAAAACGCCTCCATCCAGGAAGATACCTCCCCCGGATTTTCCATTCCCTGTTCCCGCAGAGACCGGTAAAAATGCTCTAGCTGTGCCTTCAGCATGCCTTCCGGCTGCTGGTCCGCAGAGGAAAGCCCTGCGTGGCGAAAGGTAATCCGCGAGCCGAAGGTTTCATCAATCAGAAACGTTTTCCCAACACCCCGCCGTCCGTAAATGGCAACCAGGTCCGCATGGTTTCGATTATACAGCCGGTTCAACTCCCTGATTTCTCTTCCCCTTCCTACCAAGATGCTCCTCCTTTCTGATCGGGTTTATTGTGCTGTGAATTGATTTTTCCCTGTTTCGCAGCAGTATAAACTGATTACAGCTAATACATGCAGCAACCTTATAGAGGGTTTATTGTGCTGCGAATTGATTTTTTCCTGTTTCGCAGCAGTTTAAACTGATTACACAATAAACCCGTTTCCGGAGTATTCTGGTCCTGGAACAGCCGAATGATAAAAAACGCCTGAGCGACTCAGGCGTTTTCTCAATTACAGACTGCGAAGCGCATCCACCAGTTCTGTCTTGCGGTCGGTCTTTTCATCCCGCATTTTGATAATTCTGGCCGGGACGCCGGCAACGACGGCCCCTGCGGGGACATCCTCCGTCACAACGGCACCTGCCGCCACGACGGCCCGGTCGCCCACGCTGACTCCTTCAAGAATCACCGCGTTCGCCCCGATCATCACATCGTCGCCCACCGTAACCGGCTTCGCGCTGGGCGGCTCTACCACCCCGGCCAGCACTGCACCTGCTCCGACATGGGTATGTTTTCCGACAATCGCGCGGCCGCCAAGGACCACACCCATGTCAATCATGCTCTGCTCACCGATGCATGCGCCGATATTAATCACCGCACCCATCATAATCACCGCACCGTCGCCGATTTCCACTTGGTCCCGGATAATGGCACCCGGCTCAATCCTCGCATTCACTGTCTTGAGATCCAGCAGCGGCAGAGCGCTGTTGCGCCGGTCATTCTCGATATACAGGTCCTCAATTTCTGCCTTGTTTGCCTCAAGCACTGGGGCAATGTCCGCCCAGTCCCCGATGACAATCTGATCCCCTGCACCAAAAACCTGTGCCCCCGGGAATTCAACAGGCGCTTTCGCCTTCACATAGACCTTTACCGGGGTCTTCTTCTTTGCCTCCGCAATTTTGCGGATAATTTCATACGCATCCATCTGTTTCCCTCCGCCGGCCATTGACCGACAATCAAGTCCCTGCCGGGCTCTGTCAGGCTGCTGCGGTCTGTCCATGCCCGTGTTACTGTGCTGTCCCTCCGAACAGGACATCCTCCATATTGTACAGTCCCGGCTTTGCATTTGCCGCAAACGCCAGCGCGCGCATGGCGCCCCGGGCAAAAATCTCCCGGTCATCCGCCCGGTGGCGGATTTCCAGTTCTTCCTTTTCGCCGAAGAACAGCACCCGGTGTTCACCCGCTACCGTTCCCCCACGCAGTGCATGCATGCCGATTTCATTGCCCCGGGCACCGACAATCCCGCTGCGGCCATCCAGCACCGGACGCCGGCCCTCCGGATCCACATTGGCCAGCAGGCTTTTGGCTGTTCCGCTGGGGGCATCGACTTTCATCCGGTGATGGGTTTCCACAATTTCTACATCAAAATCCTCAAGGACTCGGGCGGCCTCACGAACCAGACGATTCATGACCGTCACGCCCGTTGAATAATTGCTGGCGTACACAATGGGAATCGACTGTGCGGCCTTTTTAATGCATTCCACCTGTTCCCCGGTGTATCCGGTGGTTCCGATGACCAGCGGGAAATGCTCCCGCTGGGCCTTCTCAAGCAGCGCCTCCAGATTCCCTGGATAGGAAAAATCGATCGCCGCCTCCGTCGGCCCCAGCATGTCAACGGATTCCGTATCCCCCGGTCCTACCAGACCGGCAAGTTCATGGCCGGCCTCCCGGCACAGCCTTGCCAGAATCTGGCCCATCCGTCCGTTTCCGATTACCGCAACCTTCATCCAAGTACCTCCAGCGCCTTCCGCACACGCTCGCGGCCTGCCGGGCCGATTTCACACAGCGGCAGCCGGTAACCGCCGACCTCCATTCCCATCTGATTCATGGCTTCCTTGACAGGGATCGGGTTCACCTCGCAGAACAGCGCATCGATCAGTTCCATGTACTTCAGCTGGATTGCCCGTGCCCCGGCGATATCTCCGGCAAAATACGCGGCCGTCATCGCATGAACCTCGGCCGGCAGAATATTAGAGAGGACCGAAATCACTCCAGCGCCGCCCAGGCTCAGAATCGGCAGAACCATGTCGTCATTTCCGGAAAACATGGCAAAATCATCATTCAGTTCCCTGGCCACATGTGCCGCATAGCTGATGTTTCCGCTGGCCTCCTTGATGGCAACAATGTTGGGATGTTTCGCCAGACGGGCCACGCAGGCCGGGCTGATGGAACAGCCGGTCCGGCCTGGAACATTATAAAGAACAATGGGAATGTCGACCTGATCACCAACAGTGGCAAAATGACGGTACATTCCCTCTTCATTTGCCTTGTTATAGTAAGGCGAGATCAGCAGGACGCCATCCGCACCAATCTTCTTGTACCGAATGGTCTTCTCAAGCTGTGTCTGGGTGCTGTTGGAGCCAGCACCGCAGATAATGGGAATCCGCCCGTTTGCCACCTCGACCACACATTCAGCCACCGCGTCATCTTCCTCATGACTCATAGTGCTGCTTTCGCCCGTGGTCCCAAGTGCCACTATTCCATCGATCCCCTGCTGAATCTGCCACTCAACCAGTTCACGCAGTTTCGGAAAATTCACCGAACCATCTGCATTGAATGGTGTCACCAGAGCTGTATACGCGCCTTTCTGTATTTTCATTTTTTGTCTCCGTTCCCACTTTGTCAGTGTATAAAGTCTTCTATGTAAACCTCATCACCGGAGCCTGTCCCGTGATGAGCTTTGCATCCTGTTCCCGGCATGTTCCACCGGCCCTTCCGGGCACAGCAATTAACAAATCTTATCCAAAGCCTGCCCAAGAAGCGATAAATCCAGTCCTTTATTGCAAAAAATCGAAAGGTTTGCCCATTTCTGTCTTACAGGTGTGCTTCTTCGTCTTCTCACTGTAATTGATTCCAACAAGAAGAACCCTGGGATAATCTCTGAATCGGGCAATATAGTCCTTTTCCCTGATGCCTTTCAGTGCATTGTTCGCCGAACGATTGTACGCAAATTCCAGAATGATCGGTACATCGCCTCTGTTCCCTGGCTCAAATGTAAAATCGGCATACCCCTTTCCCGCCTTGTCTTCCCGGACCACACGGTATTTATCCAGTGCAGCAAGATAGCCCATGGTCAACACACAGGCAAGCACATTTTCATCACGGTATTCAAAAAAGGGAATTTTCTCCGTGTGAAGGCTTTCCATGAATCCTGCAATGTCTTTGTCGTTTTGCTGAAGTGTCGCATTCAGCAGACGCTGAGAATCGGCAAGCGTCTGTCTGAGCCCCAGTTCCTGAGAACACAATGCTCTTTGAAATGATTTCAGCAGTTCATGGTTCGGTATACACAGCTGCCCCTCAGCATAACTGAGAAATCCATAACCCACCATCGCGGAAAGGATTTCCTCCCGGGCAGAAACGTTTTCTTTCTCCGCACTGAAACCTGAAAGCTCAATTGACAGCGTTTCGCCGCCTGTCATCCGTATGACATCTTCCCGAAGGTCCTGCACATTGTTCCGGACAATGTCCGCGACCTCATTCATCGGTCCTGTGCCCGTCCAGTAGTTTCCGCACTGTTCATCCCCAGTGCGCGCGACACTGATTCCGGATTGCAGACATGTACACCATCAGATGAGCGAATATACCCGTCATACCAGAACATCAGCTCCGACAGAGAGGGTCTGGTGAAACCTTTTCTCTCCATCAGTTCCCGTGTTTCCTCCAGAGTCAGGCCGAAAAACGGATAAAACTG
>JAGAHV010000174.1:0-20051 GCA_017626895.1 Clostridia bacterium | reverse complement strand
TTTACAATACTCCTGACGTGCTGTGCGATTTTCTTTTTTGTCTCATCGGCTTCGTTTGCAGCAGTACTCCTGCCTTCCGTACCATCTTCAGCCAATGGATCCGTCTTTGGTGTCTCGCTTGTAAGAAGACGGCCAAGTACCCAATGTCATTAAATTAGGGACATCAAATTAAATAGACTGAGAGCATCTGTATAAAAGCAGATGCTCTTCTTGCATCCAATGTGCTGTCAAATACTCGATTGTACGTTAGCTAGATCACGAATATTGCTGATTATTTTGAGTAAACGTTTATTTTCCGCTGACAGCTTTTCTATCAACTTACGTTGAGAAACGATTGTTTCATTAGCAGATTGAGTGCTTTCTTCTGACGATTGTGCAGATTCAACAGCTTCTTCTCCAAGCTTGCTTCGATTTCGTTTACCGTCCGTTTCCTTTGGCACGATTTCTCCTGTAATTGGATCAACTCGCCCCAAATAAGTTCGCTTACTCTTCGGCCTTTTAGAAACAGGGTCACGAAATGCCGTCTGAAGATAGGCATAAACGACACCTGTTTTTTTGTTGGTTTGATAAACGGTAAATGACAATATCCATCTCTCCCTTCACATGCAATATTCTATATTACACACGATGAAAAAGCAATATTCTCTTTATCACGCAAATGGGAAAAAAACTAGCGAAAAAGCTTAAAAAATAGGGATTTTCCTCTTTACAGTAATGCATAATTGGCGTATAATTACTATGGACTACCAGTTATATTATTCGGACGTTCTGCATTACAAAGGAGGAAAACATTATGTTAAACCCTGTATATCTCAAACGCCAGCCTGAACAAACAAATAGCGGAACTGATCCGAAAATACCCTCTGGGAAAATAGGGAAACCATTCTCAAGTGAATCTGGAAAAGCTTCATCAGACATAACAATCGGGAATTTCGCAAAACTGATTGGTCAGAATGTTAAAGCGATGTTCCTGATTGAACACGGTTATTACTGGAGGCCAAATGAGAACTATATCTTTTGCAAAGGCGAACAGCCTGCAGAACCATCTCGTTCTCAAAAACGCAAATTACGTAGAATGGCTCAAAAGCAGAGGCTGGAAGAGAAAGAACGTCTGAAATCTCGATGGAGAAGTTTATATCGCAAACTTTGTCGGAATGATTCGGATTTCACTTGGAAAGACGATTCGCCATCCGACAATTCTTTGGAAGAAACGGGCGAGAAGAATGCACATGTCGAATCCGTAAACAAGGAATTCACATATTCATGCAAAGAGGCGGATGAGATCCGTGATGCTCTGCATGCACTTGGTTCAAATGGGATTCTCCGATTCCTTGGTTGGTCTATCGAACACATAGCAGATGATATTCTGTCAAATCCGGATCTTCGTGCTAAATTTATAGCTGATAAAGGTGCATTCACCCGGAATCGCAAAATATCGCTTGCTGACTTGTTTACCTTTCTGTTAACGATGGGCGGAGATAACATGAATCATGAGGTTTATGAGTATTTTAAAATGACTCCTGTTCATCCTTCTGAACCTGCAATGGTTAGTCGACGCAATCTTTTAAATGCAGATGGAGTGGAATATTTAATGAAGGAAATCACTTCAATCTGCCAGAAGATTTGTTCTTGTCTCCCCAATGATGAAGCTCCATCTGACATTACTTCGAAGTTTCAATCTATATTTGCCACTGATGGCAGCGGAATTACCGTTGCCCATAATCCCAATGATAAGGATACTTATGTCGATAACGGTGACAAAAAAGGCTATAATCAGTATCATTTGAATTGTATCCGTGACGGCTGCAGTGGACTTATAACAGCCAGTATTCTTCAGGCGATTACTCGTTTAAACGAAAATAGTGCTGCGGCAGAAATGATTCGAGATATGGATGTTCAGGGTACAGCGCTGTTCGAGGCAGATCGTGGTTATGGCAGCCTCAACCTTATAGAAACCATCCGAAGAAAGGAAGGACTGGAGTGTCTGATTCGGGTCAAAGAAAGCTGGATAAATGAGACAAAGAATCTTCCGTTAGAGAAACTTGATATAGATATAACCATCCATGTTGTAACCACTCAGAGAAAAGAGGATAAAGTTCGATTCAAGAACGGAGAAGCAAAGTATCTGTCGGGCAAAAGTAAGTTTGGGAAGAACAAGACTTCTCAGACCTGGGACTATGAAAGTGAAGTTGATGTGTCTTTTCGTATTGTGCGATTTCAGTTGGATAGTGGTGCCTGGGAAACACTCGTTACAACTTTAGACAGGGATTCTTATACCCCCGAAGATCTCAAGAAACTGTACTTCTTAAGATGGAGCAATATTGAAAATGCATTTCGCGTTTTAAAATGGGATAACCATCTCTCACAGATGCATTGCAAACTTGACAACTCATCCCGTCAAGAAATATTTGCCCGCATCGCCATGTATAATATCGTTTCCTGTGTAATGAAAATTGCTGAGTGTGCTGAAACTTGCATTGAGAAAATGCACCTCTTGCATGAAGGACAAACACATACGGAAGAACAAACTGAAATGACCTCAAAGAACGATAAACGGAAGCATGAACTTCAGATCAATCGAAGCTTTGCAACGCATTTGATTTGCGACTTTCTGAAAAATCCTGATGCGATCAATTTCGATGTGATTGAGATGATGCTCCGTTACAAAGTTCCGATAAGAAAGGGCAGGAGTTTTCGTAGAGATCTGAGAAATATACCGTTTACTGCTTTCACATACCGTTAAAAACAGATTGATGGGATTTTTAAAAAAACCACTAGGGGTGGCTTAGTATTGTGCGCTCATTCGAGGAAAAAGTGCAGTTTTATACAGTAAAGTTGCTTCCTTTACTGCCTGTTACCAACCTGAAGCTCAAAAAAATGGCCAATCGGACATTTGCTTATCCGTCGGCCATTTTTCTGGGATGTTCTACGGTATTCTTAGCCTTATTCCCCCTTAAGAAGCAAGTTCTGAGGTCATCGACCTAAAATTAATGACATTGAAAGAAAGCCTTTGCTATTTTCCTGCTCCTTGTCATGATGCTTTGTGTTTCTGCGGCCTTTGCAGAAGAGGTTGAATACACGTTTAACAAGCTCGAGTATGATAAGGGAGTCACCACGATTTCCTGGACCAAAAGCAGGGAGGATGACGGCGCAAAATACCTCCTTCTCATGATTGACGGCGGAAATGATGTCAAACAGAAGGTTATTGCGATTGAGCCTGAGAACAACGCGATTCATACGGATCAGATGATCCCGGGACAAAAGTATTTCGTGTACCTGGTGGATGAGAATTTCAACATCCTTTCCTCGAATGACTGTTCCCTCCCGGATGTGCCGACCTTTGAGGACGGACTTCTCAAGGACACCTCAGTCAAGGTTAAGCTGGAAACCAGAGAGTATCCCGTGAGTACGGGCAAAGCGAAAAAAGTGAATGCATTGTCCGCCAAGAAGATCATTGAGGGACTGAAGGATCAATCGCTTTACTACGGCGTCAAGTACCACATGCAGATGCCCAAGCTGGCTAAGCCGCGCACGTTCTTTGTCACCGTGGTGTTTGAATCCCCGGATGGCTTCATGACGGTGGAGCGTGCGACAGATATCACCTTTGACCGGGTGAGCGGCGGATATCAGGAACTCTGGTGGGAAATTACCGGACCTGAATTCTTCTATGATCTCTACAGGGCGAATGAGAAGGTTCCCACGGGAACATACAAGATACATCTCTACTGGGATGGAATGAAAGTGAATACATCCGAGTTTAAGGTGGGCGAGTAGTGCGCAGGGGAGACCGGTCAGAACGGAACGGAAACAATCCGTTTCTGACCGGATCTCCGCGCAATGGTCTGTGCTGTTTCAGGATGGTTCAAAAAGAGTGAAAGCTGTACACAAAACAAAAAAACCAGGCTGTACCTGGTTTTTTTGTTTTGATCAGGAAGCGGTGGTACGCACCAGCTGAATGTTTTGAAACGTGGAAAGGGTATTGATCAGGTCCGCGTAATTCATCGTATTGGGAAGATGCAGCGTGTAGATATTGGTATAGACGTTGGGATCATTGCTCTTGGGATCACCGGTGCTTTCAACGTGAAAGTCCAGATCCAGGACTTGGATGTTCTGCTTTTCGAAAACATCATTAATGAAAGCAAGGGTTTCGCTGCGGTGGATAAAGCGGACCTCGACACGCTTGCTGGAATTGACAGGGAGGACTTTCTGAAGAACCATGAGGGTCATCATGACCATAAAGCAGCCAAGCAGCGCGATCCAGTAATAGCCGTATCCGGAGGTCAGACCCAGACAGGCGGAATTCCACAGAGAAGCGGCGGTGGTCAGGCCGGCAATTTTTTTATTGGCAGAGGTGAAAATGGTGCCGGCGCTCAGAAAGCCGATGCCGCTGATTACCTGCGCACCCAGCCGGCCGAAGTTGTAGGCGATGTGGCTGTCTCCGCCCTGTGTGGCCAGCTGGGCGGAAAACATGCTTTCGATCAATGCAATCGAACAGGCGCCAAGGCACACAAGCACATGCGTTCTGAGACCGGCAGGCCGGTTTTTGCGCTCACGTTCCAGACCGACGATGGAGCCGATCAGAAGGGCAATGAACACGCGGAAAACAATTTCCATATTGCCGACCGGATTTGCAGCAATAAGATTGAATGGCATACAACAACACTCCCGAAGAAGATTTTCTCAAAGGGAATCTTTTATAAAGCATAAGATTTTTATGGACGGATTATAGCAAACATCGGTCTAAAAATCCATAAATTCTTAAAAAAACACAAAAAACGGTCATCCATGGGATGACCGGAATTTGGCAAAAGAAAAGCGCTGACATCTGTCAGCGCTTGTGGTGGGGTCGATAGGGCTCGAACCTACGACCTCCACGATGTCAACGTGGCGCTCTAGCCAGCTGAGCTACGACCCCGAACACGTCACGTAGTATAACTCTGTTTTAGGAAAAAAGCAAGCCCTTTTTTAAAAAAAGTTGAAAAAATTCAGGGGACCCGGTGGGAAGCCCCTGTGAGGGAATGATCAGAAACACGCTGTCATCCCGGTCCGGCCGCGTTAAACTTTAGCAGAAGATCGATGTACTCAGGGATTCTGAGACAGGTGAAACCGGTGATGCGTTCAGGACACGGACTGTTTAAGCGTACTTGTGCTTTGAACAGAGCCCTGAAAAAGAATGATCAAAAGCCGAACCGTTTGTGTACAGAAAGGAAAGCGCATGAAAATCGTCAGACTATTTCTTGCATTGGTATTTGTCTCTCTTTGCAGCGGCGCGTTTGCTGCAGTTGAACCGGATGAGAAAGTCTGGACCGCCCCCAAATGCGGCTTTGAGATGACAATTCCGGAGGACCTGCAGAGCTTCAAAGGGTTTTTGACATTCAGTGACACGTACGATGGAGTCGATCCCGGCAGCGGACTTGTCACTGCACGGGTGACCTATGTCGCCATGCCGGGGGAGGAATACCGGCTCCTCAAGGAGGAAGAGCTTAAGGCCTATGACGAAGGGGATATGGAAAAACTGGGCGAGGTTGAACTGAAAACCAGTTCGGTTGAATGGCCGTTCTTCGAGGTTTACGGCATTAACAGGGGACGGGGAGCGGATGAACTTCGGGAAATCCTGCTGGATAGAAATGCGAATCCGGCCTATTTCAGCGGGGATGACGCGCTTGGGACTGCCGCGAAATCTCTGGTTGAGAACATGCGCATCCGGGAGATTGGCGAAAAGGACGGACTGCGGTATTATCTGTGCTGGTTTAACGCAGAGGAGTATCTTTCCTTCACAGGACAGCCGCAGACCGGCTCCGACTACAGGGATGAATATCTGGAGCTCATGGCCGGAAATGAAACGCGGACAGGCCATATCCGGCTGACCGGCGGTGCAGAACTTTCAGATCGGGCAGAGGCCGGCTCAAAGCTGGTCTTTGAAACCACGGATCTGGCGGGAAATCCGGTCTCAAGCGCGGAGATCTTTGCAGGCCATAAGGTGACGATGATTAACATGTGGGCAACCTGGTGCGATCCCTGCAAAGCGGAACTGCCTGCCCTGGCAAAGATGGCGGAGGAATATAAGCAGAAGGGCGGTCAGATCATCGGTCTGTGCCTCGATGCCGAGGACGCGGAGACGATGACGGAGGGACGGGAGATTCTCACCGAGGCAGGTGCTGCCTATCTGAACATTGCGCCGTTTGAGGGACGGGAAGAGGTTCTGCCCAACAAACTTTATCCGACCACGGTATTTGTCGATGAAAACGGGATCCTTTTTGATGACGTTTTCAGCGGCGCCGCAGTGGAACAGTATCCTGTGACGCTTGATAAACTTCTGAACCGGTAAGGCTGAACAGGAACGAAGGAGCCTCATTGAAACAGAAAGTCCGGAGGATGGGCATTGACCATCTTCCGGGCTTTTTCATCGACGAAAAGGCAAAAAACCGATGTCTCCAAAAACATTTTTCGGCAAAATCTGAGGGGGAAACAGCCCGAAACATGCATGAACTGCGTGAACAGGCAGGGAAATCAGGAAAAAAGGGACGGGGGGCAGACTTGAAAAGGCGAGACGATTTCATTATAATAGGCGTGTTTCTGTTATTGGAGGAACAGCGTTTAGAGGTGTGATTTTTCTACAGTTTAAGGCGTGGGCCTGGATAAGGAGAGAACATATGACGGTAATCAATATTCGGCTGACAATGATGACGGATGATGTTAAAAAATTTGTAGCGATTGTGAGCCGGTATCCATACGACATCGACCTGCGTTCCGGCAGATATGTGGTGGATGCGAAGTCTCTGCTCGGTATTTTTTCCATCGATCTCTCCAAACCGATTACAATGACAATTTACAGCGACAGCTGTGATGATCTTCTTAAGGAAATCGAACCATATATCATCCAGGAAGAACCGGCTGAATCCTGAGAGAGAGGGGGAGCATCATGGGCGGAGGACAGCGGGAAGGGCATCGGGATAAACTGACGCTGCTGTATACGCTTTTGCACATCGGAAAGTGTACAGAGGAACAGCTGGTACGTTTCAATGATGCTTTTTCCCTGATGGAAGAGTTTCAACTCTATGTCTCCCTGGGCGAACTGAAAGATGCGCAGATGGTCCGGGAGGAGAAATGCATCGAAGGGAAACTTCTGAGCGTAACGGATGAGGGAAAGAAAAGCCTGGAGATGTTTGAAGGGGATGTCTGGCCCAGCGCCAAAATCCAGGTGGACATTCACGCGGAAAAATGGAGACGGAAGAACCGCGATGAGCAGCAGATGCCGGCGGACTGGGTGCATACGGATGCCGGCTATGTGGTGACGCTGCGGTTGCTGGAAACGGGAAACGAAATCTTCAATCTGACACTGACAGCGGCGGATGAACAGCAGGCAGTGGCGTTTTGCAGGCGGTGGCCGGTACAGGCATCCTTTATTTATCGGACGATTATGGAAAAACTGGGTGAAGGCAAAAATGAGAAATAGCGCTGCACTTGCAGCGTTTCTTTATATCAGAGACGACGCATCAAAGTGAACCGTCAGATGGGACGAGGGGGACAAGAATGAAAAAGCTGTTTGAAAGGCGGCCGTCTGTACTGCTGGCCGGAACCTTTCTGTTTTCTTTTCTGCTGGCCGTGGGGATTCCCAATGAGCTGGGCCAACCGTTCAGTCTGCCGGTCACACTGGGCATCTGTGCCGCGCTGGCGGTTCCGCTGCTGCTTGCGCTTTTTTTCCTGTTCCGATTCCGGCCCGGCGGTATGGAACTGATGCAAAAACCGCTGCCATCCGGGAAATGGCTGGTTTTGGGACTTGCGGCCTGTTATGTGCCGGCGTTCCTGATTCTGTGCCCGGGCACGTTTGCCTATGATGTCCCGTTTCAGCTGAGGCAGTTTTTTGTCGGTCCGTATTCGGATCACCATCCGATTCTGCATACCCTGTTCATGGGTGCTTTTATCGGTTTTGGAAAACTGATCGGGCAGGTGAATGTGGGGGCGATCCTCTATACACTGATCCAGATTCTGCTGCTGAGCGGCTGCTTTGTGCGATGTGTTCAGTCCATCGGGGAACAGTGCGGCACCCGGACGGCGCTTTTCTCCTATCTGTTTTTTGCGCTTTATCCGCTTCATATGCTGATGGCCGGTACGGCAACCAAGGACACGCTTTTCAGCGGCACCTTCGCGCTGTCCCTGTGCCTGATTTATCAGAAAATGCGGTTTGGCGTGCACAACCGGGAAAACGGACGGATGATTCTGGCCATCGTGTTCAGTATCCTGCTGAGGAACAATGCGGTCTATGCGTATCTGCCCTGGAGCGTGCTCGGGCTGATCCTGCTGCGGAAGGAGAAGCGGAAGACGGCACTGGCGGTGTTCATGTCGACGCTGCTGGCCACAGGGATCGGCGCGGGACTGAAAGGCGGATTCAATGCGACAAGCGGCAGCGTCGTGGAGAAGCTTTCCGTTCCGATTCAGCAGATGGCAAGGGTTCGCCTGATGCGGCCTGAGGCACTCAGCGAGGAGCAGAAGGCGGGAATCGATGCGCTGATGCCGGGGGAGGCGTGGCAAAAGTACGATGCCACCATTTCGGATCCGGTGAAGTTTGAAACAGACGGTGAGGCAATCCGGGCTGATTTGCCGGGCTTTTTCCGCCTGTATCTGTCTGTGCTGGTGAAATGCCCGGATCTGTGTATGGATGCGTTCCTGGACCTGACCCATGCGTTCCTGTATCCGTATCAGACATACAGGGTTTCCGGCCGTTATCTGCAGACGGAGATCTCGGATGAGTATTATGATGACTGGTGGACCGGGGAAAAGATTCATGACATGAGCCTGTTCCCCAAAGCCAGACAGGCCGTTTCCTGGCGCTTTGGCGCCAAAGGAGCCATGCAGTGGCCGATCGGGTATCTGTTCAATATGGGGGTTCTGGTCTGGCTTTGTCTGTTTCTGGCACTGCGCCGCATGTATCTGGATGAAAAGGGATCCGCCTATGTGACGGTACTGCCTCTGCTGCTGCTGGGAACCTATCTGCTGGGACCCTGCATGACGGGCCGGTACGTGTATCCCTTTGTCTGTATACTGCCTGTGCTGGCAGGCGGGTTAAAAGCACAGGCCCCGGCTGACGGGGAATGACAATTTTGGGAATCTGAGAAGTGGGCCTGCCGCCACAGCGGCAGTCTGGTAAATTTGAGCACCGGAAAACAGCGGTGCCAACAGAACAAATCACTGATCTCTTGAAGGAGGAGTTCATCCAATGAGACTGGATAAATATCTGAAAGTATCGAGAATTATCAAGCGCCGCACGGTGGCCAAGGAAGCGGGTGAGGGCGGCCGGGTGACCATAAACGGAAAGGTGGCAAAGCCTTCCTCTGAGGTGAAGGAGGGGGATGTGCTGGAGATCCGGTTTGGCGACAAGCTGGCCAGATACAAAATCCTGAATGTGGCGGAAACGGTCCGGAAAAATGAAGCCAGCCTGATGTATGAGGTGCTGGACGGGGAGACACTGGAATGAATGCGGCCATCATCGTTGCAGCCGGGCGCGGCGAACGGATGCACAGCAAAACGAACAAGATTTTCCTGCCGCTCCTGGGTGTCCCGGTCCTGCTGCACACGGTTCGTGTGTTTGTGGAAAGCGGTCTGTTCGGGGAGATCCGGATTGTCTGCAGTGCGGAGAACCGGGCTGAAATGCAGGACATGCTGAGGGAGGCGGGCTATGGTCACATACAGCTGGTCCCGGGCGGGGCAACCCGGCAGGCCAGTGTCCGTGCCGGCCTTCTTTCACTGCCGGAGGAAACGGAACTGGTGGCTATTCACGACGGCGCCAGACCGCTGGTGACGGCGGAGACGGTCCGGCGGGCCATTGCCCAGGCGGAAAAGAAGGGCAGCGCGGTGGCGGCTGTTCCGCTGAAGGATACCATCAAACGGGCCGGCGCGGACGGACTGATCCTGGAGACGCCGGACCGGTCGGAACTCTATACCACTCAGACGCCCCAGGTTTTCCGGTTTGATGAGATCCGGGCGGCACATGAGGCCAGGGCCGGGGAACAGACGGCGACAGATGATGCCATGCTGATGGAAGCTGAGGGGCTGCCGGTCTATCTGAGCGAGGGAGACCCGGAGAACCTCAAAATCACGACGCCGGAGGATATCCCGGTGGCGGAGCAGATCCTGAGAAAACGGAAAGCGGGAGGAACAGAAAAAATGGAGATGCGCGTCGGACACGGATATGATGTACATAAGCTTGTACCGGACCGGGACCTGATTCTGTGCGGAGTGAAAGTGCCCTATGAGCGGGGACTGCTGGGGCACAGTGATGCCGATGTGGCGGCACATGCCCTGATGGATGCGATGCTGGGTGCCGCGGCGCTGGGGGACATCGGCCTGCATTTTCCGGATACGGATGAGACGTACCGGGGCGCGGATTCCATGGTGCTGCTGGAGCGGGTCCGTGAGATTCTTTCGGAGGCGGGATGGACACTTTCGAATGCGGATGTGACCATTATTGCACAGCGTCCGAAACTGCGGCCCTTTATTGAGGACATGCGCACCTCGCTGGCCGGCCATCTCTGCTGTGACCGGGAGAGGATCAGCGTCAAGGCGACCACCACCGAGCATCTGGGATTTGAAGGGGAAGGACTCGGGATCTCGGCGCATGCCGTGGTCATGATTGAGAGGAAAAACGCTTGCCAGTAAATCGAAAAAAGCGGCAGCTTTCCCTGGGGCAGCGGATGGCAGGCGCTGTGCTGGACCTGATTGACGGCTTTTTCAGGGCCATGGGCAGCCTGTTTTTCGGCATTCTCCGGGGGATCGGACGGGGACTGCTTCTGCTTTTGCGCGGGCTGCTGTTCCTTTTGCGCCGGCTGCTGCGGCTGATCTGTCTGCCGTTTGCTGCCCTTTACCGGCATCTGACCGGGAAATCCAACCGGGCCTCCCGCTGTCTCTGCCTGACGGGGGAGGAGTTTGAGGTCTATGCGGCGGATATTTTGCGGGACAACGGGTTTAAACATGTTAAATTGACACCGGTCAGCGGGGATCAGGGGGTGGACATCCTCTGTGACCGCGGCGGAAAGCGGTATGCCTTTCAGTGCAAGAACTACCAGGGGAGCGTCGGGAATGCGGCGGTACAGGAAGCATACGCGGGGATGCAGTATTATGGCTGTGATGTGGCGGTGGTTCTGTGCCCGGGCACCTTTACCGCGTCGGCAAGGCGGCTGGCCCAGTCCACGGGGGTGCTCCTGTGGGGCGAAAAGCGGCTGACCCATCTGATGCAGGTATCGGGAAAGCGGCCATAGCAGGAAAGGCGGAAAAGATGAGAGCAAATGAGCAAAAGCTGGTTGGGCTGATTCTGCTGTTTTCGGTGCTGGGCATTGTGTCGCTGATCCTGGCCTTTCAGATGGGCGGGACCCTGACACTGTATGCCACCCAATGGACAAATGAACTGCCGGAGGTGGCAGTGGAGGATCCCTCGGTCATTTCCATCGCCCGGATCACGCCGGTGACGGTGGAGCCGATGAGCGGCAGACCGGTGGTTGAAATTGAAATGCAGAGCCATCATTCGGGGCGGACCTGGGTTCATATCGGCAATGAAGCGGCCGGGCAGGGACAGAGTCACCTGATTGTCGTCCGCGGCCTCCACAACATGATTTTTGACCGGCCCAGTGCCCGCTATAAGGGAAGCCGGTGGATGGCTGTGCTGGGCCTTGTGGTTCTTCTGATGGTCTGTGTCGGTCTGTGGAAATGGGTCATCCGCCGGAGCCGGCACCGGTTTTTTTCCGCCCGGACCATTCTGTTGTTCGGAATGACCATCTTTGTCACCGGCATGTCGCTGATTTTCGCATTTGCCTGCCTGCTGATTCTGCCGAATCCCAGAAGCGATGTGCTGGGAATGTGGGATCTGTTCAGCCAGTCCGGCTATTATTTCCTGATATGCACCGCGCCGGCGCTGATTGCCCTGGCCCTGACGGTTGCCCTGAGCAACCTGGCCCTGGTCCGGCATGAGGGGATGCGGCTGAGGAATCTGCTGGGCATCATCCTGCTTTTGCTGATCATCGCCGGGCTGATGTTCATTCTTCAGAATGATGACCGCTTCTTCACGGGGACACTGACGGATTACAAGATTCATTCGGCGGTAACGAGCGTATATACGACCTGTTTTGTCTTCTTTGAATCGCTGCTGTTTGGCACCATCCTGGCCGCACTCATTGCGGCTATCCATGAGCCCAGTCTGGACAAGGATTACGTGATTATATGCGGCTGCCAGATCGCAAAGGATGGGAAACTGCTGCCGCTTTTGCGCGGCCGGGTAGACCGGGCACTGGCCTTTGCCGCGCAGCAGGAGAGAAGCGGCGGAAAACCGCCGGTGTTTGTTCCGGCCGGGGGACAGGGCGCCGATGAATGCCGCACCGAGGCCGGTGCCATGGCGGAATATCTGCAGGAAAAAGGCATTCCCGCGGAGCGGATCCTGGAGGAGGGACAGTCGGTCAGCACCTTTGAGAATCTGGTGAATGCACGCCGGCTGATTGAGCAAAGAGACGATAAAGATGCCCGGATTGCTTTTTCGACGACCAATTACCATGTCCTGCGCACCGGCATTCTGGCCGCCAATGCCGGAATGAAGGCAGAGGGGATGGGAAGTCCGACGAAATGGTATTTCTGGCCCAATGCGTTCCTGCGGGAATTCGTCGGGCTGCTGGTGGCGGAATGGCGCCTGCTCATTCCGGCGCTCCTTGCGCTGATTCTCTTTTTTGGCGTGTTGGCATTTACGACCATCTGAACAAAAAAAGACGCTTCATCGGATGATGAAGCGTCTTTTTTTCAGGATCTGCCGCAGCTGCCCCGGCAGACCAGCTCCACCGGCAGAACGACTTTCTGCGGGGCACTGGTATCACCGTGGATGCGTTTCCGAAGCAGCCGGATGCTGTTGTCAGCGATCTCCTTGAAAGAATAGCCGATGCTGCACAGCGGAACCGGAAAAGCGAGCGCACTTTCCAGGTTGTCAATGCTGACAATTCCGAAATCGCTGCGGGATACCTGATCCGAATGGTCCAGGGCCTGCAGGATATGCCAGGCTTCCACATCACAGAACACAAACAAGCCGTTAAAGCCTTTCTGCTTCAGATCGGTCAGGGAGGCCTGAAGGGTTTCCATCCACTGGCTGCCGTTTTCACTGGTGCCGTTGCTGCCGGAGAATTTCAGATAGCACCGGTCACTTTCCGGAATGCCGGATGCATCACAGGCTTTCCGGAAGCCTTCCATCCGGTGTTCGGAGGAGTAGATGACGTCATTGTCGGAGACATAGGCCAGTTTGCGGTGGCCGGATTCGATCAGGTGGCGGGTGGCCAGATAGGCCGCTCCGGTCTCATCCCAGACAACCGCGTCGGCAATTCCTTCTGCGGGGGTACGGGCAACGAGGACAAAGGGCATTTTCGCTTCCTGAAAGCGTTCAATGGTTTTCTGGCTTCCCTGACTGGGGAAGAGGATGACGCCGTCGGCACAGCGTGCAATCGCCTCCTCGGCCAGCTGCAGTTCCAGCTCCGGGTCATCCCTTGAACACATGACCATGACGGTATAGCGCTTGAAGGCGGCCGCGTCCTGGATGGCATCGGAAAGGATGCCGTAAAACGGGTTGGAGAGTCCGCCAAGGATGACCGCGATGATGTGCGTGCGGCCGGAACGCAGGGAACGGGCGATCTGATTGCCGGTATAGCCCATTTCACGGGCGGCTTCCTGGATTCTGCGGCAGGTTTCCGCGGATATGTCGCTTTTATTGCGGAGGGCGTGGGAGACCGTATTCACTGACACGCCGGTTCGCGCCGCAATGTCCTGCAGGGTAACCCTTTTTTTCTCTGTTGTCTGCATCATATCAACCACCTGAAGGCCGGTCACAGGACCGGTATAAAGTGCTGACATTATGGCAGAAATGTTTAAAAAAGTCAAATTAGGGCTTGACAAACCGACCAAAAATTCTATATACTAATACCACATTAACGATAATGTAACGATAAGCCGCAGGAATTTTTGGCAGAAATCATTTTTTTCCCGGCTGAAGACGGTTTGCAGAGCAGAGGCTCTTCAAATAATTATACTTACAGGAGGAAAAAGAAATGAAGAAATTGTTGGCTCTTGCACTGGTACTGTGCATGCTCTCCGCACTCGCTCTGGTCGGTGCCGCTGCGGACACCACGAAGCTGACGATGTGGACATTCATCGCTCAGCATCAGGAATTCTTTGAGAAGGCTGCCGCGCGCTGGAACGCCGAGCATCCGGACCGTCAGATTGAGATTGAGGTAACCACCATCGGTTATGACGACATGCATAACAAGATGAAGGTTGCCCTGCAGGCAGACGAGGGCGCACCGGATATGTGCGACGTCGAGCTTGGCCAGTTCCCGAACATCCTGGCGTTCAGCGACAAGCTGGTTGACCTGACTCCCTATCTCGAGCCGTACATGGCTGACCTGGTCAAGGCCCGTCTTGAGATCTACGCCAAGGACGGCAAGTACTATGGTGCTCCGCTGCACGTCGGTGCCATGGTTGCGTTCTATGACAAGGCTCTCCTCGAGTCCGCCGGCGTCAACTATGAAGACATCAAGACCTGGGATGACTGGTATGAGGCTGGCCTGAAGCTGAAGGAGAAGGTTCCGGATGCATTCATGGGCACGGTTGAGACCTCCACCCAGTGGGTCGCTTCCCTGATGCTCGCACAGCAGGGCAAGGACTGGCAGGATGGAACCAGCGCGTTCATCAATACGCCTGAGGTTGCCAAGATCATTGATACCCAGAAGAAGTGGCTTGAGGCCGGTATTGCTCAGACCTGTCCTGGCGGCCAGCCGGATACCGAAGAGGGCAAGGCCTATATCGCCAACAACAAGATCGCCAGCGTCATCATGCCGTTCTGGTTCATGAGCCGCTTCACCGATGAAATCGGTGAGTCCTGCAAGGGCCGCTATGTTGTCGCTCCCTGCCCGGTATTCGAAGTCGGTCAGAAGCGCTCCATCGGTCAGGGCGGAACCGGTACCGTCGTGTATGCGAACGGCACCAATCCTGAACTCGCTTCTGAGTTCCTGATCTATGCGAAGATTTCTCCGGAAGGCGAAGCTCAGATCTGGTCCGTCCTCGGATTCGATCCCTGCAACACCTCTATCTGGGATGACGATGCCATCATGAAGACCGATGACAACAAGTTCAATCAGTACTTCATCGGCTATCCGATCGATGCTCTCCTGCCCATGAAGGACGAGATTGGATTCATCGTATCCACCTCTATCAGCCCGACCATCAACAGCTATCTCGGATCCACCCTCTGGAATGAGGTCTATGTTGACGGCGTAGATACTGCCGAAGCTCTTGAGACCGCTCAGGAATCCATCGACAGCGATCTGTTCTGATAATGCTTCTAGGCATGGGAGCCCAAGGCTCCCATGCCTTTTTTACAGCAACGAACAAATCAGTATGTGGAAGCGGGGGCGCGCTGCCTGGCAACACCGGATGACAGCATCCGGGGACGCTCCCAAAATGACCAAAGGTGAGGAGGAAACGATATGCAAGGGACTGCTGTTGTCTCAAAGCCGAGCGGCGGGAGACGCGGTGTTGTGCTGCTGATCATTGGCGCTGTACTGCTTGTTATCGGAATTATCGCACTGCTGATGCTTCAGGGAAAAGCGGTGCGTTTTGATAAGGCGTATGACACGCACGGGGATCTGAGCCCGTTCTTCTTTGGAAAGCTGGAGGAAGGGAAGAGCTATTCCTTTATTCAGAATACCTGGTTCCTGATTGTCCGTCAGCGGCTGATTATCATGCTGCTGGGCGTGGCCCTGATTGTCGGCTTTGTGGCGATGAACCGGGATCTGCTCTATTCCCAGCAGGTGGCGCCGTATGTGTTTATCGCGCCGTTCATTATTACCTTCCTGGTATTTTTCACCTATCCGCTGATTTCGACCATCCTCATGAGCTTCCAGGAGATCACGGGCGCCGGCAATCGCTGGATCGGACTTAAGAACTATCAGGATATGTTTGCCAACAAGAACTTCTATACCGCGGTGAAGAATTCCATGATTTACATGGTTCTGACCTGCGCGATCCTGATTCCGGTTCCCATGCTCCTGGCCTATATGACGGAGTCCAAACTGACCAAGGTCAGCGGATTTTTCAAAACCGTTGCGTTCATGCCGGTTCTCTGTTCCGTCGTTGTGGCCGGTATCATTTTCCGCATGATGTTCTCGGAACTGGACGGAGCCATGATGAACCAGGTGCGTCAGTTCTTCGGACTGAAGCCGATTATCTGGCTGAAGACGCCGGATGGTTCCATGTTCGCCATGGTTCTCCTGTGCTTCTGGCGCTGGACGGGCATGAACATGCTCTATTACATGGCTGGTCTCAAATCCATCCCCGGTGAACTGTATGAGGCGGCGGACATTGACGGCGCCAATGCGGTTCAGAAATTCACGAAGATTTGCCTCCCGCTGCTCAAGCCCACGACGATTTACGTTCTGACAATTTCCATTTATGCCGGTCTTTCCATGTTCACGGAAAGCTATATGATTTTCGGCGGCAACAACTCTCCGAAGAACTACGGCCTGACCATTGTCGGCTATCTCTATCGCTATGGATTTGAGAAGGTAGACAAGTTTGGATTCGCATCTGCAGTCGGTCTTGTACTGCTGGTCGGCGCACTGCTCATCACCGTGATTCAGCTGCGCATTACCGGTGTTATCGGAAAGAAAGCGGAGGACTGAGCGTATGGAAAACGAAAAGAAATCGAAGAATCTCATCGGAACCGTTTTGATGACGCTGTTCTTCATTATTCTGTCCATCCTGATTCTGATTCCGCTGTATGCGCTGGTTCTGGGTACATTCAAGGGTGGTGCAGAACTGTTTGTCAGCGGACTTAATCTGAACCTGAATTTTGAACAGCTTCACCTGAAGGCCTGGCGGTATCTGTTTACCGGCATCATGGCCAACGGGGAATATAATCCGCATGACTATTTCATCTGGTACAGAAACAGCCTGGGCGTTGTCCTTGTGCAGGGAACGCTGACGCTGCTCCTTTCCTCCATGGTTGCCTATGGTTTTGCCAAGTACAATTTCAAGGGAAAGAATATCATGTTCATGTGCGTCCTTCTGGTCATGATGGTGCCCCTTGAGATCCTGATGCTGCCCATGTATACCCAGGTCAACGCCATGGGCCTGCGCAACAGCTATGCCGGCGTGATGGTTCCGTTCCTGGTCAGCATGAGCGCCGTTTTCTTCTTCCGTCAGTTCCTGACGAATGTGCCTTATGAAATGCTGGACGCGGCTCGCGTGGACGGCTGCACCGAATACGGCATCTTCTTCCGCATCATCATGCCCGTCATGAAGCCGGCGTATGCCTCCATGGCGGTTCTGACCGGCATGGGCGCATGGAACGCCCTGCTCTGGCCGATGCTGGTGATCTCGGACATGAAGAAATACACCATCCCGATCGGTCTGAACACCCTCTGGTCGCCGTACGGCAACAACTACGACCTGATGATTACCGGTTCCTGCTTCGCCATTATCCCGCTGCTGCTGATCTATCTGTTTGCGCAGAAGTTCATCGTTGAGGGCATGACGGCAGGTGCCGTAAAGGGCTGATGAGGATGAAACGATTCAGTCTTGCGATTCTGCTGGTCCTGGCACTGCTCCTTTTCGGCAGTGCCATGGCCGCAGAGGTCAAATTCCACAATGTCAGCCTGCATGACCCGTCGGTCATTAAGGCGGACGGGACGTATTACTTTTTTGGCAGCCATATGCAGGCGGCGACAAGTGAGGACCTGATCCGCTACAAAATGTTCTCGAAGCTGGATAAGTGCACGCTGCAGCCTGAATACGCCAGGGAGTTCGGCGAGGCGCTGACCTACGCGGAAACGGGCACCTTCTGGGCGCCGGATGTCATCCGGCTGCGGGATGGCCGCTACTACATGTATTACTGCTGCTGCGAGGGGTCAAAGCCCCTGGCGGCCCTGGGCCTTGCGGTGAGTAATGAGCCGGAGGGACCCTATGAGAATGTGGCCATTCTCCTGAAGAGCGGCGCACCCGGATACGATGCGACGAAACTGCCCAACGCCATTGATCCCTGCGTGTTCTTTGATGCCTCCGGGGAGCGGCTCTACATGGTCTACGGTTCCTATTCCGGCGGAATCTTCCTGCTGGAGCTGGATCCGGAGACCGGTCTGATTCTTGAGGGTCAGGAACCCTATGGGATTCACCTGCTGGGCGGAAACCACAGCTGCATCGAAGCCCCGTACATGATCTACAATCCGGAAACGAAATATTACTATCTGTTCCTTTCCTACGGCGGACTGAACGCCAATGACGGGTACAATATCCGGGTCTGCCGGGCCAAATCCCCGGAGGGACCCTTTGAGGATGCGGCCGGTCAGTCCATGCTGGCGTGCAAATGCCAGCCGGGGAATTTCTGGAACAATGATGACATTGCCCCGTACGGAACGAAGCTGATGGGCGGTTACCTGTTCAGGACCCTGGAAGGGGAAAACAGCCGGAAAGAAAATGCCATCCGGTCGCCCGGACATAACAGCGTTCTCTACGATGAGGATTTGGGACAGTGGATTCTGTTCCACCATACCCGTTTTGCCTCGACGGGGGAGCGGTACATTCTGCAGGCCCGGACACTTTATTTTAACGAGGCGGGATGGCCCCTGATTTCCCCGGTCAGGTATACGCCTGTCACGGAAAAACCCTCCGGGATGACCGGCACCTTTAAGGTCTTGAGCCACGGATTTGACGTGAACCGGATGGAACATGTCTCAGAGGCAGTGGTTTTTGCGGGGGACGGAACCCTCTCGGGTGCCATGACCGGCCGGTATACCGTGACCGGCGATGTCATGACCATTCAAACGGAGGATCAGGTATTTACAGGAATTGCCCTGATGGGGTATGATGACGTACAGGATTCGGTCGTTCCGTGCTTTACGCTTCTTTCCGAAAAGGGAGAGGCACTGTGGGGCATACGGGCAACCGGACAAAACTGAAGCAACGCTCGACGCGCAGCGTCGAACTGCCGGAGGTTGAGCACCGGATGAGCAGCGGTGCCCAAGGACCAGATCACTGCTCATATAAGCAGGGCCCGACGCGCAGCGTCGAACTGCCGGAGGTTGTGCACCGGATGAGCAGCGGTGCCCAAGAACTAAGTCACTGCTCATGTAAGGAGTAGAAAACCTATGAAACAGGCAAAAATGGTTCTGGATAAGGACTATGCCATCAGTGCCATTGATCCGAGAATTTACAGCTCCTTCATCGAGCATCTCGGACGCGCAGTATACGGCGGAATCTACGAGCCGGGTCATCCCATGGCGGATGAACAGGGATTCCGGAAAGATGTCCTTGAGCTGGTGCGGAAAATCGGGGTTCCGGTGGTTCGTTATCCGGGCGGCAATTTTGTTTCCGGTTTTAACTGGGAAGATTCTGTCGGACCGGTGGAGAGCCGGCCGAAGCGGCTGGATCTTGCCTGGTTTACGACGGAAAGCAACGCGGTCGGGATGCACGAATTTGCTGACTGGGCAAAGAAGGCCAATTCGGAGGTCATGTACGCCATTAACCTTGGAACGCGCGGACCGGAACAGGCCCGGGATGTGGTCGAATATGCCAACCATAAGGGCGGTTCCAAGTTCTCCGATATGCGTATTGCCAACGGGAAAAAGGATCCGCTGGGCATCAAGCTCTGGTGCCTGGGCAATGAAATGGACGGCCCATGGCAGATGGGGCACAAGACCGCCTTTGAATACGGCCGTGTGGCCAATGAAGCGGCCAAGATGATGAAGTGGGTGGACCCGACCATCGAACTGGTGGCCAGCGGCTCCTCTTCCTCGGAGATGAAGACCTTTGGCGACTGGGAACTGACCATGCTGGATGAGTGCTATGAGAACATCGACTATGTATCCCTGCACCGCTATTATGGCAATCCCACCGCGGACACCCCGGGCTTCCTGGCCAGGACCATGGACCTGGATGCCTTCATTCACACCGTCGTTTCCATCTGCGATGCCGTGAAAGGCAAGAAGCACCTGAAGAAGCAGATCAACCTGTCCTTTGATGAATGGAATGTCTGGTAT
>JAGAHV010000173.1:0-57400 GCA_017626895.1 Clostridia bacterium | reverse complement strand
TGTAGGTGACGGCGTCGGCGTCGGGGTCGGTGTCGGTGTCGGCGTGGGCGTCGGCGTCGCCGTAGGTGTCGGCGTCGGCGTTGGCACCTCCGTCGGAACCGGTGTCGGTTCTACCGTAGGTGTCGGGGTCGGCAGGAACCGTCCCAACAGTTCCTCTCTTTGCTTCGGGAAGACTACCCAGCCAAGAACAAACGCCGTGATGAGCAGAATAAGAATCACAATAATGGTGACAAGAAGGCCAACATGACTCTTTTTCTTTTTCGTTCGTCTGTTGTCCTCATAGTCATCATCGTAGTCATCCTCAAATCTGCGAACGGAAGACGTGCGAACATTGCGGCTCTCATACGCTTCCCGTCTGGCGGCCGCCTGTCTTTCTTCAATTTCTCTGTTATTCGTCGCCTGCTGCTGGATTACCGGCTCAGACAAGTCCTGTCTTCTTCTTCTTTTCGGAGACTCGGAATATTTTCCCTGGTCATCCAATATGAACACCCCATTTCAGATACTTCATTGTGTGCCATTATACATGATTTCATGGTAATTCTCAACAATATTTTTTCATTTCCTCTTCTCAGGAAAGAACGCCTTCCGAAAGGGGCATACCAGCAGGCAAAAAGGAAAAGGCCATCGGCTGAACCGATGCCCCCTTTTTCAGGCCTTAACCTTTTGTTCAGTCCTCTGAAAAGCAGGAACGCGTCTGCCAGTCCCCCACCACACAGAGCTCCCCTTCATAGTGCTTCTCCCGTGATGACTGAAACCGGCCGAAGGCGCGGATCAGATCCCAGTGACCCGTGACGCGCATGACCGCGGCCTCCTCAAGCCTGCACGTTCTTTCCTCTTCCAGGGTTCCCCGGACAAGAATCAGGCGGTTAACCGTTCCCGCATAGGAATTATAAAGAATCGTGTCCTCTCCGTCCCGTACGGCCAGAATCAGTCTGCCATAACGAAAGAGACAGATTCCATCCAGTTTAAGACCGGAAATGGCCTGCAGGGTATCCCGGATCTGGAGGGCGGTGTTTGGCTCTGTACACTCAAGACCGATGACCGCGCCGGGAACCTCTGCCGCTGCGCGCCGGCCAATCGCGCCGACCCAGTCCGACCCCTTCCCGAAGACGGCCGTATAGGCCATGGGAAACAGATGATCCGCGAAGGGCAGAAAATCCTGATAATTCTGTGCGTAATGCAGTTCACCCACTTCACGTCCCTTTTCCAGCCCCTCCGGCATCATCGCCACGGACAGTTCCACCCCGGGAAGTTCCTGACGGAGATTTTCCGAAACGGTTTTCAGCCAGCCGCGGATCACCGAGCGTCTCGCCAGCACGAAGGCGTTCAGCATCGGATCCCCCGCTTCCAGGCGGGAAAACAGCGGCATGAGACTTTCATACGGCTTTTCCGGGTTATACAGGGAGGCAATTTCCTGCCTCAGGACCGTCACATCGACGCCAAAGGACGCATAAACCGCCTCCTCTTCGGGACTCCACCCGTACCCGATGGTTCCGTACCGCAGAAAGTCCAGCTGGATGCCATCAAGGGAAAATGTCCTGTACGCATCCCGCATGGCCTCAAGCAGCCACTGCTGATACGCCCGGTTCACATGGCTGATCCGGGTGTCAGACCGTGCGCCGCTGCGCAAAATGTCCCCTTCCTCCGGATGCTCCCGAAGCCGGTCAACGGCCTCGCTGCAGATGAACACGCCATGGGTCCGGATCTGCAGATTTCGTGCCTGGCGGCAGATGAGGTCCAACCGTTCACGGAGCTCCGGGACATCCCATACATTTATCCGCGTCCCCTTCATCAGGATATAAAAATCCGTGACGCCAAAGCGTTTCAGAATTTCCAGCTGATCATGTGGCCGCCTCCGGGCGTAGTCATCCCCATGGTTGAACCAGATTCCAAGCATTTATGATACCTCCAGCCATTGTCTCAGGATCCCGGTCATTTTGTCGGCGCCCACATCATTTAAATGGTCCGGATCCACAAAGTCAAGAATGCTGTCAAAGCGCTCATCCTCGACCAAATCCAGGATAGCCGTGTTCTTTGAAAGGCTGCGCCGCTGCTGTTCCTCAAACGCCTCCCCCAGACGCGGATTAAGAAAATGACGGTAATACCGGTTGGAGGGGAAAACCACCATCCGAAACGCCACGCCATTGTCCCTGCACATTTCCTCCATTCCGGACAGAATGATGATGTTTTCCTCATACGTCTCCCGGTGCTTCAGCAGACGGTTATGAAAATCCGTGCGACGCCTTGCCGCCTCAAAACGCGCTTCCTCTGACATGGCTGACCAGTCAAAGTCTGAAAGGCTCCGGCGGCTTCTCTCTCCATAAAAATAGTCGGCTTTCCGTGCCTCATACAGTTCGGACATCACCCGGTCATCCCAGATAACGCGGTCGGGTTCTGCAGCGGCCATGGCTGAATCCATGTGATGAACATCTCCAAAGTACCTCCCATACCCCCGGGTGATCCTGGCCAGCTCATTCGGGTTCTGGCTTCTGGACAGATCCATAAAAGGAGAAATGTGGGACACGCCCAGAATCACCGTCTCAAGCGACGGCATTTTCTGAATCGCAGACCGGATGATCAGGGAGGAATAATAATAGTCCTGGGATAAAAAGGCCAGATTGATCATACCGGGAATGCCGGTCTCATTTACGCCAAAGCGGGCAAGGGAATGGCCTGCCAGAAGGATTTTCGCCCCCTCATTTATGCCCCGTTCCATCGTATACTTCAGCCAGTAATAATCAATGTCGCGGGAAAAGGCCCGGGGGGCATTCGCGGTTTCCCAGTCAAAGTATCCCCCGGCTTCAAGCTGATCCGCCATCAGCTCCGCGTCAGGCCCGACGCAGTATACGGCCTGATGTTCACGCAGAAATCCCCACACATCCGGGATGGAAGGATCATCGCTGCTGAAATTGTCATCCCAGGCACGGCGGGCATGATAGCCGCGGAAGTTTCCGTACCGGTAAGGCCGCATTTTCTGCAGCCATTCCCGGCTGTCCCAGGCAATCACCAGGCGAACCCCTTTTCTTTGGAGTTCCGCCTGAATCTCCGGGCCATAGGCCTCCCGGACCGTGCCTGCACAGAACCCGTTATAGATGGTGATGCAGACATCGAAGTCTTCCGTTACATTAAAATAATCCCGATAATGGACATTGCTGCCGGTTTCACCAATGTGAACCTCCCAGCCTCGCCTTGTGAGCACATTCGACAGCGCCAGTTTCATATCATCACTGCCGTTGTCCGCGTTGATCCATGCCTTCATAGGATTTTTCCCTCTTCGTCCTGATCTGAAAATGCTCTGTCCAGATTTGACTCTGCCTCATACAGCGCACGGTAATTTGCGCAGCGGCTGATCAGCTCCTGATGCGTTCCCTGATCCAGAATCCGTCCATCCTCCATGAAATAGATACAGTCCGCGTTAATGACCGTGGAGAGGCGATGAGCAATCATGACGATGGTCCGGTCTCCGCGGATATTTTCAAGCGCACTTTGAACTCTGGCCTGCGTGATATTGTCAAGCACCGAGGTCGCCTCATCAAAGAGAAGCACGCGACAGTCTTTCAGGAGGCTTCTGGCAATGGCCAGGCGCTGGCACTGACCGCCGGAAAGATTCACGCCGCCTTCCCCGATCAGCGTATCATAGCCCTCCGGCATACGTTCAATCTCCTCATCCATACAGGCCAGTGTGCAGGCTTTTTTCATTTCCTCCTCCGTCATGTCCGGCTTCACCAGACGCAGATTCTCCCGGATGGACATATGGAACAGATAAGGATGCTGCGAGACCACCGTCAGGTTGTCCCGAATGGATTTCCTGTCCAGCGTAAGGATATCCCTGCCATCCAGCCGGACGGTTCCGGCACTGGCCTCCAGCAGTTTTGCAATCAGGCGGAAAACCGTGGATTTGCCGCATCCGCTCTTTCCCACCAGTGCCACGACGGAACCCGCCGGAATCGTGAAAGACATGTCCCGGATGACCAGCCTGGAAGGACGGCGGAAATCAGCAGATTCATAGCGAAAGCTGACATGATCAAAGGAAATCTCGCCCCGCATTTTTCCAAGGCTGACCGTTCCAAACGTTTCCTTTGGAAATTCAGGGCTGTTCAAAAGCGCACAGATCCGTTCAACCGACAGATTGAAGCTTTTGATGAACTCCAGCGTCTGCCCCACGAGCATGACTGCCGCGCCGCCAAGTTCCGAATAATAGTTGTACAGCACGATGGCGATGGCCGGTGCCATCCCCTGATACGCGATGAGCACACCCAGCAGACAGACATAGATCGTTTTCCCAAAATCTCCGATCCCCCAGCGAACCAGCTTGTATTTCCAGCTTCGAAAAAGCATATGCATATAGCTGTCGTTGGCGTGATTAATCCGCTTCTGAATCTCTGTCCGGAAGGCCTCCTCGCCGTTAAGAACCTTGATGTCGGATGCGCCGTGCACCATTTCGGAAATGAAGCCTGAGAAACGTTCATTGGCCTTGCGATAGATCCGGTCATCCCCCAGCATCCGTCTTGTCCGGATCATCTCAGCGGCAATCTGTGTAGCCAGCAGAAGAAAGGCCACCAGAAAAACCGGCGGGCTGACCAGCAAAAGCGCAATCAGAACGCCAATGTACTTGAACATCGTGGAAATCTGGTCCGCGATGGTATTAAATCCCGTGGCCAGGGTTGTCGTATCGACTGTCAGGCGCTGGATAAACAGACCGGCCCCTTTTTGCTCCATGCAGGAATTTCGGATCTGCAGTGCACTTTTGGCCAGATCCCCTTCCAGATCCGACAAAACACGCGTATAGACATGGTTATACTGGGTATTGCATATGAAAAGACTCACATTGTTCAGGAACTGAATGCCCAGGAGCATGACGGCGGTCAGGATCACCTGCTGGAGCGCAGATTCGGTATAGGCCACAATCAGCCTGGCACTCAGGATGGGCAGCACAATATTCAGCGCGATATTGATCCACTGACAGGCTAGGGCAAAAAAGAAATGTTTCCGATGAGGAATCGTATATTTCCAGGCAAACTGCATATTCTGCAGAGGGGTATTATAAAGCGGAACAGTCAGGGTGACACGGTTGCATCCGCCTGCGTATTCCCAGTGATGAACCAGCCCGGCGAACCGAAGCCCGCCCGTCAGGATCACACTATCCGCTTCCCACACATCAAGACGTGAGCCCCGGATGACCAGTTTCAGCAGCACTTTGGTGAAATGCTGCCAAAGAGACAGATCAAACTGAACCCCTTCTCCCAGATGCTCCTGATAAACCAGGAGCACCTCCTCCAGTGTCAGACGAAAAGCCAGGATATCTTTTTCCCCGGCACCCTTCTGCTCCAGAAAATGAACCGCGGAAGTGACGCTCCGATCAATTTCCGCCGCCGTTAAGTATCCGTGAATGTTCACTTTGCATTCCCTGCTTCTGCTGATTTGTTTTCACTTTCAACATCGGATGATTTATCCGGTCCTTTGCAGGCCCGATTCAGGAAAAAGGGGGTGGAGATTTCTCTCCGCCTCCAATAAACCGTCCGTTCTTTACTTCTGCCCCGCCAGATAGTCATCCAGCTGCCGCTGGGCCTCTGCCTGCACCGCCTCAATGCCGGCGGCTTTCAGTTCCTTCTGAATCGTCGGCAGCATGGCATCAATGTCCAGCGTGCCGGTCAGAATTTCCGACGTGTACTTGGCCATTACGGCGTTGCAGGCCGCACATTCCGCCTCAACATCCGCCCGGTCAAAGCTGAACGCCCCCAGTGTGGACACAACGGCCTCCTTGTATCCCTCAAAGATTTCATTCCAGTCATAGTAGGATTCACTCGTGCAGGATGCGTTGACCACGGAACCGGTCACGTATCCGTCCATGGACCAGTTGTTGTTTCCCTGTTCGGTGCGTTCCGCCACCCGGATGCCCTGTTCGTTGGTCACATAATTGAAGTGTACCCCCTCTACGCCAAACCGCAGAATGTCGCGGAAGGTACGGTCGGTGTTCAGCAGTTCCAGATACTTAAGGCACGCAACGGCCTGTTCCTCCGTGGCTGCCGCGTTGATGGCGTTCATGGCGCCGCGCATGGTGGCCGTAGACAGGAATGGTCCGGAATAGCTGGCGCTGTCCACGTTGATGCCGGCCCAGGCGGAGAAGCCGGTGTAATAGCCCTTCCAGGCAGAACCGGAACGAACGCCCGCGCGGATATCCGACCCGATGGTTTCAATGGTGGCCGCGTCAGGATTGATGTATTCCATTGTGTACCACTTGTGCAGCAGACGATACCGTTCCATCAGCACCTCATCCTCCCAGAAGGGAATGATTTTGTTTTCCCGTTCGGTGCCCGCCAGATGGTAGGGAGAGCAGAGGAACGAGCCGGCGATCCACTGAGCGGAATTGGTCATGCCCGTCAGGCCGTTTTTCCCCAGCATCAGCGGATAGACATCGTCATACCTGTCCTTGTACGCTTTGAGCATGGGCTCCAGATCCGCAAACGTCATCTTCTCCGGGATTTCGATGCCGATCGCCTCGTAGCGGTCCTTGTCGAAGCGGAAGAACTGCTCGCTGGCCATGTCCTTCAGCGTGGGCACGGCATAAATGACGCCGTTGATGGAACCGGCAACGTTCCAGTACACCTCGTCGATGGCGGCATACAGAGCAGGCGTCTCGGTTTTCACCAGATCGGTAATGTCGTAAAACCGCTCGTTATAGGCATTGTCAGCAAAGCTGTTGCACCAGTCGCTGGTAAAGGTCATGTCAAAGTAGGTATCCGTGCTCATGTCGGTGTTGAACTGTTCATCTGTCTTGAAAAGCAGTTCAACCTCCACGCCGATCTTTTCCTTTGAGTAGGCATTGGCTGCTTCGACCACCAGCGCCGTATCCACAGGCGCATCGCCGTAAACCCACCAGATGATCTTTCTGGCAGGTTCCTCAGCGCCCGCAGTGACCAGGCTCAGGGAAAGGATCAGGCACAGCGCCAGCAACAGAGACAACATCTTGTTCATTCAGGAGACCTCCTCTTCACATTCATCATCTGACGGAGCAGCACTGTCCGGGCATGGATTAAATCTGTCTTGCCTGACACGGCTGCTCTTTATCCAACAAAACGGCGCCTGCCGTGTGTTTCTGCTTTTTGTTTCCCTGCTCAGCCCTTGACGGCACCGATGGTCAGCCCGCCCACAAAGTACCGCTGGAAGAACGGGTAGGAACAGGCAATCGGAATCACGACCACCATGACGATGGCCATGCGCATGGTCTCAGAGGGCACGTTGCGCAGGGACTCCTCACGGAAAAAATCCTCATTCTGCGCCATGAAGGAGATATTCTTTTCAATCGAAATCAGCACGTACTGCAGCGGATAGAGATTCCGGTGGTTGCTGTCCAGATACAGCATCGCGCTGTACCAGGCATTCCAGTAGTTGAAGGTCAGGAACAGGCCGACGGTGGCCAGTACCGGCAGCGAAACGGGCAGCACCAGCTGGACCAGGATGCGCAGCTGGCTGGCTCCGTCGATCTTGCCGGATTCAATGATGCTTTCCGGAACGGTTGTCTGAAAAAAGGTCCGCATCACGATGACGTAAAAGGTGGAACAGGCACCGGGCAGAATCATGCTCCAGTAGGTGTTTTTCAGGTGATACACCTGCGTATTGATCATGTACGTTGCCACCAGTCCCCCGGAAAACAGCATCGGGATCAGCAGCATCATGGTGTATACACCCCGAAGCCGATACTTTGGGCGGCTCAGGCAGTACCCCAGCGTGGAGGTAAGAATCAGGCCGATCACCGTGCCCACAAGCGTGATGCCGATGGAGTTCAGGAATGCGCGTCCGATATAGTCCCTGGAAGTCCACAGATATTGATATGAAGCCAGCGACAGTTCCTTCGGAAAGAAGCTGTACCCTTTCGCCGCAATCGATGCCTCAGAGGAGATGGAGATAATGAACACGAAAACCACCGGCAGCACGCACAGCAGCGCCAGAAGAATAAACAGTGCCGAATACAGGACATTGGTCAATGGCCTGATCCGGTTGAATCCTCCCTGGCCGGGAGCCCTTTTCCCGTTTTTCCGGGGCATGTTCATCTCACTCCCTTCCCCCTCTTTTTCAAAACAGTCCGCTTTCGGGATCAATGCGCTTCACCACGCGGTTGGCAATCAGCAGCAGGATGCATCCAAGAACGCTCTGCATCAGCGATACCGCGGAGGAATAGTTGTAATTATTGTTCTGCATCAGCGCCTTGTAGACGAATACATCAAGCGTCTGCGTCACGTCAATCAGCGAGTTGGAATCCCGCGTGACATGGAAGAACAGCCCGAACTCCGTCGAGAAAATACTGCCGATGTTCATGATAAACATGATGCTGATGATAGGCCGCAGCAGCGGAATGGTGATCCCCCAGGTCTGCTGCCATTTGGTGGCCCCGTCGATGACCGCGCTTTCATACAGGCTTTCGTCAATCCCGGTAATCGTTGCCAGATAAACGACCATGGAGTAACCGAAGGTTTTCCAGGTGTTGACAAACACCAGCAGATAAGGCCATGGATCCTTATTCTGATACCACAGGACCCGTTTGCCGCCAAAGGCCTGAATCATGGAATTGATCAGCCCTTTGTCCGTGGACAGAAAGGCAAAGACAAAATAGCTCACCACCACCCAGCTCAGAAAATGCGGCAGGAATACCGCCGTCTGACAGGCCCTGGCCAGCCTGACGGAATACAGATGTGAAATCATAATCGCCAGTGCCACCGGCAGCGTCACGCCAATGAGCAGGAATGCCACATTATACCCCAGGGTATTGCGGAAAATATTTCCCAGATCCGGGGAGCGGAAAAGGAATTCAAAGTTCTTGAATCCGACCCATTTCGAATGCACGAACAGGCTGTAGAGAAAGCCCTTGCCGGCTTTCACCTTGTAATTCTTGAACGCGAATACAATTCCGAACATCGGCACGTAACAGAAGGCAATAAACCACGCAACAGACGGAAGGCTCAGCAGGGTCAGCTCCAGATCTTCCATGGTCATATGCCGGTGCTTTCTCCGCATCCCTGCGTTCTTTTTCGTCAGTGCCTTTTTCTTCTTGATCAGACGGCGCAACCTCCTCCCCCATGCCGGTCTGTTGCCAGAGCAGCTTCGTATTGATCCTCTGTCGCGGCAGGGCAGAGTCCCTTCAACATGTATGGCCTCAAAGGACCATATTCCTCCCGCTCCTCAGCGGGAGCGGCCTGACCGTCCCTGCAGTTAACTCACGAAAACAGATCAGCTTTCCTCATACGTTGTCTCAGCATCCGACTGGATGCGGTCAATATAGGCAACGTATTCCTCTCTGGAAAACGCCGGCTGAAAAGCCTGAATCTGCTCTTTTGCGAGCTTTGCCCCGTCGCGCAAAAGCCGATAGGTACTGAGCGCAAACAGCCGCGCTGTCGTCATATACGCCTCTTCCTCGTCGGCGACATCAAAATCCAGCTGGTGCAGGCGTCCGGTTATTCCTCCTGTATGAAACTGAATCACCGGCAAAACCGCCCGCAAATCGCCCAGGTCCGAGGATCCATAGATGTGATGCGTCCAGGGGTCATCCCGTACATCCCACCCGGCAGAACCTCCCGTGCCATATCCACCAGTTCCCGGGGCGCAGCGGCTGCTTTTTCCGGAAGATTCCCTACTCTCGTTTCGATCCTGATTTTTGCGCCCATGGCAAGCGCTCCGGCCTTTAAGCAGCGATCCACCGTTGCTGAGGCGTCTTCTATCGCGCTCAGCGTTTTTCCGCGAACCATTGCTTCAATACAGGCCAGTTCCGGGATGATTCCAGGCGCCGTCCCGCCTTCAGTCAGAACGGCATTGACGCGGATTCCGTCTCTTTCTGCAAAAGTTTCACGGTTCATCCCGATCGCCTGCAATGCCAGGCTTGCCGCGGACAGAGCATTGATTCCATTCTCCGGCGCGGCAGCCGCATGAGCGGCCCGCCCGTAAAAAAATGCCTTTTTCCTGAAAAACCCGTTTGCGCTGCTGCTTCCAAAGGAGATTTCATTTGCCGTATGATGTGCCATGCACAGGTCTACGTCATCAAATGCACCAATCCGAATCAGTTCGCATTTCCCGCCCAGATAGGCAATCCTGCCTTCCCGGATCAGCTGATCCCGATATGAATGATCCACATATTCTTCAGCCGGCACCCCAAAAAAGACCACCGAGCCGCTCAGCGCATCCGCCACTTCCGGATCTGAAAGGGCTGTTGCAGCCCCGACGACACCTGTAAGCTGACAGTGATGACCACAGGCATGCGCAGCACCGGTCTCAGGGTTTGCACAGGGATGATCCGGCACAGGCAGTCCATCCATCTCCCCCAGCAAAGCAAGACAGGGACCGGGATGCCTCGCATACAGATAGGCCTTGACCCCTGTCAGGGCCACCCCGGATTTTGTCTCCAGACCCAGAGCTTTCATTTGTTCAAGGAATCGTCCGGATGTCCGAACCTCTTTGTATCCAAGCTCCGCATGATGATACATATCCCGTCCGAATGCAAGAATACGCTCCCTGTTCTGATCCAGAACGGTGAGAATCCGTCTTTCCGTTTTGTCCATCTCTGCTGTTTCCGTCCTTATTGTTGGTACGATGTCGCCTCTACCACTTGTTCCTGAATGGTAACATAGCAAAATGACAAATGTCAAGTTTCGCTTTGTATCAGGATGCGTAAAAACCTTTCCGGTTTCATTTGCAGTTTTGTCATTTACACCAAAACTGCATGGCAAGGTTGAGATAACCTGAACCGTATGTCCTGTTTTGAAGGAATAAAAAGGGCGCTCACCTCTCATTCGCAATGAATTCACAGGGATGCGCCCGGTCTCACTAAGATACATTCTTGCCGCATCGTAACGCTATAAAAAACGGCACTCTGCAACTCGCAGTATTGCCTCTACCACCTGACAAAAAACGATGCTACCCACACAGCGCATGCTGTTGCCCTCTGAGAACGTATCCCTCCCAGTCATATTGGCTGAGAGGGATTTTTCTTATCAGAACTTATCATATCACCCTGAGACACTTCCTCCCGCCACTCAAGGGAATCGCGTCTCTTCTCGTTGAACATGTCGTTCACGGAGCCTATCGTCAGCAGGTCGAGATCACCTATATTCAGTCCCAGTTCCACGCATCTGAGCATGCACAGAGCGGTTGTCATTGGCCGCTTTGTCTTCCTCAGTTTTTTCCCGTAGGCACCGTGGTCTTAATATTCAAACCCCACAGATCGATCAGCTCCGGGAGGATCTGATAAATGCTGAAGGTGTTGAACTGATCGAGCCATTCATCCGGGCTGTCATACTGGCAGCGAAAAAGCATATGGCACCTGAAACTGTCCTTCCGGGATTCTGACTCTCACACAGGAGAAATCTCTCAGCCTTTTCCGGTATGGGCTGCTCTTTGCCACTTATTGACCATCCTGAAGCAAAAAAAGGCCAGTCAGGCACTTTGCCCGACTGGCCTTTTTCTGTTTTCTGCTGCCGTAATCGCTGACTCATCGTCTTAAGAAATAAGGCTTGAGCAGGGACTCAATGAGCTGCTGCATATTCTGCCGCTTTTTCGCCTGCAATGCGGCCGAAAACAACAAAGTCACATACTGCATTTCCGCCAATCCGGTTTCCGCCATGGACACCGCCGGTGGTTTCGCCCGCCGCATAGAGTCCGGGGATCGGATTGCCCTGTGTGCTGATGACCTCCGTATCCGGATTGATCTTGATGCCGCCCATGGTATGATGGATACCCGGGGCAATCTGAATCGCATAGAAAGGCGCCGTGCTGAGGTCATCGTCCATTCCGTTGTTCCGTCCGAACTCCTCATCTTTTCCGTCCGCAACAGCCTTGTTCCATGTATTCATGGTTTCCACAAAAGCCGCAACCGCGTCGCCGGCAAGTCCCATGTTTTTCGCCAGTTCCTCGTAAGTGTCCCCTGTTGCCGCCATGCCCTTGGCAATGTACTCAGCAGCAGATTTATTGTGATCCACCAGGTTCTGATCAAAGATGATATAGGCATATCCGCCGGTCTGCTGGAGTTCCGCCGCTGACACGGCATCTCTCGTTGCGAGATCGTTGGTAAAGCGCTTTCCTTCCTGGTTGACCAGAATCGCACCGAGGCTGCGCATTTTCTCAGATACCAGCATGGAGGTTGCCTGATAGACCGTGGGATGCAGCTGAATCTGCTCCATGTCCACTGTTGCCGCACCGACAGCCTCTGCCATCTGAATGCCATCTCCGGTTGCGCCCGGATGATTCGTGGTCACCGCGTTGGCAAGACTCGGATCATAAGCGGTCATCATTTCAAAATTGGATCCGAATCCGCCGGTCGCCAGAATCACCGCTTTTGCCTTTACCGTGTAAAGATGCTCATCGCTTTCCGCCTTTACACCCGCTGCGGCTCCGTTTTCCATGAGAATCTCTGTGGCCTTTGTGTTGAGCATGATCTCGATTCCCAGTTTTTCTGCCTGTTCATTGAGCTTGGCCACCAGATAGGCACCCACCGGACTTCCGTCCTCCGGGGAATGCAGATACTTATGCGTCGTTCCGCCCGTCGCCGCCACTTTCGGCAGCGGCGCCCCGATGGAGGCAAGCCATTCAACCGCATCCGCGCTGTTTTCCGCCATGGTCCTGACCAGAGCCGGATCATTGAGCTGATGGCCGCCGTTCATCGTATCCTCGATAAAGGCTTCCACGCCGCTGTCCGTGATCCCCTGTGCTTCCTGGAATTTCGTTCCGGCACAGTTCATCCCGCCGGATGCCTTCAGGCTGTTTCCGCCGACCATCTGCATTTTCTCAAGGACAAGAACCTTTGCACCGGCCTGATTCGCACGAACGGCCGCCGTCAGTCCGGCACCGCCGGCACCCACAATGACCACATCACAGGTCAGTTCGACCTCGGTTTTCTCTCCTGATTCCGGCTTCTCCACTGCCTTTTCAAATTTAGCCGGATCAAGTCCTGCCTCCGTCAGTGCCTCACGCACCGCTGTGGTAATTGCGACACTCGTAACCGTCGCACCGGAAACGCTGTCTACCAGCAGACTGTTTGTCTCCTCAATCGCCTCCGGGATCTTCTCTGCCGCAACAGTGCCGAGTCCGGGCGTCTCGTTCTGCTCAACCACCTCGACGGAATAGATCTTTTCCGCATCCGCCTCAACCTTGACAACTACGTCGCCGTTGATTCCCTGTCCGCGGCCGGTTGCGGTCACCTTTTCACCATCCGCCCATGCGCCGGCACATCCCAGCACCAGGACAAGTAACACAACCAACAATTTTTTCATGAACCGTATCCTCCTTCATGATTAAACGGAAGAATCGTACCAGAATTCAATCTAAAACAGAAATTCATACTTTTCATAATTATCATTCATTGGTAGAATAGTATCTCAGACATTTGCTGCAACAGCAGGACAATGATGCCTGCCGAGAATTGGCCCTGTCGCGCAGCGACAGTCAGGCAAATCCAGACCTCATGCTCTACTCACTCCGGCAAATGTCCAACAGTGAGGCCTGCAAAGGAAAGGCCCTGTCGCGCAGCGACAGTCAGACAAATTTGGGCCAGGACAAAAGCCGCTCCGGCGAGTGACCAACATTGATGCCCAAAAAGGAGATGCCCTCATGGATTTTCGTGAGCTGAACTATGTACTTGCCATTGCAAAATACCAGAATATCACCCGGGCGGCTGATGCACTCTTCGTCGGACAGCCCACGCTCAGCAAATTCCTTTCCGGACTTGAGAAGGATCTGGGGCTTCGTCTTTTTAACCGTCTGGGGAGAAAGTATGTTCCGACCTACGCCGGCCAGCGTTACATCGAAAAGGCCGAGCAGATCCTCCTGCTGAAAGAGGATCTGGATACCGAGATGCGGGACATTCTCCGGCATGATGAAGGGGTCCTGAACGTTGCCTTTGCCAGTATGCGCTGTTCCGCTCTTCTTCCCCATGTTCTGCCGCAGTTTGAGCGGTTCCATCCCAACATCAAGGTCAATATTCAGGAAGGCAACTCAACGGAAAATGATCAGCGCCTCCTCTCCGGAGAAACGGATGTCGCCTTTTACACGCAGACAGATACACATGAACAGATTGATTATCATCCGCTCTCGGAGGAGCAACTCCTCATCTGCACCTGTCACGCTCATCCCATCCGGGCAAAAGCGCAGATAATCCCCGGAGAGACGTATCCCTGTCTCAGTCTCTCCTGCCTCGCCGGGGAACGGGTTCTCCTGATGCATCCCACGCAGCGCACCCGCCAGATTGTCGACCGTCTTCTTGACAGTGCCGGCATCACCCTAGAAAATACCCTCTGTACCTCCAGCATGTCGGCCATTATCGGTCTGGTTTCAGCCGGATATGGCATTTCCCTCCTGCTTGATTCACATCTCATGCATTCCCCGGAATTCGCTTCGCTGGACTGTTACAGCATCGACTCCCCTCAAACCCGTTGCCGGTTTGTCGCCGCCACCCGAAAAGGCAGCTATGTTTCTGCCTCAGCCCGGGATTTCATTGAGCTCGTCCGGAACTCCCTGTAGAGATCCGTCCCGCATTCAGGCAGTACAACGCATCTGCGCGGAGTTCTGCCCGGGATACGCCGGAAGTCATCTTACGTTCCGCACGGTCCCTCTTGCCAATTTGACGAAAGCGTCCTATAATACCGATCTGACGCAACAAAGCATGAACAATACTTTCGAAGGAAATGCCGCTCTTTTCCTGCACAACACCCTGGAGGTACGATCGTGAAACGACTAATCGCTTTTCTATTCCTGCTCTGCACCCTCGCCGTCCTTGCTGTCGGATCGGCAGAAGACTATGGCAGCGATATCTGCATGCAGGTTTTCATGCAGAATGCCGTCAATGGCATTCCGACCATTCTCTATACCGGAATTACCAAAACAGGCCTGTCCATGCGCAGCCAGCCGGATCGTGAAAGTGAGCCGAAAGGCGTCCTGAACGAACATGCCACTGTACAGATCTTCGGTTTTGATCAGACCTGGCTTTACTGCTGGGATGATAACGTCGGCGTGTACTATCTCATCCGGCAGACCGTTGATGAGATTACAAAGGTCCGGGCGGATGCCCCCGCGTACGGCGTGATTCCCAATCACTACGTGGCAACCATGGCCGTCGATACAGCCCTGTATGCCGAGCCCAATAAGGACTCCGAGACCATCTTTGAGTGTGCCGCCGGTTCCAGAATCTCTTTCTGGCTGATTCGCGATGGATGGGCCGTTGTCCCCTATCGCCGCCTGATCGGCTATGTCTTCCTGGGCGATCTGGCCAACCTTGAACCGGTGGCCCCGTCCGTCGAGTACGCCAAACCCGGCGACATCATTTCCGTCTTTACCACCTTCTATTCGGTGAAGAATACTGAACTGAATATCGGCCGCATGGAGAACATTCGCGTCGGCTGTTCCTACATTAACAACGTCTATCAGCCAGGGCAGGAATTCAATTTCAACCAGATTGCCGGGCCCTATCGCCGCAACCGGGGATACATGCCCAGTCCCGTTCTGGTCGACGGGGATACGGTTGCCGGTTACGGCGGCGGAACCTGCCAGGTAAGCACCACCCTTTATAATGCCCTTCTGCAGCTTGGCAGCGGCATCAATATTATCTGGCGCCGTCCTCACGGTCCCAGCGGTGCCTCCTATGCCCCTCACGGTGTGGATGCCGCAGTGGGTGCGCAGAATCTGAATCTGATTTTCCAGGACGCCTTTGATTTCCCGATTGAAATCGATTCAACCGCGATGAACGGTGCTCTGTGCATCTGCATCCGGAAAGCAGCTGCCCTCAATTAACCGAATACGCATAAAACTGTCTGCTGTCGGCGTTGCCGGCAGCAGACAGTTTTTGCTTATACGATAGAGACGGCCCAGTTTTCAGTTTTGGGTCTGCTCCAATTCAGCCATTTTCCCTCACATTTGTTCCCTCTTTTCACCGAATCCGGTATAATAAAGACGAATACGTGAGGTATGGAAGATCTGCCTGGCATTTGGCCAATCCACACCAGGCTGTTGCTGCTCAGGCAGGTGAAACGTGGAGCAGGAGGAGGAGAACATCGATGGTTCATCTGGAAAGGGTTTCCGGAAAGAATGTGTGGGAAATCCTGAAATTGCGTGTCCGGGAAGATCAGCGGGAATTTGTCGCCTCCAATGAGACCAGCATCATCGAGGCGTACATTGCCCAGAATGAACACGGTCATGCGTTCCCCTTCGGCATCTACGACGATGAAACGCCGGTTGGTTTCTGTATGGTCGGGTACGGCACGGATGATTCATGGACAGATGCCCCCGCCGTGGCAGCGAACAGCTATAATCTCTGGCGGCTCATGATCGATGAGCGCTATCAGGGCAAAGGCTATGGAAAAGCCGCCATGCAGCAAATTCTCGCTTTCATCCGTACCATACCGGTTCAGGAATCCGACCTCTGCTGGCTGTCCTATGAACCGGAGAATCTGGCAGCCCGCTCCCTCTATCAGTCCTTTGGCTTTCGGGAAACCGGCGAACGGGACGGAGAGGAAGTCATTGCCGTTCTGAATCTGAATGAATCTCCCGATGTCAGCGTCCAGCCCGACGAATCAGCCTCTGCACCGGCTGCGAGCCTGCTGGATCTGCTCCGGTCTGTCGACAAATCCAGTCCGCTGGAGGAGAAGATTCAGCTGTATATGGATCTCTTCCATGGCCGGGAGGACGTTTATGCCAGGCGCTGGGAAAACACGACAAAAGGAACCTCCGGCTATTCGCCGGCATGTAACAACGAGTGGATCCGGGGAATCTGTCAGAAGCCCTGCAAAACCTGTCACAATGCCGACTACATTCCGTTCACGGCAAAAGCCGTACAAAGTCACCTTTCCAGAACTGACCCGGCCGTTCTGGGGATCTACGCCCTTCAGCCGGATGAAACCTGCTGGTTTCTGGCCATTGATCTGGATGAAAGCACCTGGCAGGAGGATGTCAGGGCGCTGCGAAATACCTGCCGGCAGGAACAGATCCCCGTGGCCGTCGAAAAATCCAGAAGCGGAAACGGTGCACACCTGTGGTTTTTCTTCAGTGAGAAAATTCCGGCCTCAATGGCCAGACGGTTCGGCACCTCCCTGATTTCTGCTGCCATGAAATCGGATGCAAAGCTGTCCTTCCGTTCCTATGATCGGATGTTTCCCAATCAGGACAGCATGCCAAAAGGCGGCTTCGGCAACCTGATCGCCCTCCCCCTCCAGCCGGAGGCCGCCCGTGCCTGCGGCGGCAGTCTGTTCATTGATGAACAGGGCATTGCCTATGCGGATCAGTGGCACTTTCTGTCTGAGATGCAGAAACTGTCCAGGATCGATCTGGAGGCCATTTTGTCCCGTATCGGTTCAAACCCGCTTGGACCGCTGGTCGAAACCGAGGAGGAAAAAAAGCCGTGGGAGCGGAGCAGTGAAAGCCGAATTCCGGAAGATGATCCCACAACCACCCTTGACTGCACCATTGCCGACCGGATTTACATTTCCACCGAAAATATATCCAACGCCGTCCTTAATCAGCTGAAACGGCTGGCAGCTTTCCGGAATCCGGCATTCTACCAGATGCAGGCCATGCGGATGCCCGTATGGAACACGCCCCGGGTTATCTCCTGCGCATCCTATGAAGACTCCTTCCTCTGTCTGCCCCGCGGCTGTGAGGAAGCCGTGAATGCCCTGGCCAAAGCTCACCAGATTTCCATCCACTGGCAGGACCATCAGGCCGACGGCAGGCCCATCTCCCTCTCCTTCAACGGTTCCCTGTATCCGGAACAGCAGATCGCCTTCGATGTTCTGAGTCAGCATGACAAAGGCGTCCTTTCCGCCACAACCGCCTTCGGCAAAACCGTCATCGGGGCGGCGCTGATTGCCCAGAAGAAGACGAGTACGCTGATTCTGGTTCACCGGACCCAGCTGATGGAGCAGTGGAAGGAACGGCTTGAGGATTTTCTGGACATCCACGAAACCTTGCCGGAAGCACCCAAAAACCGCGGGCGGAAAAAGGTCATGTCGCTCATCGGCACATACGGTTCCGGAAAAAACAGCCGCAGCGGAATCATTGATATTGCCATGATGCAGTCCATTGAACGAAAAGGGGTTATCCCGGACTGGATCTGTGAATACGGTCTTGTCATCGTCGATGAATGCCACCACCTTCCGGCGGTCAGCTTTGAGAGCATCCTGAAAAAGGTCCGGGCCAGATACACCTACGGTCTCACTGCCACGCCAAGGCGGAAAGACGGACACGATCCCATCATCACCATGTACCTGGGTCCCATCCGTTACAAGGTAGATGCCCGGGAGCAGGCACAGCTGCGGCCCTTCACCCATGTGATGGTTCCCCGCTTTACCGGGATGACCTTCCCTGCCGAGCCCGGGAATGAACAGATGCAGATCGGGAATTACTACAATGCCATTGCGGATGATGACCTTCGCAACGGCATGATCGTCGATGATGTCTTTTCCTGTCTGGACGAGGGCAGAAACTGTCTGGTTCTCAGCGAACGGGTCCGGCATGTCCGGAAGCTTGCCGAACTGATCGGGGCACGGGGCCAGACCGTCTTTACGCTGGTCGGCGGACTTTCTGCCGCCGAATCCGCGGAACAGCTGCAAAAGCTGCGTGCCTGGCCGCATGACCAGCCGGTGGTGGTCTGTGCTACCGGAAAATACATCGGGGAGGGATTCGATGAGTCCCGGCTGGACACCCTGTTTCTGACCATGCCCATTTCCTGGGAGGGCATTCTGGCACAGTATGCCGGACGGCTGCATCGGCTGTATCAGGGCAAAACCGAGGTTCGTGTATACGATTATATCGATGATCAGGCAGCCATGCTGGAACGGATGTACCATAAGCGGCTCAAAACCTATTCCGCCCTGGGCTATCAGGTCTGCGGCGACCGGGCAGATGCCTACCTGACCCGGGATGTCATCTATGACCAGAATACCTTCGTCGAACCCTTCCTGGCAGATATACGGGAAGCCCGCCGGTCCCTTATCATTGTCAGCCCCTTTATCCGGAAACAGCGGATCACCTGGATTTACAAGGCTATCGGGGAAAACCCGCGTCCGCTCAAGGTCACCGTCATCACCCGGCCCTCTGAGGCGTTCAGCGGACAGGCCAGTTCGGAGGTTTATGAGGCCATTCAGGCTCTTGAGCAGCTGGGGTGCGAGGTCATCTTCCGGAAAGGCATCCATCAGAAATTCGCCGTCATTGACCGGAGAGTCGTCTGGTACGGGAGCATCAACCTGCTCTCCTTTGGCACGGCTCAGGAAAGCATCATCCGGATCATTACCGGAACCGTCGCGGAAACGCTGCTCAAAACCGTCCGGCCAAAACCGTATCAGAATGCCCCATCCTGAAAACGCAAAGGGGAGACAGAACAGCATCTGTCTCCCCTTTTGGTTATTTCAGCATGGACTTTTCCCAGTTGTCATAGCCTTTGATGCCCAGCAGCTGCGCCACTGTCGGGGCAACGTTTGCAAGGCCATAGGCGCTTTCCGTATCCAGCTCATGCCGTGCGTCCTTATCATGGATGATGAAGGGCACGGGATTCACGCTGTGCGCCGTCCGGGCCGTGATTTTCCCTTTCTTGTTGACCTCCAGCATCTTCTCGCAGTTGCCGTGATCGGCGGTGACCACCAGGATGCAGCCGTTTTCATCGCAGGCCTTGAGAATCCGGCCGAGGCACAGATCGACGGTCTCCACCGCAATCTCCGTTGCCTCCAGATTGCCGGTATGACCCACCATGTCCCCGTTAGCCAGGTTGCAGCGAATGAATCCATACTTGCCAGAGGCGATCGCCGCGATGACCCGGTCCGTAATCTCCGCCGCCTTCATCCAGGGCGCCTCCTCATAAGGCCGGACATCGGAGGGCACCTCCTCCCAGGTTTCCAGTTTCTCGGAAAACTTCTCGGATCTGTTTCCGTTCCAGAAATAGGTCACATGGCCAAACTTCTGGGTTTCGGAACAGGCATATTCATTGACGCCGTTTTCCACCAGCAGTTCGGTCAGCGTATGCGAAAACTGCGGCGGATTGACCAGGTAGTTCTTCGGGATATGCTCATCCCTGTCATATTCCAGCATGCCGGCATATCTGACCTTCGGCACCTGTCCGCGGTCAAACTTGTCAAACGAGGCGTCCCCGTCAAAGGCCATGGACAGTTCCAGGGCCCGGTCTCCCCTGAAGTTGAAGAGGATGACGCTGTCCCCGTCGGCCATGGCGCCCACCGGCTTTCCATCCTCCGCGATGACAAAACCGGGCAGATTCTGATCAATGATATCCGGCGTCTCGTTCCGGTAGGTTTCAATGGCTTCCCGGGCGGAGGCAAACTGCCGGCCCTGTCCATGTACATGCAGATCCCAGCCCTCGCGGACCATCTCCCAGTTGGCCTGATACCGGTCCATGGTGACCACCATCCGGCCGCCGCCCGAGGCAATGCGCCCGTCAAAAGAATCATCATTGAGAGCGGTCAGGGTCTCCTCCAGCTGATCCACATACTCAAGTGCTGAGGTAGCGGGCACATCCCGGCCATCCAGCAGGATATGGACCCGGACCCGCTCAACGCCCTCCGCTTTTGCCTCCTTCAGCATGGCCAGAAGATGGGAAATATGGCTGTGCACGTTTCCGTCGCTCAGAAGGCCGATAAAGTGAAGCGTTCCCTGGGCATCCTTAACGCCGGAAACCAGGTCTTTCCAGGTATCCGAGGTATAGATCCGTCCGTTCTCGATGGACTCGTTCACCAGTCTGGCGCCCTGGGCATAGATCTGCCCGCAGCCCAGCGCATTGTGGCCCACCTCACTGTTGCCCATGTCCTCATCCGTGGGCATTCCGACCGCCGTCCCGTGCGCCCTGAGGGTCCGGTACGGGTCGTTTGCCTTCAGCATATCCAGGGTTGGCGTCGAGGCCTTCATCACCATGTTGCCAAGTTCATCGGATGATTCCCCCACACCGTCCATAACTACAAGCACAACGGGCTTTTTCGCCGCGTTCGTGCTTTCCGCTTTTGCTATCACCGGGGTCAGTCCTGACATTAGCGCGGCCATCAGGACCAGCGCAGACAGACAGGCGCTGAGCCACTTTCCAAATTTCTGAATTTTCATTCTGTTTCCTTTCCCGGGAATAAAGGATTTGCCTTTTCCCGTCCCATTTTCCGGGCTCTGCATCCGTTTCACTCCCTGATCGTGCAAAATAGGATTGTTAACAGAATGACAGTCCTGCTTTTGCGCAGTGCCCAGAGGTCTGGGGATCATTATAGGCCAGACGGTCTCATCTTTCAACGTTTTCTTTCCCCATACCGTAGGGAATGGACAAAACCAGGCTTACACCCAAAATAAAGCAAAACCAGAGGAAGCATTTACGCTTTCTCCGATCGAACGTTCTAAGCTTCGTCTACAGCCTCTCAAGGAACGATGTTATCTTATCAAACGCATCGGTCAATCGAATACCGAGCCAGTTGGATCTTCTGGACCTTGTAATGTTCTGCCTATACAGCCGGTCTGAGAAAGTACGGTTTACTCTTTTCAGGACCGCTTTCATGTCATTTTCAAACATACCTGAATCATTAAAAATATAAGTGTCCAAGCACCCTTGTAAACGTTTCTTCTCAACATGATCCGTAAGATAGCAAAGATCAAAAATATCCTTGTATCTTGTTGACAGGGGACCAAATTTCAATAGTGATCTCAGTTTCTCCGCAAATATCTGCTCCTTTGAGTTGATCAGGAGACTTGCACCAACATCATCCAAACACACATCAAAGCAGTATTCATCCTGCTCGATTTGAACCTGCTTGTGTACACCGAGGTCAATCTTACTCTTAAGAGAGTGTCCAGTATCATCCTCAATGATCACCATGACACGCTTCCCGTTGTATTCCTGCTGTGATAGCTCCGTAATATCTCCGTCTATGCGGATGGTAATTCCATCCAGACAGTTCAGTTTATCAATGAATGTACGGATAGAATCATCTGAAAGTGAGTATCTGATAAAGTCCAAATCCATATCCTGCGTTGCCCGGCGAGAGTCACCAGTTATACTCCTCATGACCACACCGCCTTTAACTGTAATGTTTCGGTTCAGGCTCCCCTGTGAAATCGCCTTAAGCACGATATCTTGGCAGACTCTTGCCTCCGAATTAACCTCAGAATAACCATCATTCCTGACTTCTGCTGCGAGCTCTTCTAGGTTTGCCATCACATTACCTCCGTTTGCAGTCTCTCCATGATTTTTCCACTTCTCGGAGCGTCATATGCGTAATCTTGAATCATCTGAATGTTAAGCCCTGGCATAATCTTCCTGTAATTCAGGATCACTTCCTTGTAGTAATCATAAGGCAACTTACTTTTGTATCTCAACAGCTCAATCAGCATTCGCTCCTTACTGTACATGCGCACCGGATATCCTTTGTAATTAACAGTCTCAGCTCCCTGCTCAAAAAAACCGGACGGAGAAAAATACTGCCGTACCCGCTTATCCCGGATCTTTGCCGCATCCCGGTCTGTCGCAAGGTCATACTCATCCGGAATAACGTCTGTGAGTCCGTGATAGAAAAATGCATTGTGCATTGTTACAATGGCATTGGGAAATTGATGAGACAAAACCGCAAGTTCCGGTACATGTTCCTTTTCCGAATAAGTTGCTTTCCCAACTTTGAAAAGCTCTCCAGCGTTCACTTTCTGTTGGATCATGTAGTCTGATCCATATTCCGCCAGACACTCAGCACGACTTTTCATACCTATGCACCCTCTGATATTTATATATTTATCCGCAATTCTTGAAATTTTGCGGATGCTTATCTAAAAATTACAGCATAAAAGAGGAAAAGTCAAGCAGCAATTTAGATTTTTATCCGCAAATTCTTAAATTTTGCGGAGCTTTTTATTGAAAACTACATGGAAAAATCAGCCTGTTCTAAAATTTCCGACACTGAGTCCAAGAATAAACGACACCTGTTCTGAAAGAAAGATGGTCCAAATTGGATATAGTTCTTGAAAAGCCCCACTTGAACTTTATTTTTCAACATGTTCTCAATCGTTTTCTCTTTCTCGTCAGACTCTTCAATCTCCTACCTAAACACAAACTCTACCGCGCACTCATTTTCCCCGCCTTCTTCATTTTTTGAAGCATCGTTTAAAAATGAAGGCCTGCTCTGCAGGCCTTCACTCCGTTAATTTGCCAATCCGAACCAGGCTTCCGCTTCCTTGCGGAACTGTGCCCGTGACCCTTCCTCAAGGTAGATCATATGTCCGGAGGGATAATACGTAAACATCAGGTTTTCAAGGGACTTTTCATTCAGGCTGGTGTGGTCATACACCCACTCAGCGGCATGGAACGGTGTCGCGCCGTCATAATATCCGCACAGGACCCAGACCTTCAGGAACGGGTTCTCCCCCATTATCTGGGAAATGATTTTCTCCTGGTTCAGATATCCCATCCGCGGAGTAGTGTATTTCCAGCTGGGTTCGATCACATTAGAAAGCACTTCGTAAGGACGGTCTGTCTGATAATTCAGTTCTTCCGTCAAATACTGGCTGACCGCGGTACCGAACCCGAGATCGGTCCCTGTCACGGACGGGTCCGACAGATCCATTTCCCCGCTTGCTGCCGTTACAGGGCCTGTAATCCGGCCGTCCATCCGGCCAACAATCTGTTTGCGGTCCGCAAGAAGTTCAGAAAGGAAGGTATCCAGATCAATCCGCAGATCTTTCTTCAGAATGAAGTCCTTTGACACTCCGATGTACCCGGAGAGCTGCTCCGCCACCTTTTCCCGCTCGGCATCCGAAAGGCTCCTCCCTTTAAAAAGCGCAGGCGCATAAGTCCCGGCGACGAATTTGCGCACCTCCGCCATGTAATCCTCAAGCGTCATTTCCTGATATCGGACATCCGTCAGCTTATGATACCAGGCATCGGCCGCATAGGTCGGAATATACAGTTCATACGGCAGATCATTGATGCCCTCGAACTCCAACGTAGAGAAATCGTTCGCCGAGGAAACCAGGACAATCCCGTTCAGGTACATCTTATGCTGCTGGGCCAGATAATTGCAGACATTGACCGCACGAACTGTTCCGTAGGATTCGCCGATCAGGTACTTCGGGGATGACCAGCGCTTATTCTGATTGACATACTGCCGGATAAAATCACCAACCGAGACCGTGTCCCCCTCGTCGGTATAAAAAGCATCCACTTCGGTTCCTTCCAGCACTCTGGAATAACCGGTTCCGACAGGATCAATGAACACCAGATCGGTCATATCCAGAAGGGAGATCTCATTATCCACCAGCTCCGCCGGAAGTTTTGTGACATTGCCCGTCGCATCCAGTGAAATCCGCCGCGGACCCAGAAAGCCCATATGCAGATAGACGCTGCTGGCTCCAGGGCCGCCGTTGAAACAGAAGGTGATGGGCCGGGGCTTGTCATAATCCACATTGCTGGTGACATAGGCCGTATAGAATATTTCATACCGGCCCATTGCCGTATCCATCAACATGGTCCCGGCAGTGGCGGTATAAGGAATGTACTTCCCGTTGATCATCGCCGTCTGATCGGTGACCACCACATGATCCGTTTTCGTTTCAGGCACTGCCAGTTCTTCCTCCGCTGCGCCAAAGGCACACAGCAGGAGCAGCAACACGCTTAAAACCAGAAAAACCCGTTTTTTCATTTCCCCGAAAACCCCTTTCTGTTTCGTTCAGCCTTCCGTTTTGATTTCCCCGGGAGCAATCCCGTCGACCCGGGCCCGAAGCTCCGCTTTCCGGCGTTCCGCATCGCTGAGCATCTGTCCGGCATGATGGATGCTGCTCTCACTGGTGAAATCCGCACCGCCCACCATCCGGGCCAGTTCGATGATCCGCTGCTCTCTGGTCAGTTTGCTGACCTCCGTATGCGTCACGCCGTCGGTGTCAAATTTCCGGACCAGAAACTGTTCATCTGCCATGGCCGCAATCTGCGGCAGGTGGGAGACACAGATCACCTGATGATGGTCCCCGATCTCCGACATCTTCTCCGCCACCACCTGGGCCATGCGGCCGCTGATGCCCGTATCGATTTCATCAAAGACCATGCTCCGGGGAATGCCCGGCTTCTGGGCTGACAGGTTTTTGAGTGCCAGCATGATTCGGGAGAGTTCACCACCGGAGGCGACCTTGGCCAACGGTTTCATGGGCTGCCCCAGATTGGCACAGAACATCATTTCCCCCTGATCATACCCGCTGGCGGTAAACCGCTGCTCAATCCGCTCCCCTTCCTTCAGTTCCGCGAAACTGAAGGTGATTCGGGCATTTTTCATGCCCAGATCATGCAGCTGCGCTTCCATCTGCGTTTCAAACAGCCGGGCGGCCTCGTGCCGCCGGGCGGAGAGGCGTTTGGAGCAGGCCATCAGCTGCTTTCCATAGGCCCTGTATGCTTTTTCCAGCGAATCGATCTGCTCATTGGCGCTTTCCAGTTCGGAAAGCTCCTGGCTGATCTGTTCCTGGTAGGCAAGCATTTCCGCCGTGGTGGCCCCGTATTTGCGGGAAAGCTTTCGGATCTGGTCAATTCGGGACTCCACCGCCTCTGCCTCCCCGGCATCAAAGACCGATTCATCCCGGAAATGATCCAGTTCCCCTGCCGCATCCTCCAGCTCATAGCATAGCTCATTCAGCCGGTTATAGACACGCTCGTATTCCTCACTGAGCCCGACCACGGGTGTCAGAGAACGGAGAGCTTCCTTGAGAAGGTCCAGCGCCGTGTTCCCGCCCTCCGGGTTCACACTGAGCAGATAACAGGCCTCATCCAGAGCTGCCTGAATCTTGCCTGAATTCCGGAAAAAGATCCGTTTCTGTTCCAGCCCTTCCTCCTCGCCCGAAACCAGTTTGGCGTGTTCCAGTTCATCCAGCTGAAACCGCAGCATGTCTTTGCGCTGTTCCCGCTCGGAAACGGTCCGACGGTACTTGGCCAGGCGAAGCGCCGCACCGTGCCAGTTGTCAAAGGCTTCCTTTGTTTCCCTGAGCAGCGGATCAATGTCATCTGCCGCAAAATGGTCCAGGTAGGACAGATGATTGGCCTCATCCATCAGGAGCTGGTGCTGATGCTGTCCGTGAATATCCAGCAGCTGATCTGAAATCCGCCTCAGCGTCTGGAGCGGAACAATGACGCCGTTCACCCGGCAGATGTTCCGTCCGGTGCTCATCAGCTCCCGGGATACCGACAGCATTCCGTCCTCATACGAAATTTCAATTTCAGCCAGCGCTTTCTGTACCGCCAGATTCTCGGCAATATCAAACACGGCCTCCACAACCGCCTTGTTTTTCCCGTTGGCGATCAGATCCCGGTCTGCCCGCTCGCCCAGCACCAGGTTGACCGCATCGACCACGATTGATTTTCCGGCTCCGGTTTCACCTGTCAGAACATTCATTCCTCCGGAAAATTCAATCAGTACCTCGTCGATCAGTGCCAAATTGTGAATTCCCAGTTGAATCAGCATACTGTTACCTCTTTATGCACCTCTGCAAAAAAAGTTTCGGGAGAAAGACCGGTATGCTGCCTTTCTCCGTCATGATTATTCCGGATCCGCCTCATCCATTTCCTCGGCAATGCCGGTCATCGCCTCAATGCGTCTCAGGAAGACCTTCACCGCTTCATTCGACCGCGTAATCACCAGGATGGTATTGTCGCCGGCAATCGTTCCCAGAACTTCCTTCCATTCGAAATTATCCAGGACCTCCGCCACGACATGCGCACTGCCGGCCAATGTCCGGATCACCACCTGGTTATTGGCGTGAGCAATGCCGATAATCCCGTCCTTCAGCATCCGGATAAAGCGGCCCTGAGTATTGAACCCTTCCTCCTCCGGAATGATGGCATACTGATATTTCCCGCTTTTGGAAAGGGTTTTCACCAGCTGCATTTCCTTGATATCCCTGCAGATGGTGGCCTGGGTGACATTGACCCCTTCCCTCTGGACGGCCCGGGTCAGTTCAACCTGCGTCCCGATGGTCTGTGTTTCAATAATCTGCTTGATTAATGCCTGTCTCTCTTCTTTGTTCATCCTGCTGCGGCAATTAGCCGTTCCCGCCTTCCTGAACAGGCCGTGCCTGTCAACATTTACAAGTATCCAGATGCTCCGTGTGCCAAGCCGGTTCAGAGTGTTTTCACGGACAGTTTGTCTTTTATCAGCGAAAAGAAATTTCCATTCCTGCGGAAACGAACCAGCTGCGCCGAAGATTCCGCACGAAGAACTGTTATTCTGTCCCCGTTTTCAAGAGAGCAGATCGTTTCGCCGTCCACCGAGAGAATGCTCCCCTTCCGTTCCTCCCGCATATTGAGAATGATCTCGACCGTCTTATCTTTGGAGAGAATAATCGGACGGGAGGTCAGGGTATGCGGACAGATCGGGTTAATCAGGATGCATTCCATATCCGGCATGATAATGGGGCCGCCGGCCGCCAGTGAATAGGCCGTGGAGCCTGTCGGAGTGGACAGGATTACGCCGTCGGCAATATAGTGCTCCACAATCTGATGATCGCACAGCACATCCATAGCAATCATCCGCTGCGACATGCCTCGGCTGATGGAGACCTCATTCATGGCCAGAACGGACTTTCTCTGTTCTTCCCCTATCAGAAGCTGCAGCATCATCCGCTTTTCAATCTCATAATGATTGTGCACAATCGCCTCAAGCGCCGGCTCCGCACTGTCCGCATCCGCCTCTAGCAGGAATCCCATCCGGCCCAGATTGATCCCCAGAAAGGGGCATCCAAGCCCTGCGTACATGTCCAGCGCCCGGATCATGGTTCCATCCCCGCCGAAGGTCAGGACCAGGTCGATCTCACCGGCTGCCGGAACATCGGTAACCCTGACCGGCTGTGTAAATGTCACCTGTGCCTGATCACTTTTGAGGAATACCGGCTGAATACCCAGATCAACGGCCGCCCGGGTCCAGAGTGAAACGGTTTCTGCGACATGTTCTTTTTCCCAGTTGACAACAAACAGTGCGTTCAAGGTAAGCCTCCACTTCGGTCAGCAGCCGTTTTCTCGATTCATTCCTTTTCCAGATCCAGGTGCGCCTCCCGGACAACCCGGGAAATGCATTCCTCCCGGTCCACTATCCCGCCTTCCTTTCCGGGCAGCAGATGGGCCAGAAATTCGATATTTCCCTCAGGTCCCCGGATCGGCGAATAGGTCAGGTTCCGGCAGTGCCAGTCCGTGGACTGGTCGATAAAGCAGAGGATTTCCTGAATTACCGCCTCATGAACCTCCGGATCCCGTACCACGCCTTTCTTGCCTACCCGGTCCCGTCCCGCTTCAAACTGCGGTTTGATCAGGGTAATAAACTGCCCCTCAGGGCCCAGTATAGCCATGGCTGCCGGGAGAATCTTGGTGATGGAGATAAAGGAAACATCCATCACCGCCAGTGTCGGATGAAGCGGGAGATCCTCCGGTTTCAGATAGCGAGCATTGGTCCGCTCCATCACTGTCACCCGGGGATCATTCCGGATCTTCCAGTCCAGCTGCCCGTACCCCACATCAATGGAATATACATGGGCTGCACCGCCCTGAAGCAGCACATCGGTAAAGCCGCCGGTGGAGGCGCCCAGGTCCATGGCCACACAGCCTCGGGGATCCACCCCAAAGACCTGCAGGGCTTTCTGCAGTTTCAGCGCCCCGCGGCTGACAAAGGCAATCTTCGGCTGACGAACGGTGAGATCCGCAGTTTCCTCTACCGGAAAAGACGCTTTCCGAATCTGAACCTCTCCCAGGTAGACATCCCCTGCCATAATCATGGCCTGTGCCTTCTCACGGCTTGCGGCCAGTCCTCTGGCAACCAGAGCCATATCCGCACGCATTTTCTGCTTATCCGGCATGCTTTCATCCTTTCCGTATGCCTTTTTTATCCGACTTCCCCGTGCAAAAGGTCAGCCACTTTATCGGCAATCTGCTGAGGCATCAGCCCGCATTCCTCAAGCAGGCAGGACATGGCCCCATGCGTCACAAAGTGATCCCCGATGCCCATCATCCGTTTCGGTGCCGGCAGTCCTTTTTCATCTAGGAGACGGGCAATTTCACTGCCCATTCCCCCTTCCAGCTGTCCTTCCTCTATGGTCACCAGAGGCAAACCGCGTGCCCCCAGGTCAAACAGGAGGTCGGTGTCCATGGGCTTAATGGAACAGCAGTCCACCACCGTCGCATGAATGTCTTTCTTTTCAAGGATTTCAGCGGCTTTTACGGCATGCTTGGTCATCCGGCCGACGGCCAGGATCACGGTGTCACTGCCTTCTGCAAGAATCTGCCACCGTCCGATTTCAAAGGACCTGCCCTCTATATCCGCCGCATACGGTTCAATCTGTTCCTTGGGATACGCTATAACCGACGGCGAGTCTGCCTTAAGCACGGCCCGCATGGCCAGTTCCATTTCCTTACTGTCTCTGGGAGCCAGCAACAGCAGATTCGGCATAGAGAGACACATGGGAATCACGAATACCCCATGATGCGTTTTTCCATCATCCCCGACCAGACCCGCGTGATCTGCCAGAATACAGACCGGAAGGTTCTGCAGACAGACATCATGAATCATCTGATCATAGGCTCTCTGGAAAAAGGTCGCATACACGGCAAAGAACGGGCGGAATCCCCCGCGGGCCAGACCGGCGCAGAGCGTAACCGCATGCTGCTCCGCAATGCCCACATCAAAGAAGCGCTTCGGGAAATACTGGGCAAACTCACTGAGACCGGTTCCCGAGCGCATGGCGGCCGTGACCGCCAGAACCCGGTTATCCTCCGTGGCAAGCCTGACCAGAATCTCGCCTGCACACACAGCCGCGCTTTTTGAGCTGGACAGCCCGCGCTTGAGGCCCGTTTCCACACGGAACGGAGCGATTCCATGAAACCGCTCCGGCTGCCGCTCAGCCAGATCATATCCATATCCTTTTTTCGTGACGATATGAATCAGGACAGGCATATCCGGTATTGCTTTCGCTTCCTCAAAGACGCGGCTCATTTCCTCGATATTTTTCCCGTCAAAGGGTCCCAGATACCGGAAGCCGAGGGCCTCAAACAGTTCGCCGCCGGTGGTCACCGACTTGACCATGTTCATGATGTTCTCACTGATTCGGGCAAGCAGTTTTCCGATCAGCGGGATCCGGGTAATTCTCGCTTTAAGCCGCTTCTTTCCTCCGTACCAGGAAGCACTGGCGCGGATTTTCTTGAAATATTCGGACAGAGCGCCAACGTTCTTGGAAATCGACATCTCATTGTCATTGAGAATGACGATGAGTCGGGTCGGTCCCTGCCCCGCATCATTCATTGCCTCGTAACATTCGCCGCCGGTCAGGGCACCGTCCCCGACAACCGCCACCACATGATGGTTTTCCCCTTTCAGGTCCCGGGCCCTTGCCAGGCCCAGCGCCATGGAAATGGACGTGGAGGAATGACCGGTATCAAACAGGTCATGTTCACTTTCCGCGCGGGAGGGAAAACCGCTCATTCCATGATACGAGCGCAGTGTTTTAAAGATCTCCTGACGTCCAGTCAGCAGCTTGTGCGCATACACCTGGTGTCCGACGTCAAAGACAATCTGGTCTTTCGGGCTGTCAAAGGACCGGTGGAGTGCAATAGTCAGATCCACAATTCCCAGATTGGAGGCCAGATGCCCTCCCTGCTGGGAAACGGTATCGATAATGCACTGACGAACCTCGCTTGAAAGCTGCTCGCATTCCTTCAGCGACAGTTTTTTAACGTCTTCAGGTCCGGATATGGTTGGAAGGATTCTCACAAGGTTCACCTCCTTTTATTCGGATCATCTGCCGATGCGGCCTTGGCATTTACGGGTTCTGCAGGTCAGGCAGGAACACTGACGGTTCCGAACAGTGTCCCAATGATGAGTCCCAGAATCGCACCTGCCGCTACCTGCAGCGGGGTATGTCCGACCAGTTCCTTCAGCCGTTCCTCGTCGGAAATCATGCCCTCGCCGCTGAGGACATCCAGCAGCTGATTCAGGGTCGCCGCATTTTTTCCCGTGGACTGCCGTACACCGGCCGCATCATACATGACAATACAGGCAAAACAGAATGCAACCGCAAATACCGCCGAATCAAATCCGGTCCGAAATCCGATGGTCGTCATCAGTGCCACCGACATGGATGAATGCGAACTCGGCATCCCGCCTGAACCCAAAAGACGTGACTTATCAAATTGTTTGTTGATCACAAGTGTCAGAAGAACTTTAATCAGCTGTGCTGCTCCCCAGGCGACAATCGCAGAGAGAATATATCGACTGAAAAAGATGCCGAGGAAATTTTTCACTACATTCATCCTCCCACTGCATTCTTATTGTGATTGGTCCGGGATTCCGGACTGGCCGGATCCTGAATCCTTTGCGACTTTTCGTTTGTTTTCAGTATTTACGCCGTGACAATGAATCGGCAAATTCACGAAGGAACCAGGCATCCTCCCCAAACAGAGACAGTGCTTCTCTGGCCCTGTCCCACAGTTCCTTTGATTCCTTCCGCGCTTCCTCTACCCCGGCCATGGACGGCCAGGTCATCTTCCCCATTTTGGCATCCATCCCGGTTGCCTTTCCCAGAAGCGCCGCATCCCCCTCGATGTCAAGGAGATCATCGTCGATCTGGAACGCAATGCCGATGTTCTGTCCGAATGTCTCAAGCGCTTTCATTTGCTCATCATCTGCCCCGCACAGATAACCCGCTGCTAACAGGGGAGCCGTCAGCAGATCCGCGGTCTTGTGCCAGTCGATATAGCGCAGCCGCTCAAAATCCGGTTCCATGTTCTCACTGACCAGGTCAATGCACTGTCCGGCAATCATCCCCGTCACGCCTGCACGGACGGCGATTTCATGAATCGCCCGCAGGTGACGAACGGCATGATCCGGATAGCGAAGCGCATTGTCCGTCATCCATTCATAGGCCATATTCAGCAGCCCGTCCCCGGCCAGAATTGCCTGCCCGACGCCGTATACCTTGTGATTCGTGGGTCTGCCGCGCCGCAGATCATCATCATCCATTCCGGGCAGATCATCGTGGATCAACGAATAGGTATGAATCATCTCCAGTGCCGCTGCCATGCGAAGCGCTTCCTCTGCGGATCCGCCCAGCATCTCCACCGTAGCCAGGAGCAGCACGGGGCGAATCCGTTTCCCGCCGGCCAGGAGACTGTAGCGCATGGCCTCTGCCAGAAGCGCCGGTACATGTCCGTTTTGAAATGTCTCCGGTCCCTCCGGGATCATATTCCGCATTGCCTGCTCGATTTTCTGTTTATAGACATCATACGCCTGTGTGTATCGCTCAGACATTATCTGCACCTTCTGTCTCTTTTTCCTCCATGGGGCCGATGGCGCAGGTCTTGACATCGATCTGTTCAAGCCTTGCCTCAAGTGCCGTCAGGTCTTTTGCCAGCTTGTCCGCCAACTTCATCCCTTCCTCATAGACCCGCATGGATTCCTCCAGCGTCAGTTCCCCGCTGCTCAGGCGCTCGGTCATGGAACCCAGCGCGCCCATTTCCTGTTCGAAGGACTTACATTTTTTCGTTGCTGCCATCTTTATTCTCCTCGCCTGGTTACCGAAAGAATGGATGCCCCGGCCTCGCCGTCCGCAAACAGCATGCGGACCTCCTGGCCCGCTTCCAGTTCTGCAGTCGCGGCAACCGGCCTGCCCTCCGTGTTTTCAACAATGACATACCCGCGCTTCAGGACCGCGTACGGACTCAGCAGGCTCAGTTCCCGCTGCTGATGCACGACCCTGTCCTGCTCAAGCCGGATGCGCCGGTGCATTTCCCGCCGCATCTGGACCGCCCGCTGCGCGAGACGCCATCTTGCCTCGGCAATCCGTTTTCCCGGGTGCTGCTGGCGCAGTGTGGTAAAGCGCAGTTCCAGCATCCCCTTCTCTTTTTCAATTCGCAGCCGGATCGCCCGTTCCAGATTCTGCCGTTCTTTGTCAAGCGCGGCATGCCGCTCACGCATCTTCTCTCTGGGATTCAGCAGGCGAAGCCGCTCAGTGGCAACCATGAGCCGGTGCCGTTCCTCAGCGATGCGGTCCTGCATTTCCCTGACCAGCTGCTGCCTGAGCTGCTCCACCCGGCCCTCAAGGACATCCAGCCGGGGCACCGCCAGTTCCGCCGCCGCCGAAGGCGTCGGTGCACGAACGTCGCTGGCCAGATCACACAGCGTATTATCTGTCTCATGCCCGATGGCCGAGACAATGGGCGTCTGACATCTGGCACAGGCCCGGGCCACCACTTCCTCATTAAATGCCCACAGATCCTCAATGGATCCGCCGCCACGGGCCACAATGATGACGCTGACCCGATCAAGGCTGTCAAGGAGATCGATGGCGCCCGCAATTTCCTCCGCCGCGCCGTTGCCCTGAACCCGGACCGGGCACAGCAGAATCTGTGTATGCGGATTTCGCCGCATGGATACATTGATAATATCGTGAATGACCGCTCCGGTGGGAGAGGTCACCACCCCCAGCGTATCGATATACTCCGGAAGCGGCTTTTTCCGTTCCTGCGCAAACAGACCCTCCCTTGACAGTTTTTCCGTCAGGATCTGCAGACGCTCATAGAGAACCCCAAGCCCGTCCGCCCGTATTGACCTGGCATTGAGCCGATACTGTCCGCTCTTCACATACAGCGAGATGGCGCCGGTCACCGTGGCACGCATGCCTTCAAAGGGACGTGACCGAAGCCGGGCGACATCCGCCTGGAACATCATGCAGGACAGGGCCGCCTGCTCATCTTTCAGTGTGAAAAAAAGAAGTCCGGACTGATGAAACTTGAGATTGCTGATCTCCCCCCGAACCTCCACCTGTGAGAGAATGGGGTCCATCTGGAGGGATTTGCGAACATACTCATTAATCTGAGCAACTGAAAAAACCATATCAGCCTCGCTGCATCTCAGCAAGGTCCAGGGTATTGCTCAGCAGCATGGCAACGGTCATGGGGCCTACGCCGCCGGGAACCGGTGTCAGCCAGCCAGCCTTCTCCGCCACGTCGGCCGCAACATCGCCATAGAGCTTCCCTTCAAACCGGTTAATGCCCACATCAATCACCACGGCCCCCTCACGGACCATGGAGGCTTTCACGGTATCCCGGTGACCTGTGGCCACCACCAGGATGTCCGCCTGCCGGGTAATCTTCCCCAGGTTGGGCGTTCTGGAATTGCAGACCGTGACCGTCGCATGGGCGCTGATCATCAGCAGGGTCATGGGACGGCCCACAATCCGGCTGCGACCGACAATGACCACATGCCGGCCGTCAAGATCAATATCATACTCGCTGAGAAGCACCATGATTCCGGCCGGCGTACAGGGAATGGATGCCGGGAGATCCAGGGCCAGTTTCCCCATGTTCACCGGATGGAACCCGTCCACATCCTTCATGGGATCAATGGCCTCAATGACCTGATCCGCACTCAGATGCACCGGAAGCGGCAGCTGAACCAGAATGCCGTGGACACTTTTGTCCGCATTCAGTTCCTGCACTTTATTTATCAGCGTTTCCTGGGTGGTATCCCCCGGCAGGCGGATGACCGTGGAGCGAATGTCCGCATTCATGCATGCTTTTTCCTTGCTCCCCACATACGTCTGGCTTGCCGGATCATCTCCCACCAGAATCACCGCCAGATGCGGTTCAATTCCCTGTGCGCGAAGGCGCCGTGCCCGTTCACGGGACATGGCGTTCATCTTTGCCGCAACGGCTTTTCCATCAATTTTAATTGCGCTCATTTTTTCCTCCATTACTGATCCGACACCAAATGCTGTCAACTGTTCTTTCTTTCTGCCCGGAGACGTTCTGCACCGAGCAGCGCAATGCCAACCGCATTATCCCCGGAGAGGTCCGGCCGGGCAAACTGAACAAAGGCATTCAGCCTTTTCCGTTCGCACCGCTCTGCCAGGCCTTTTCGCAAGTTGGCAGAGCCGGCCACCCCGCCGGCTACCAGCACCTGCCGGATTCCGGTTTCGGTGCACGCCTGTTCAATCATGCGGAAAATGGTCCGGATCAGGAAATCATAGATTTCCGCCGCGATCTGTTCCTTTGAGAAAGATCCCGAGTCAATCATCCGGTTTACGGCTGTTTCCGCCCCGGAAAGTGAGCATCGTCCGTTCCGGAAGGCTGTGTGAAGGAGATGCTGCGGGACAATGCCCCCGGCCAGCTGTTCCATGGCCGGTCCGCAGGGAAACGGCAGGCCAAGACGGACTCCCGTCCTGTCCACCAGCTGACCTGCGTGCAGATCCATGCTCCCGCCGATGCAGGTGATCTGCCCCTGTTCACAGCGGAGAACCTCCGTGGTTCCGCCGGACAGATGCAGCGCCAGCAGCGGTTTGGACAGGTCAATCTCTGTCTCATAGGCAGCCGCCCTGACATGCCCCTCCTGGTGTGAAAAAGGATAAAAAGGCACGCGCAGCAGCCGTGCTGCCGTGCGTGCCTGGCTCTCACCTGCACGAAAGGCCGGCATATACGAATCATCCGCCGGCCTGGGCCGCGTCGACGCGCTGACCGCTGCGATCTGCACATCCAGCTCAGCCGTCACTGCAGCGATCCGTTCCGGAAGTGCCTGCACATGCTGAAAGACCATTTCCGACTGCATCAGGCCCCGTTTTCCCGCCGGTACACGCAAAAGACGCCGGTCCGCCCTCAGCAGTTCACCGTCCAGGCTGACCAGTGCCGCTGAGGTCGTATAGCAGCTGGTATCAAGACCCAGAACCGCGATCATTTCTTGTCCTGCCTTCTGCTGATCGTTCCAAGAACGCCGTTGACAAACCGGGTCGATTCCTCGGAGGAATATTTCCTGACCAGTTCCAGCGCCTCATTGATGGCGATGGAAGCCGGAAGCCCGGTATACCGGAATTCATAGACCGCAAGCCGCATAATCGCCCGGTCGACCCGTGAAATCCGTTCCAGCGTCCACCCGCGCAGGCAGGACGCTATATCTGCATCCAGTTCCGCCGCATGTTCCGCCACGCCGCCGACGACCTCATCTATGTATTTCTGGTCAGCGGCGTCCGGCTGATATTCAATCAGATTGACCAGTGTATCCTTTTCGTCATCCGGTCCAGCACCAAAGAGCTGCTCAAAAACCAGCTGCATCGCAGCCTCTCTTGCCTGACTTCTGCTCAAGAGAAATCCCTCCATCATCTATAATCTGAAAAAGTGGCCCTGCCGCACAGCGACAGTGTGTCAAGTCCAGGCCTCATGCCATCAGGGCAAATGACCAAAGTTGAGGCCCCATAAGGAGGTATTCCTGCTCAGGATCAAACCTGTCAGGACCGGCTCTGACCTCAGTACTGATCCTCATCCCTGTGGAAATGCAGGATCAGCCGCCGGATAAACTCAGGCTTGTTCCTGACGCCGCCCACGAAGCCGCCGATCAGACAGAACACCCCGATCAGAAGGGCCCGCCCTACCCCGATCGTCAGACACAGGATCGCGAGAACCAGACCAACCGCGATGCCAAAAATCGTACACGGCACCGTTCCAGGGGTAAACATCTGACTCGTAAATGTCTTAAAATCCATCATGTTTCTCACTGACTTTCTGACTTAGTCCTGTCCGTCCGCCTGCTCATCCGCATCCACAACGACATCGGAGAAAAGCGGTGCATCCTCCATCGTTCCGTCGCCGGATTCGTTTTCGGTCATCTGCTCAGTCCCGCGCTGTTCATCTGAAGTCTCTGCCGGAGCAGCCTCCTCCCCGGCCGGTACTTCCTCCGTCGGGACAGTTTCGCTCTCCCCGGCATTGCCTGCCGCCGGAACCGACTCAGCGCGCTCCGTCAGCTTCTCTGTCTCCCGCTGCGTCTGTCCGGGCTGCGGAAGCTGATCCTTGCCCAGCAGCACGGCAGGGATGGCATACGGTGAATTCGCTGCCTCACTTGTTGCAGGGGTCGTATTATCCACATACACCCGAACCTCCTGCACCATGACACCGGAGCAGGATTCGATGTATTTCTTAATCTGTTTTTGCAGGGCTGAAATCGCCAGCGGCATGCTGATATCGGACTGCATGGTGACATGCAGGTCAACCTTGACGCTTTCCTCATCGCTGTACGTGGAAGAGGTGACGACTTTCAGTTCCGCATGCTCGTCCAGAACTTTCTGAACCAGTGCCTCAAGCGCCTTGACAGAAATGCGGACCATTCCGTTCTCATTATGCTGAATGGCATAATTGCTGGAGCGTTTGCGTTTCCCCGGCAGCGTAATGCCTACCAGCAGAATCCCCAGGATAAACAGAAGAAGTGCGCTTAAAATAAGTCCGCACCGCTGCAGCCAGGAATTCACATCCACCCGTCCCAGGAATGCGATGACACTGTCCATGGAAAGATACCCAAAAAGCAGAAGAACAATGCCTGCCGCACCGGCAAAGGCTGCCGCTGCACAAAGCAGAATCAGTATACGATCCAATACGGGATGCTTCATTACTCTTCCTCCTTAATGAGCCATCGTTTGGTCTTATGGCACCGTTACTTTCCGGTGCTCCTTCTTAGATAAACCGACGCTGTGGCGTCGGGCCCGCTCCTTAATGAGCCTCTGCTCATTTGTTCAGTTCCTGACAGGCCAATGCCGGTTCAGACATGCTTACTCCTCTGCCGGCACTTCGCTGTTTCCGCTCTCCGGATCACGGGATTCGTCATTGACCGGTTCATCCGCATACATATCCGGATCCGTCGAGGACTCCTCGCTGTATTCCACTTTCAACTGTTCGTCCTGTTCATCCTGATGTGCGGCCTGCTGTTCCTCTTCCGTCTCAAGGGACATCGCCAGTTTCTGGCTCTTCTGCATTTCCTTGTTTTCTTTTTCGAAACTGACGCCAATGACATGGATATCGACTTTTTCCACATGAAGGCCGGTCATGGATTCAATGGATTTGCGGACATTTTCCTGACAGTTCCGGCCGACTTTCTGAATCGGCATCCCATAATCAACCGTTACGCTGATATCCACCCGGACCGCTTCGCCGTTCACCACGACTTTCACGCCCCGCGGCACTTTGTTCCGGCCGATAATGCCGGTCATGGCCCCGTTGGAACCGTATATCCCTGAGATTCCCTCAACCTCAGTTGTCGCAACAGAGACGATGGTTGAGATTACTGAGTTGGCATAGTTAATCTTTCCCTCGTCCTGCGGATTTTCTGTATTCATATTATCCAGATATTCACTCATCTGAAGAACCCTCCTAACCGTGATGAGACAGTATATCAGATTTTGTTTACTTTCTCAATTGGTGATTCCTTTTTCCATCCGGACAGCACGCTGTCCCCCGGGCTGATTTTCTGATACAGATAATGCACTGACTCTGAAACCTGAAAATCAGCTGAACAGATAATAACACAATGGGAATGAAAGTTCAACATTCCCCGTGCGGTTTCCTGTACCGCGGCAGGCGGCTCCGCCAGGCGCAGCCTGGCCTTGCGGCATTTTGGCTGTTCCGGTGATCAGATCTGGGACTCGCCCGGGTTGATCCGGACACATTCGGTTCCGGTAATGGCCCGCTTAATCAGTGCCTCCCGGTCCAGCACGCTTTCGCTTTCCTCGATCTGCCTGGGAATCGGATGGGTCGTCGGATGTTTCGGCGTAAAGATGGTGCAGCAGTCCTCATAAGGCAACGAGGAGGTGGCAAAGGTGCCGATCTTCTCCGCCCGTTCAATGATCTCGCTCTTATCCATGCCGATCAGCGGCCTGAAAACCGGCATGCTGACCACCTGGTCCGTACAGACCAGCGCATCCATGGTCTGGCTGGCCACCTGCCCGATGGATTCCCCGGTCACCAGTGCCGTTGCACCTTCCTGTTTGGCGATCGCCTCCGCGATGCGCATCATGTAACGCCGCATGATCAGCGTCGTGTTGTTATCCGGGCATTTGGCATGAATCTCCATCTGAATCTCGGTAAAGGGAACCACATAGACCCGGATGGGACCGCAGTAGTCACTGAGTTCACGGGCCAGTTCCAGCACCTTTTCCCTGGCGCGCTCACTGGTATACGGGAAAGAATGATAATGCACGCAGCAGATCTCCACCCCGCGCTTGGCGATCATATACCCTGCCACCGGACTGTCAATGCCGCCGGAAAGGAGCAGGCAGGCCCGGCCGTTGGTTCCCATGGGCATGCCGCCCTGTCCCGGGTAACGCAGGACACTCAGATAGGCCTTTTCCCGGATTTCAATCATCATCTCATGTTCCGGATGATGCACATCCACCGTCAGTCCTTTGGTATGGGTCAGAATGTATCCGCCTGCCTGCTTCGTGATTTCCGGAGAGGTCAGCGGATAATGCTTGTCGGACCTTCTGGCCAGGACCTTAAACGTTCCTGTCAGGCCGGACATCATCTCGGTCGCCTTCTGGCAGATCAGGGTGAAATTCTCTTTCTCCACTTCCACTGCCGGGCTGACGGAATGAATGCCGAACACTTTCGTCACCCGCCGGATGCATTCCTCCATGTCCGTAAAATCAGCCACGTAAATGCGGCCCTCGCCCAGCCAGACCTTTCCCTGTACCGGAGCCACCGCTTCCTTCACATGATCCAGAAGCTTTTTCATAAAATAAGGCCGGTTCGTTCCTTTCAGGAATACCTCTCCGTACCGGACCAGCAGAACATCTCTCATCCTTAACGCCTCCTGAACTGCCTCAGCAGTTTCGCCTGTTCAATCATACTTTCCGCCGCCTGTTCCATCTCCTCCGGCGTATTCATCAGGCCAATGCTGACCCGGATGGTTCCATCCGCCTGCTCGGTGCTCAGACCCATGGCGCGAAGGGCAGAACTGACTTTCTGCTTATGGGACCCGCAGGCAGAACCGGTGGATACCAGAACATTTCTGGCCTCCAGCGCATTGCGCATCACCTCTCCCCGGACCCCTTCAAAGCGGACACTGAGAATATGCGGGGCACTCATTTCCGCACACAGGGGATCCGGTCCGTTAAAGAAGATTCCCTCCTGTCCGGAGAGGCACTTAACCAGACGGGCTTTGAGCCCCATGAGCTGCTCCGCCGCGTGACACTGTTCGCATTCCTCAATGGCCTTGCCAAACCCGCGGATGCCGGGGGAATTCAGCGTTCCGGAACGCAGTCCCGCTTCCTGTCCTCCCCCTGTCACCTGCGGAACCAGACGGATTTCAGACCTGACGGCCAGTGCTCCCACGCCTTTGGGTCCATGAATCTTGTGTGCGCTGACCGCATACATGTCCGTGCCGGTGTCCTGCATGTTCATCGGCACGCGCAGATACCCCTGAACCCCGTCGCTCAGGGTCACAATCCGGGGATTAATCGCTTTTGCCCCGCGGAACAGCTCCCGAAGCGGCTGAATGGCGCCGGTTTCATTATTGACGTGCATGCACAGCATCATCACCGTTTCCTGGTCAACCATTTTCAGTGCTTCCTGCGCATTGACCCGGCCATCCGGACCAACCGGGAGAAACCGGACCGTGTGCCCCATCCGCCGCACCCGGTTCAGTGTCTCAAGCACGGCCGGATGCTCCATCGGGCTGACCAGAAAAGTCCCCAATGCATGCAGCGTTTCGGCAAAACCCATGATGGCCAGATTGTCGCTCTCCGATCCGCCGCCGGTCATCACGGCCCTGCCGCCCGGCAGACCAACCGATCTGAGAAACCGGTTCCTCACCCGGGTAATCTCTTTCTCTGCCAGCATGGCCGGCGCATAAGCGGCGGAGACATTATAATAGGTCTCCCGCATACACCGGTCCATCTCCTCAATCACCGACTCAAAAGGCCGCGTGGTTGCACTGTTGTCCAAATAGATCATTCTTTGTCCTTCCGCCCTCCATCATACGAAAAAAGGCACGCTCTCAAACGTGCCATATTGACAGCTCAGCCCTGGAAAACTCCCGGTTCGACACACTTACGGATCATCTCGACCATTTCCTCGCTGGGCTCGATAATGATCATATGCTTTTTATTGTCCTTTACATAATAGAAATAGAACAGATTACCGTCCCGATTCAGGAACCAGTTTTTCTTTTCCACGTCCTTCATGGACAGATAACGCTGAAAGCTTTCATGCGCCACATGTCCGCAGGCCGTGACATTCCGGACATTCATGCTGCCCAGTTCCTGCCGCTTTACCGCCCTGTATACCCGGGCAAAATCCAGCGTTCCGTTGGTAAAGGTATACTCATATTCCACCTTGACGCGATCCTTATAGATAAAGACCAGGACCGCCACGGCAGCCGTTACGAGGAAAATCATCAGGGCCGGGAAGGAGAACTGCACCGTCACCACCTGGAGCATCAGGAACGCATAGACGCCAAAGACAATGATAACCACCCAGCAGAGTATATATAAAACATTCTGAAAAATAGCAGAACGAGGGGTGACAATATCCTCTTTAAAATGATCGCCGAATCCGTTTCCAAACTTTTCCATCTGAATCATTCCTCCTCTTTTAATCCCGCACATTTTAGCACAGAGTCTATCCGGATAACAAGTCTATTTTTCTGACCCGGTCCGTATCTGAGACCCAAACTGCGTCCTAATCAGTTCCTGCGGAATCCCGCTGATATAGCGGCTCTGACTGAGCGCCCATGTACCTCCCCTGTTCGCTTTCTGCGTAACAGAGGTCAGGATCAGCGTACGCTTTGCCCTGGATATGGCCACATAGAAGAGGCGCTTTTCCTCCTCCTCGGTATGATGGATCTTTGCCTGGAAGGTGGGAAAATTGTCATCGTCCGCGCCTGCCAGAATCACCGTGTCAAACTCGCATCCCTTGGACTGGTGAACGGTGATGATCGGGATCTTTCCAAGCTTTCGGATCAGCAGATCCATCTGACTGCCGGAAAGTGCCGCATCCACCAGCAGATCGGAGAGGAAGGATTCGGCGTCCTCTGTTTTCACCTGCCGGAGAGAGAAAAGGAAGTCATCCAGCGTACGCTGGGGCATGGTTCCCTTATACCGCGAACGCAGGTCCAGCGTATGAATGATCTTTTCTGCCAGGCCGTACACGTCGTTCTTCTCCACATAGTCCCGCCGAAGCTCAGCCAGAAAGCCGTAAATCTTCCGGAATTTGGGTCCCCATTCCTGAATGAGACAAACACGCTCCGCTGCCTTTGGGATAAGGTACCGTTCAAGGAGACAGGTCAGCACTTTGCCCGTCGCCGTGATATCCCCCAGCGCATCATGCGCCGCCTCGTTGACAATGCCGAACATGTCGCAGAGCGTGCCCAGTTTATAGTTGACCGATTTGGGCAGGAGCTGCTGGGCAATGGGCAGCGTATCATACTCCGCTGTGATTCCCGGCATGGGAAGGCCGTTTTCACGGAGCTGGCGGCGAATCAGCGGAGCGTCAAAGCGGAGGCTGTTGTGCCCCACCAGAACGGTGCCCTCACAGAAGGCAAGGAAACGCCTGAGGGCCGATTTGATATCGGTTCCGCCCCGCCGAATGATCTCCTCCAGCGTCTGGTGGTGAGTCACCCTGGCCCCGGCACTAATGGCAACGGTGGGGATGACCATCTGATCAAGGGTGTCCGTGATCCGGCCATCCGGTCCCAGACGGATGGCGGAAATCTGGATAATCTGGTCCCGATGGAGATCCAGTCCGGTAGTTTCCGTGTCATAAATGACCACGCGGCCAGCCCGGAAGGCGTCGATCAAGGCCCTGTACGGGTCTCCGTCACGGTACAGGTTTTCATCCGCAAAGGACGCCAGTGAAAGCCCCAGCGTGCTCATTTCCCGGATCTGCTGAATGCTTTTTTCGCCGACGCCGGAGACGTATTTCCTGACCACCCGCTCAAACCCGATGGAATCCGTCGGGTTGACCAGGATGCGGAAAAAGGAAAGGATATCCCGGATCACTTCCCGGCGGAAGAATTTGGCATCCTTATCGACCGAGAAGAAGCGAAGTTCATGGCCATCCGCCCTGTCCGAGCTGATCTTCGCCAGCTGATCATAAAGCCTGGCAATGTACGGATTGGACCGGGCCATGATGCAGACCCTGGTCACCTCCTCCGGGCGGTGCTGCTCAAAATAACGGTAGATAAAGCGTGCTTCCTCCTCCAGTGAAGGGAGACGGACATTCAGGATCGGCGTTCCTTCCAGCGGACTTTTGGGAATGATATCCGGCGGACAGTACCTGCCCATCAGGGCCGGATACATCCGCTGCAGATAGCCGAAGCTGGCGGCCGTCAGGATCCGTGTGGAACGATAGTTCTCCGCAAACATAAACGTTCCGGCCTGATAATCGCGGATGAAGGTATTCAGCACCTGCTCGGGGTTGGAACCCCGCCACTGGTAGATGGTCTGAAAGAAGTCCCCGCACATCATCACGTTGACGTTCAGGAAGAGGTTCCGGAGCGTATCAAACTCCAGCACGCTGGTATCCTGCATTTCATCGATGGTGATATAGCGGTAGCGTCCCTGCCACCGGGCAAGTGCCTCCGGATCTCGGAAGAGCCGGTGCGTCAGGCAGATCAGGTCATCAAAATCCAACAGGTCACTCTCCCTGAGTGCCTGATTATACCGATGCACAAACGCTCCGACAGAGGATTCCATCAGCCGGTTGAATTCAGCATCCTGAATTTCTCTTTTCTGTTCATAATCATAGAACATCAGCATCCGGTCAAGCCGCTTCGGATCTCTTGATCTGATCTGCCGGTAAACCTGTTCAAAATCCGCCGCCTCATCTGTTCCATACAGATCAAGGACCTCTCTTTCGTGCTTGAGCGCACTGAGGAAAGCGGTCAGGGCATGCGTGCTTTTCAGGATCGGGGCGGTTTCAGAAAGGCCCGTCTCCACCGCCATTTTGCGAAGGAGCTCTGATGTCTCCACTTCGTCGCAGACCCGGGGAGAACCATAAAACTCCGAATCAAGGACGCTCTCCTCTTTCAGCACGTGAAAGGCAAAGCTGTGAATGGTGCGGGTCTCAACCGAATTTCCGGCATCCCCGACAACCTGCAGGATGTCCTCTTTCATTTCATTGGCTGCCTTGATGGTAAACGTCAGGCATAGAATTTCCTCGGGCCTGGCTCTCCCCGTTTCAATGACCTTTCTGACCCGATGTGCCACCGTGAATGTCTTGCCGGTTCCGGCACTGGCAAAAAGAATCAGATTGTGATCCAGTTCATTGATCACGGACATCTGAGCCTCATTGGGCTGTCGCATCTCCATGGAACGTTCCTCTCGTTTATGTGCAGGTAGTTGGTGAAAATGACGAAATTTCTGATTCCATTTTATCACACAGGCAAAGTGATGAGAAGAACGATTTATGGCGGCCAAAACGGGTCTTGCCGGTTCGGACCAGGACCTTCTTTCATTGACCGTTCTTTCATGATATAATGCCATCGGCCCCGGTCATTGACCGGTGTCCGTTAAGAATGCAAAAGATCATGGAGGAATTGAATGAAGTGTCCTGAATGTGGCGCTTGGAATCAGGCTTTTCTGCCAAAGTGTACACGCTGCGGTGCGGATCTGACATCCAATGTTCCACAGACCGCTGACTGGGAAGCGGACATGCACAAAAAGAAACCTTCCCTCAAAATCACCAGTTATGACCAGAAAGATACCATGGAGGCCGTTCCGGAACCGCCTCATCCGGCACAGGATGACAAGCCGTATGATCCTGAATACCTGGATAATGCGGCGCTGACGGATGAAATGGAAGAGCTGAAACGCCGGCGGGAGCGCGGCAAACAGCGGATTGAACAGATGCGCAGGCGCGCGGAAAACATCCAGCGGCAGATCGAGACAGCCGAGGTCATCCGCCCTGTTCCTGAGGCCGGTGACAGTACCTATTCGGCAGATCCGGAATCCATCCGGATCCGGCAGGAAAACCGGACCCGGGATTACACCGGCGATTCCGAACATCAGGACAATTTCCGCCGCGACAGTTCCAGCCGGCTCATCAGCTTTGTCAACGATGATCAGACGGATGTCCCGTACTATTACGACGGATATGAGTCCAAACAGGATGAGGATATCATCTACGACGTCCACCCGGATCTGCCGCAGAATCCAAAGTCGGATGCGCAGATCTATAAAAAGGAAGAAAGCACGCGAAAGCATGTTTTCCGCCGGGTATTGAGCGTCGTCCTGACCATCGTCCTTTGCGCGGGTGTTGCCGTGGGCGGCGTTCTCGTCGCCAGGTACTACGTGACACGCCGCGGCATCCAAATCCGGCAGGATAATGACACCACCTATACAGTGGAAGCAACGGAGCAGGACGGATTCCCGGCCCACTGCATCACGTTCTACGGACGGGAGAACGCCAGCATCTACCTGCAGGAAACACAGACCTCCTATGTCATTGCGGATGGAAAGATCGCCATCACGATTCCGGATTACATGTGGTACGATACGGAATCCTCCACCTATGCACACGAGGCCGATTCAGATACCATGAATGTCCATATAACGCCTACCGTGCGCTATCAGGCGGAAGGAACGCAGTACCATCTGGATCCCATCGAATTTACCATTGAGTGTCCCCTTTCCCCGATCTACCTGATCAATCCGCCCACCGCCTATGCCGAGGTCGGCGTATCCGTGTATGAAGTCCGGATCAACGTGCAGAAAGGGTCCCGGGTCCTGATTGACGGAACCAACGTCTCCACCCTGATCCGTGATACCGGAAACGTCTCCAAAAACGTACAGGTGCTCCCCATCGGCGAGAATACCATCTCGATTTCCGTCAAGAGCAAATACTGCCGCGAACATGTCACGGAGATTAAATTGTACCGGGCCCCGCAGGACATTCCGCTGGAGCTTAACCCGACGGTCATTGTCGAATGGAACTACGAACCGGACAACGAACAGTATCAGGCCAGCATTTCCGGCACCACCCTGCCGGGCGCAACCATCACCGTCGAATCCCCGCATGAAAATCTTGAAATGAATCCCGCCACGGGCGACTTCAAGTTCAAGCCCCTGTTTGATAAACTGGGTGACAACCAGGTCGTGATCCGTGCCTCCTATGAAGGACGAAACGATTCCGTGATTACCCATACCGTTTATTTCATGCCGACCGCCGATGTCTATACCAGGAAAGCCTGGGATCTGGATGCCCAGTACAGCGACCTCGTCAATTACATCAACATGCGGATTGGCACCATCTATGTCGGCATCGGGACGATCAAGCGAATCATCTCCTCCGCCCCGCAGCTTGCCATCATGGATATCGGCACCAGTGGCTTTGAAAAAGAGGTTCTCCTTGAGAACAGTTCTAAAACCACCTGGGTCGTCGGTCAGAAGTACCGGGTCTATGGGGAGGCCTATGGTCTCTACGGCTCCATGCCGCGTCTGACGGTCCGCTATACCTATCTGACCGAATAATTCCCCGCCGGACAATATCACCCGCTGCCGGCCCAATCGGCAGCTGACAAGAATGAGGAGGATCTCATGACGCTTGAGGAAGGAATGCATTTTCTGGTTCACGAATCCAGAATGCTGTCCGGTCTCTCGGTTACCTACGGGACCGCCGATCATTTTGAGACCCGCTTTACCGGAAATGCCCGCGAAATTCTCCACCCGGATGATCCGGCTGAATCCCCCGTTCCCCTTACGCAGTCCAGCATTTTCGATCTGGCTTCGCTGACCAAATGCTTCACGTCAGTCCTTGCCATGCTGCTGCTCCGGGAGCGCCGGCTGGATCCGGAGGCCTCACCCGTCCGGTATGAACCCCGGTTTGTCCATCTCTCCGGCATCCCCATCCGGGACATTCTGACGTTCAATACCGGTCTTGCGACCCCCGGACGAATCGATGAGGCCCCGAATCCCGAAGAAGGGCTCTGCCATCTGTACCAGATCGCCCCTGCCCCGCTGCCCCGCATCCGGCTCTACTCCGACATGCACGCCATGATCATCGCAAGAATTCTCGAATCTGTTTCCGGCATGTCCTATATGTCTCTTCTCCGTGAACGGATTCTGAAACCGCTGGGGATGCATGAAACGACCAATCTCCCGGATCCCGCCCGCTGTGTGGACTATCGGTTTGAGCACCGGCTGGTGGAGGGACAGCTCCGCGTCTCAGATGGACAGCCGGGCGTTGTCCACGATCCCAAGGCAGCGCTTCTGCAGCCCGCCTGCCTTGACTGCTGCGGTCATGCCGGACTGTTCAGCACACAGCAGGACATGCTGCGCTTTGCCCAGGCCATGCTGGGCGGTGAGCTGCTCACGCCGGATGAACTCCGGCAGATGGGAACGAACCGTACCGGCATCGCCTACCCGGATGGTCAGTTCCGGCAGTTCCTCGGCTGTCTGTGTTTCAGCAAACATCCCAATCAGCGCCTCTCCGAGCTCCCCGCCTGGATGAGTCATCACACCGTCGGTCTTTCCGGTTTCACCGGAAATCATATGGCTATCGATCCGGATACAGGCACCTTCATTCTCTATCTGGGCAACCGGGTACACCACCGTCTGACCCGGATTCTGCCTCTTCAGGAGGATTCCTTTGCCTCCGCCGGTCTGGCGCCGGACGGAACCGGATTCATCCGCACCGACAATCCGCTCCCGGTTCCCTCCTCCGTCCGCTTTGTCTATTTTAAAGACCAGTGCCTCGGTGATCCCATCGGAGAACGGATGCGCACCCTTGGCTGGCTGTAACATTCAGCCGGCGTTGTTCCTGAGTACCAAACGTAAAGGGGCCGGTTTCCCGGCCTTTTTACGTTTGGTCTCCATGTGGATCATTCTTTTCGAATCAGGCATTCCTTTCCTCTGAAAGCAAGTCCGTATTTCAGAATACGTTCAGCCGGGATGCCACGGCTCAGCAAATCCGTATCATAGTGCTTCTCTTCAATCTGTTTCAGGGCATTTTCGGCAGTGTCATGGAGGCTTTTTTCTTCATCCAGTCTGTCAAAAACCTTGAATTCCAGAATGACAGCCATTCTGAGCGGATCTTTCGGCTCCATGACAACATCATACCGTCCAAATCCGCTTTCCCGGTTAGACCGGAAGAGATAATCCTTTGACAACGTTATCCCCTTTTCATCACAGCCGCGGTTCCGCCCGCCCTGATGCCTCATTCAAGTCTGTCTATTCCATATTCACACACAAGGTTCTTTCCTTTTTCCTTGGCCAGGTACAGCATTCGGTCTGCCTGCCGGATCCAGTCATCCACCCGTTCCGGATTGTCTTTCTGAATCCGGGTAAAGCCAATGCTCACCGAAAGGAGCACGCCCTGTTTCCGGGCAGATTCCGCAATCATCTCCCGGATCTGTTCGATCCGGTTTCCTCTTCTTCTGCCGTTTCCGATAAAGGCGAACACAAACTCATCGCCGCCCCAGCGGCAGGCAATGCCGTTCTCGCTCATGCAGGTGCCCAAAACCTCGCCAATCAGCCGCAGCGCCTTGTCTCCCGCGAGATGACCATACCGGTCATTGACCTGCTTGAAATCATCCACATCCATAAACCCGATGACCAGTTCTTCACCGCTCTTCAGAAAATGCTTTCCGTTGATCAGCCAGGCTGTCAGTGCACCACGCTTCGGAAGATCGGTCAGCGCATCATGGCTGGAATAGCTCATTTCCTTCCAGAAGCCAATCCGGTTGTCCGAAAGCGCCGCAATCAGATGAATATGGGAATGCCGGTTGTCACTGAACGTGGGAATCCTCAGTTCATCCCCGTCCCGAAGGCTGACCTCCTCCCCCGGCCGCAGAAAGCGGTCCGCATAGAGTGTGCCGTTTGTCGTCTTATTGGCCACAAACCGCACGCGGCCATCCGCCGTGAAAAATCTTCCGTGCTCTTTTGAAACATATTCGTTAATGATGGGGAGATCAGGTGTCGACTGGCCTGTCGGCCGTCCGATCATCTGTTCCCCATCCAGATCATACATAAAAATATCGGTTCCGCAGCAGACAAACAGTTTTGGATTGTTCCGTCTGGTCTTTTTGCGTCCTGTTTCATTTCCTGAAAGAATCGCCGTCTTCTCAAGTTCCTTAGTAGGGGTATTCATTCGCCACTCCTTCGTTCTCATATGTCCGTTGTTTAAGTTTTTTCCTCAGGACATCCATGGGATTATACGAAAAATCCGGTATAATGAAAAAATCTTGTTCCAATACGGAAACAGGCCCTGTCCGGCTGGAACATGGACATACGTTTTATGCCCTTCCGGGAAAATACAAAGCAGCACCTGCCTGGCAGGTGCTGCTTTCTGTTTCTTTCGGAACTTAACGCCTGGTGTAGATGGAGAGACGATGTCCGGCAACGATGTAGTCCGGATCGGAAATGCCGTTCCACTGGCAGAGATTGGCAACGGAGACGCCGAAGCGGTTGGCAATCTTGATCAGGGTGTCGCCGCGCTTGATGGTGTACTGAATCCAGCGAGCCTGGCCGGCGCCGCCGGTGGCCTCGTTCATCTCATTATCATCAAGAGCCTGTACATTTTTGAGTTCCTCGTTCATGGTGAACCTCCTGTTAATTGTACGTCTGTTTAACTGAAAGGAAAGGCCGACTGGCAGTGAAGCTTAACACATTCTGCCCGATTTATTACCGGTTGGTGTAGATGGAGAGACGATGTCCGGCAACGATGTAGTCCGGATCGGAAATGCCGTTCCACTGGCACAGGTTGCTGACGGAAACGCCGAAGCGGTTGGCAATCTTGATCAGGGTGTCGCCGCGCTTGATGGTGTACGTGATCCAGCGAGCCTGGCCGGCACCGCCGGCGGCCTCATTCATCTCATTATCATTAAGAGCCTGTACGTTTTTGAGTTCCTCGTTCATGGTGAACCTCCTGTAACTTGTTGTACATCTGTTTATACGAGCGGAAAGTACGGCTGGCAGTGAAGTTTAAAACTTTCTGCCCGATTTTTTTACCGGTTGGTGTAGATGGAAAGGCGATGTCCGGCAACGATGTAGTCCGGATCGGAAATGCCGTTCCACTGGCACAGGTTGGCAACGGAGACGCCGAAGCGGTTGGCGATCTTGATCATGGTGTCGCCGCGCTTGATGGTGTACGTGACCCAGCGAGCCTGTCCGGCACCGCCGGTGGCCTCGTTCATCTCGTTGTCATCAAGAGCCTGCACGTTTTTGAGTTCCTCGTTCATGGTGAACCTCCTGTAATTTCATTTACATCTGTTTATACGATTGAAAATCGGTGATGTCAGCAGTAAGCTGAACTTTTTTTTCTCCTCGCGGACGCGAACGGTTCATTGTCCGTCGTCCATCGACTGTTTATACGAACAGGCTGCGGCGCTGGCAGCAGGGAGAAAAACTTTTCTGCTCCGCCAGGGGCCGGTCAAAGCAGAACCAGCCGCTGTAGTCTGGTCACTCAAAGCGGAAGTCCGTGAAGTCAAACGTCCGGAAATAATCCGCACTGGTTTCTGCCCTCCGGATCATCTTAAAGGATCCATCTGAGCACAGAAGCACCTCCGCGCTTCTCAGTTTGCCGTTGTAATTGTATCCCATGGAAAAGCCGTGCGCACCTGTATCATGGATGTACAGGTAATCCCCGCGGTCAATCCGGGGCAGCATCCGGTCGATGGCGAACTTGTCATTGTTCTCGCAGAGGCTGCCCACCACATCATACTTGTGGTCACACGGGGCCTTTTCCTTTCCGAGAACCGTAATATGATGATACGCTCCGTACATAGCCGGCCGCATCAGGTTGCAGGCGCAGGCATCCACACCGATATATTCCTTATAGATATGCTTTTCGTGAACCGCTCTGGTCACAAGAGCGCCATTACTGGCCAGCATATAGCGGCCCAGCTCGGTAAAGATGGCCACATTTCCCAGCCCGGCCGGAACCAGAACGGATTCAAATGCCTGACGTACACCCTCGCCGATTACATGGATGTCATTTTTCGGGTCCTCCGGCCGGTAATCCACCCCGACGCCGCCGGAGAGATTGATGAAGCTGACCCGGATCCCGGTCTCATGGAAAATGTCCACGGCCAGCTTAAACAGAATCTCCGCCAGACGCGGATAGTAGTGATTGGACAGCGTATTGCTGGCCAGGAACGAATGGATGCCCAGATGCCTGGCGCCTTTGGCGTGCAGGATGCGAAACGCCTCAAACAGCTGTTCCCGGGTCATTCCATATTTGGCATCCTTGGGATGGTCCATGATGGCGTTGTCCAGCACAAACTCCCCGCCCGGATTGTATCGGCAGGAGACCGTTTCCGGAATCCCGCAGGCATTTTCCATGGTCTCAATCAGGGTAATATCATCCAGGTTAATCGTTCCCCCGAGAGAATTGGCCAGGGCAAATTCCCGCTCCCGCGTCTCATTGGAGGAGAACATGATCTCCTTTCCCCTGAAGCCGCACGCCTTGCTCAGAATCAGTTCCGTCTCGGATGAACAGTCCACCCCGCACCCCTCTTCCTGCAGGATTTTCAGGATAAACGGGTTGGGCGTTGCCTTTACGGCAAAAAACTCTTTATATCCCTTGTTCCAGGCAAAAGCGGCCTGAAGTTCACGGGCCGTTTTTCGTATGCCTTCCTCCGAATAGATATGAAATGGGGTCGGAATGACAGCATCGATCTCAGCTGCCTGCTCTCTTGTGAGAAAAGGGATTTTTTCGGCCATCGTTGTCCTCTTTCTTTCCGGCTTGCGCCTCATGGTTCGTTTTGCTTTTTGGCCTTTCTTTTTTCTGCAAAGAAACGGTCCAGAACAGATTTACATTCCTTTTCCATAAACGGTCCGTCACACAGACAGAAATGCGGAAACGCGGGATCCTCCGGGATCGCGTAAACCGAGCCGCAGCATCCCCCCTTCGGGTCCGGTGCCCCGAAAAGAATCCGGTCCAGTCCTGCCAGCATGGCAGCGCCCGCGCACATTGGGCAGGGTTCAAGGGTCACATACAGCGTACAGCCCGTGAGGCGCCGCCGTCCCAGGACAGATGCCGCACGGCGAATGGCCAAGAGTTCAGCGTGGGCGGTTGGATCCGTCTGTTTTTCCCGCTCATTTCCGGCGGCGGCAATCAGCTGCCCCTCATGGAAAATGGCGGCCCCCACCGGCACCTCCCCGATTTCATAGGCCCGCCAGGCCTCCTCAATGGCCCGTTTCATTCCTGCTTCGTCGTTCATCCACTCACCGCCCAATATGCAGTCGTCTCGCCAGCGCCCCCGGTGCCCGGCGTAAACGGTCCAGTCCCCGTTCCAGTCTGCCCGGCGGTGCCAGGAGACGGTTCAGGCGGGCAAAGGAGAACCCCTCCCGGGCATACGACCGGAAAAAACGTTCCCGGTTCCGATGCGGTCGGCTGGGTTCAAACAGACTGGGGTTGACGCGCCGGAGCGGGCCGGCATGGGGAATCGGAAACAGGTCGAGTCCCTCACAGGCGGCCAGATAGGAGGCGCCCTCATCCGAATGCACCAGAATCATGGAAAGGCCGGAGTCATCGTCCCGTTCCGGACAGATCATGTCCGCTCCCCACAGATCCGCAATGGTAATGTCCGCCGGCAATTTGTCATAACGCAGCTGACAGTTATGGCAGGAGAGCCGCAGATAGAGATTCTGCAGAAAGCCCCGGAGAAACGGATCCGTCGTCTGTGTCCCTGATTCGGTATCGCCGTTTTCAAACTGCACCACCGTTGAAAAGTCTTTCCAGCCAAGGCGCTTGTCCCGGAAGGAGAAGCGCACTACCCGGGAACCGTGAATCTTTTCCAGGGTTTTGAGATAGGCGCTGAACACTCCGGGACTGGGTGTGCCGTGACAGACAAAATCCACCGTCAGCAGGTTTCCCGGATGGGCGCCATCCAGTTTTGCGTACAGGCCGGCCACCTGACAGGGCGTTCCGGAAAACAGCACCTGAACCCCTTTCCGGACCAGATTGGCAGCCTCGCGGATCGCATCCGCACTCAGGCTCTGCAGGTATTTGGAGCCCCGCAGGTCAGAAAGGCCCTCCTCGCTGAAGATGCCCACGGTTTCGGCCGCAAGGGAATCATTGAGGATCGTACCAAACACAACGCCTCCCAGACGGAGCGTTCTTGTCGCAAGGGCTGTAAAGATGCCGCCGGAGGAGGATGCCTGACGGATCGCCCGGTCTTTTATCTGTCCGCCCAGAATCTGCGGATCCGGTCTGACCTGACTCCGGCCGCTGGGACAGTTTTTTTCGCACCGGTCACAGGAAATGCAGCGCCCGCTGTTCACCACCGGATAGAGAAATCCTTCCGCGTCCGGCTCCATCCGGATGGCCTGCTTTGGGCAGATGGACTGACAGGCGCCGCAGCCCGTACAGTGCGTCGGATCACTCAGTACTGTTGTTCTCATCTCAATCCCCCGAAACGGCCAGAACCCGTTTTACCATTTCCTGTTCACCTGTAATATAGGTTTTCATTCGTCTCTGCAGGAAGGCCCTTTCCTCCTCACACCGGGTGAGAAATGCCGCGACCGCCGCTTTCAGCTTTTCGCTTTCATCCAGACGGTTTGCCGCAAACAGATGTCCTTCCTCATTTCCGTAGATGTCCCGGGCAATTCCCCTGGCTTTGACTGAATACCCGATCACGAACACCGGAACACCCGTGGAATACGCCGCAATGGACAGATGCGTTCTGGCCGTAATCAGGGCTTTCATGCCTGAAACGGCAGCTTTATATTCCATGGCCGACCAGGTTCCGGGGAGCAGTATAACCCTGGAATTTCCCTCATAATGCGAGGCTATCCGGCCGAGCGAGACCAGATCGTTGTCGTGGTTCCAGGTTACATGCGGAATCAGGGCAACGGAATCCTCGGTACCTGACAGAATCTCCTCCACCAGACCCAGCACACTTTCCATGCCCCGCTCAGGATCCGACACCTTCTCAAGCACCAGCGGCGAAATGTTCAGGCCGATCATATGCCCCTCGCGCCAGCCCTCCGGCATCTGAACCGGATGCGCCGGCAGCGTAAAGGCAGGATCGATCCACTGCGCAACGGGAAACCCTTTTTCGCGCAGGACCTGCGCGGAGATGGATTCCCGGGGAACGATGAGGTCATACGCCTCAAGATCATGCAGCGTCTCATCCCTGATCCGTTCCGGATCAATGGAGCATCCCCACAAAACCAGCGGCACCTGTTTTTCCTTCAGCCGTTTGTTGATGACATGCAGATGTTCCTGGTAGGCATAGCAGTAGGTATCCCCGCCGACAGAAAGACACAGGCTCTTCTCTCCCTGACGGATCACCGGCAGATAGTTTCTGGCAACCTCGTCCTCCCGGGACTGTCCCAGACGGAACGCGACCGAATTCACCAGCCGTGCCAGACTGAGCTGCGAAATTCTGGACCGGATAAACTGCCGTCCGCTCCTCGTCCGGTCATATTCCGCCGTATTGCTGGCGACCACAATCGCCGGGCACTCCGGTTCAAACAGGGCGGCAGTGGATTCAACAATGGCCTCGCATCCCCGGTTTTCATAGCCGGAGTGATTATACAGCAGAAGCGGTTTCATCGCCTGATCCCCCATTTTCGTCCGGTAATTTTCTCTTTCACCCGCATCAGGGTATAAAACCACGGAAATCTGCCCTGACAGACCAGCCGGTAAATCCGCCGGTCCCGTTCGGGAATCCGCTCCTCCCGGAGCCCGTCCAGAACCATAGGCCGGATCTCCTCATTGAAGCGGTTCATGGTGTCCTCGATTCCGTGTTCCTTTTCATCCAGCCAGATGGCACTCTGGAGAAAATCCCGGAAATACAGTTCCTTGACGGATTCCTTTTTAAGGATTTCGTTCATCGAACGGAGCATCGGCAGATGTGCCTCGTGATAATTTTCAATGCTCGACATGGCTGAACCGGAATGAATCCGGTAGACATAGGTCTTCTCATTGACATGCGCCACCCGTTTGGCATGCAGATACAGCTGCAGATTCAGCAGCGCATCCTCCCCGATGCTCACCTGTTCATCCAGGCAAAGCCCTGTCTTAAACAGCCGCGCGACATACAGCTTGTTCCACAGGTTATTGTAAATGCGGTGCATATGGATAATTTCCCGCACAATTTCCAGCGGCTGCTGCACAACCGGCTCAATTTCAATGGGAACACGGTTTCCGCATTCCATGTCAAAAAGCGTATGATTGGCCGAAATAATATCCGCATTCGACCGGATCGCCGCCTGATGCAGAATGGAAAGGGCATTTCCCTCGAACGCATCATCTGCATCCAGAAACGCAATATACTGTCCCTTTGCCATCCGGATGCCTCTGTTCCGGGCCGCTGATACCCCTTCGTTTTCCAGATGATACACCTTTGCCCGTGGTTCTGCCTCCCGGAAACGTTCAAGAATGGCACCCGTTCCATCTGTGGAACCATCATCGATAAAAATCATCTCGATTTCCGGCAGCTTCTGTGCCGCCAGACTCTCAAGACAGGTTCCAAGATAGCGTTCTGCATTGAAGCAGGGCACGATCACACTGATATCCGGCCCATTCATGCACTTTCCTCCCGTTCAAGTTAGCGATCGACATGAAAACATTCCGCGGTCAATGCCTGACAGACATAGTCCGGCTGACTCTTGTCCGTTCAGTAACCGGTCAGACCGCATTATGGCAATAGAATACTCAAAAAAGGCCAAAAACGCAAGACATGAAAATAAAGTTTCTGTTTTGCCGGCAGCCGGTCCGGCAATACCCCGCCGGTCATCTCGGCAACCTCACTGCGCCCCAGATGAACGGCAGCCCCCGTGCGGCCATACTCCGCCCGCAGCGTCCGCACATACAGATCAATGGTGGCTCTGAACAGGTCCGTTTCAAGATGATTGGCATGGAGAAACCGGAGAATTTCCTCGATCATGGGTCGGCTGGCACGGTACAGACCGGACCTGGCCCGCATCATGGCCGAATCACCGCCCAGCTCATACCGGTAAATCACCTGATCCAGCATTTTCCAGGCCCGTGCCACGCGGAACGCCTCCATATTGAACAGCACATCCTCGCCGACTTTCACCCCTTCCGGCGCCCGGATCCGGTTTTCCCGGATCAGGCTTGTCCGGTACAGCCGCGCACACATGCTGTTCAGGGCGCTGTCCCCGCGAAGCAGGCTCTCATAAATGACCTGCCGGTCCCCGGAGGCACAGGCGTGGGTTTCCTCCATTCCGGAGGAAAGATGACGAATTGTATAGGCCCCGCAGCAGATGTCGATGTCCTCTGACACGGCGGCCAGAAGGGTCCTGAGGGCGCCCGGTAGAAGATAATCATCCCCATCAAGGAAAAACAGCCAGGTCCCCCCGGCCATTTCGATGCCTCTGTTTCGTGCGGCGCTGACGCCTGCGTTGGCCTGATGGACAATCCGCACCCGTTCATCCGCGGCGTGCAGCTTCTCAAGAACCGCCCAGGTTCCATCCGTCGATCCGTCATCCACGGTCACGATTTCAAGGGGGACCTCCTGACTCAGGACACTTTGTACGGCCTTTTCAATCGTTCCCTCCGTCTGATAACACGGAATTATGACACTGATCCGGCTATCCATTCGGTTTTTCCTCCGCTTTCTGCGTTTCCATGTTGGCTCTGCCCGAGCCGCTTGACAAGCTGTCACCAGGCGGAGCCGCTCTCAAAAGGGCTGTTTCTTCCTGCTTTCGGCGAAGGGAAAACGCCAGTTCACCGGCTTTCCTTGCAAGAATCTGACCCGCCGCAAAAAACGGATACAGCCGGGCATAACGTCCCCGGGCAATCCGGCGGGCCGTGCGCCGGTCCCCGGCAGACATCCTTGAAATGTCCAGTCCCTCAGGGCTGACCAGGTCCATGCAGGCTGTCTCAAAGTTCCGCACGACGCCGGGAATCCCGCCGTCTTTATACAGGCGCAGCGTCACGCTATTCACATAAGCCCCGTAATAGGACTCAAAACAGTTCAGCCGCTCAAGCATCCCCCGCATTTCCCGCAGCCAAGTCCGGTGCAGTTCCATCTGGGAACCCGCGGCACGGTTCATGGTGGATTCCGGATGCATCCGGTACCGGTATGTGACCGCATGACAGTATGTACAGCCTTTTGCCTGCAATACCGCTTCCAGATTAAACAGGGCGTCCTCAGCGACGGCAACCCGTTCATTGAGGCGAATGCCCTTTTCCTCCAGGAATGACCTGCGGTGAAGCTTATTGCACATGATGTTCAGAATGCTGTCCCCTTCAATCAGCCGGAGCGCCATTGCCCGCCGCCTCCGGGGCCACGGCAGAGATGGCCAGCGCGTTTCCGGCCAGAACAGCATCGTTTCCTGGTTTTCGCCAAAGGTTTCATGTGCCCCGACCACCAGATCCGTGTCCGGTCCGGTTTCCCTGACCAGCCGCGCCAGCGCCCCCGCCGGCAGCAGATCATCCGAATCCACAAACAGCACCCATTTCCCGGCGGCCCTGTGCAGGCCCAGGTTGCGTGCCCGGCACACGCCCTGCCCCTCACCTGTCAATACCCGGATTCGTGCATCCTCCTGTGCCGCCCTGTTCATGATCTCTGCCGTCCCGTCCGTTGAGGCATCATTGATCAGAAGAAGCTCAAAATCAGAAAAAGACTGTTCCCGAATCGAACGAATACAGGCCGGCAGATAGGTTTCCCCGTTTCTGCACGGCACAATGATACTGATTTCTGTCACTTTCCAATCCGCCCTTCAATCAGTG
>JAGAHV010000172.1:0-3917 GCA_017626895.1 Clostridia bacterium | reverse complement strand
TTCCACCTGCAAGAATCGCGCCATGCCCGGCACACCTCTAAAGCACCCTGTCATAACGGCAGGGTGCTTTGTGGTAATAGGGCTCCTCATGAATAACTTGTAGAAAAGGTCGATTAATCCGGTGCAAAATGGAAGAACCGAAAGTGCCGAAAAGCGATTGGGCCCCTGAGACCCTGTCAAAGTAATCATCTGGCATGGGTAAGCAAGGGAGCAGGCCGGTGTCAAGGGTCTGCCGCGAAGCGGTCGCGGCTTTATGTTCACGCCGTCCGGAAACATCAGGGAGGCGATGACTGCATAGAATATCAGCGACTGCGCTTCTTCTTTTGACGAACTGTACGTCATTCTCCGGAGCTGGTCAGCCACGGTCATATCACCCGGATGCTGCTCTGCCGGCATATCATACAGATGCGAACAGACTGTACGCATGGCTGCGCACTTTCCGGCATTTCATTCAGCGGCCTCCCGCTTCACATAAATCAGCTGTACCCCAGGCAGGAAAGTCCTGCTTAAGTTCCCTGCTTCCGGCTGGTTGCAATCCGGCTGACAAATGCATCTGCCATATCCGCTTTTCAGGTCATTTCACTTCTTCCGTCGGCAAACAGGCGTATCTCTCCCCTGCCCTCCGCCCGCTTTACGCGCATCTCGAAAAAGTGCGCCGTGGTCTCGATCACCGGACGCGTTTCGACCCCGGCAGCAGCACAGAGTGCATCCACGTCCGTGCTGTAGTGACCATGTTCCCGGTAATACTCACGCTGCTCTTCAAACAGTCTGTACAGGTCAAAGCGCCGCCGTTCGTCCTCCGGGATCGGGTATTCCTCGCCGTTTTCCGTAAAGAAGAGAAAGCCCCAGTACTGCGGCCGGTGTATATCGATCACGCCGGTGGGTGCCCATACCCAGTTGTCCTCGGGCAGAGGTCTGCCGTCTGGTCCGAGCACCTTCCTGTATGCTCCGTCCCTGACCTCACAGGTCCACTGTACCCTTGAAAAATTCAGCCGCCAGTAGTCCCCGGGCTTTGGAAGACGGTCAGAGACCTCTTTCAGGGAACGCATGGGCAGTTTGATCTCCACGCTCCATTTCCGGTTGTCTGCACCCGGGTCATTCAGCTTTCCGTCAATGTATACAGCCGTCTCAAGTCCCTTAATATCGAAGGAATCAATGGGCTTGCCCGCGTCCCGGTATGCCTTGGTCAGGAGCAGATCCCACACTGTATTCATCGCGTTCATCTCAAGCTCAATGTATCTCTGCGTATCCGAATCCGGGTCGATGAACACCTCAAAATCATTGTCGCGGAATATAACATCATCCCGTTCGGTCACGTAGGCCCATATTTCACTGCCCGTAATCTCCGCGGCCAGGTAGAGCGCCTCGTCATCCCACGCCGCCTTGGCACGGGTGGGAAACCGCGGCTGCTTCCCCTTTTCCGGTCCCTCGATGTCCACGAAAAGATCGGTAAAGGGAATATCTGCCCAGAAGGGCTTGTCAAGGCGTCCGTCAATTGTGCATGGCATATGGGCCCTGCGGCAGTAATATACCGGCGGGTGGAAAGGATACTGTTTCATGTGAGCCTCCTGATGTCCGTCTTTCGTCAGCTGCTTTTCGAATCCGTTTTCACGGCGGAGCCGCCTGCACAGCTTGGGGGAATCCGGGATGGTGCCTGCAAAAGTATGTCGCTCAGAATCCTTATCGCCTTCTCCTCCGGAATCTCCCGGTTCAGACTCCATCGGATGATGAAGGCCGCCATGCCGGCGGATACATACTCGTAAAAGAGCCTGAGCTCTTCCGAATCCTCAGTATTGAAAAATGCCGTTGCATTTGTCATGTTCTGCCTGAAAATCAGATCTGTCAGGTCCCGCAGGAATATCCCGTTATCGCCCTTCAGCATGATCGAGATGAGATCTCTGACCTCATCGACACCGGCGATAATCTTTTTCGCATAGGATGTCACCGTATCAGGCCCGACGCAGGACACGTCAGGCACAACCGGATGAAGTGATTCGCAGATCCTTTCCGTTGCCTGGGCGACCATCTGGTCATACAGGTCTTCCTTGTAGCCATAGTGCTGGTAAAACGCATTCCGACTGATGCCGGCTTTATCGCAGATTTCCTTCACAGTAATTGCTTTCAGTTCCTTGCTCTGCAGCAGTTCAAGCATCGCATTCTGAAGCCGTTCCTGTGTTTTCAGAATGCGAAGATCAGTGAAGTTCATGGCAGGTCCTCCCGGGGAAAGTTACTGATATCGTCTTATCATCGCATGCATTGTGATGGGTAAACCGCCAGCAAGATGACACGTGTAATAATATGATATCATGTGTCATCATGGCATGCAAGATTCAGCGGAGCAGCGCACAATGACATTCGATAAAAGCATCCGGGCCTTCCATGATCCGGCGGCTGCATGATATTCCACTTCTCAGGCGTACATGTTCCATGGTCATGGTGCCGGCAGGTCTGCTGTTTCCTGCAGGGAGGAGGCACAGGACGAACCGGAGGCGGAAATACACCATACGGACCCCGGAAAACTGCCTGGGCACCGGTACAGGAAGTTCACAGCGCCTGGCGGTATCTCTTCCATGAATAGTCCGCCTGGCAGATGATGCGGCCACAGGAAGATGGCGGAAGACGCGGATATACCGGGAACGGCTTCCAGTCCGATCTGCCCACATGCTCCGCTTTTCTTCCATGAGGGGAAGGAACTCCAGGCCTCAGCCGTTGTATGGTTGAGGGCATTTTGCCTTTCTGCTATAATTCTCCCTTGTTCGGAGGTGATGCCATGAGCCAGCAGGAGCGGCACCGTCGTTTCCGGGGATCGCCCCGGTTTTCCCAGGACAATCCGGAATTTCCAGGCACCGGTGAGGAGCCCCAGGTCTCTGAAGAGCCCACCCTCCAGTGGGAGGGCGTAGCGCCTGAACCGGAAAATGATATGGATACCTATGCGGCTCCCCCTGAAAATGTCATGGACGATCCGTTTCAGGATGATGCCGAAGCCATCGATTTTGATGAGGAAGAAACTGTCATAGATGACGCCCAGGACCAGCCCCACAGCATTTTCAAGCCCAGGACCGGAAAGCCCAATTTTGTCCTGTCCGTGGCCGTCAATGTGGTACGTGCCGCCGCTGTAATCGTGCTTCTGGGCGGACTGGCCGTGGTAGGCGCCGTTGCCGGCATTGCCAAAGGCTATGTGGACACCGCCCCGAAACTGGACCTGGCCGCGCTGGATGATCAGGCTCAGACTTCCTTCATCTATGACGCCGAGGGAAACCTGATCACCGAATACAAGGGCACGGAAAACCGGGTCATGATCTCCATTGCCGCCATGCCCAAGCAGCTGCAGAACGCATTCGTTGCCGTGGAGGACGCCCGGTTCTATACACACAGCGGCATTGACCTGAAGCGCATTGTGGGCGCTTTCCTTTCCAATCTCACGTCCTCCTCCACCCAGGGCGGCTCCACCATCACCCAGCAGCTGATCAAGAATACACTGCTCTCTTCCGAGCAGAGCTACAAGCGCAAGATCCAGGAAGCCTATCTGGCCATCTAGCTGGAGCAGACCTATACCAAGGACCAGATTCTGGAAAGCTATCTCAACACCATATACCTCGGCGAAAGCTACTACGGCGTGCAGGTGGCCGCCCAGGGCTACTTCGGCAAGGAGCTCCCTGCCCTTTCGCTGCGGGAATGCGCCATGCTGGCCGGTGTGACCAACAGCCCCTACTACTATAACCCGCGCCGGAATTTCTACACCCGTGAAAAGGAAGGCGTGGATTACGCGGCCATCACCAACAACCGCACCAATTATGTGCTCCGGTGCATGTATGAAAACCAGTACATCACCTATGAGCAGTATCAGGAAGCCCTGAATCCCGCCACCGCCAGTGTGCTGGAAAAGGATCCCACCGCCAGCACCGGCATGTACCCCT
>JAGAHV010000171.1:0-10201 GCA_017626895.1 Clostridia bacterium | reverse complement strand
ATTTTCCGGAGAGGACAGCATGCCTGTTCTGGAATTTGAAATTCTGGAGGCGGCTGACGACTTTCAGATACAAATAAGTTTCGACAGCGGGACGTACATGAATGTGCAGGATATTCGCCTGTATTCTCCGTTTTACCTCGATCATGTATTTTCTTTGACGCTTATCCTTATGACGGCGTTTGCTCTGATTGTTCTTTATCAAAAAGGAAGATTGCCCAAAGACAGTCTGCGGGACTATCTTATCCTTGCAGCAGCGGTAATCGTCTGCAGTGTGCCGGTCCTGAAAGACAATATTGGAGAGCTGATCGATCTTGAGTTTCATATGGCGCGTATTGAGAATCTGGCGGATGGAATGAAAAGCGGGCATTTTCCTGTGCGCGCAGGCGGTTTTTCGTTCAATGGATACGGCGCGATTACCTCCGTTTTTTACCCGGATATTCTCCTTGTTCCGTTTGCCTTGCTTCGTATTTTTGGCGCGTCCCCAACCTATGTGATTTCACTGCTCTGCATAAGCTGCAGTGCTCTTGCGGCCGGCCTGGCTTACTATGCGGGACGACGAATGTTTGCAAATTCAACGGCGGGTCTTATTGCTGCGATTCTCTATGTATGCAGCGCTTATCGGCTCAACAATCTGTTTATTCGGGGAGCTTTGGGAGAAGGCCTGGCGATGAGCTTTTATCCGCTTTTCATTTTGGGTCTCTGGGAAATCCTGTATGGAGACCCGTCTCATTGGCGTATCCTGACTGCAGGCGCGTTTCTGATCTTTATGTCGCATATGCTTACAACCATCATGGCAGCATTAATGGCAGTTGGCATATGTATTCTGTCCATCCACAGAATCTTGCGGGAAAGACGATATGTTGCTTTGGTAAAGGCATTTGTATCGACTGCCTGCCTTTCCGCATTTTTTCTGGTTCCAATGGTTACCATGTTTTCAGAAGGAATTAATGCGGATGCAATTAATATTTATCGACTTCAGGATAAGACCATTGCTCCGGCACAGCTCTTTCTGCAAAACAGGGGACTTCTTTTTGGAATAGCTGATCCAACGATTGATACGGCGGCTGTTGAAATAGGCCTTCCCATTGTGATAGGCATTCTTGTTATCCTTTTGGAACTTTTCACGACGAACATTCCGGAAAAGGTTGATACTGAAAGGCAATGTTTTGTTCTGGTTCTTCTGACTGGCGGGTTATTCTTTGCATTTATGACGACGACGCTGTTTCCCTGGCCGCATGTGTCGAGAATAACACTGTTTTTTAACCGTATTCAGTTTGCCTGGCGTTTTTTGGGCCCGTCAATAGCACTGTTGGTTTTTGGGGCGGGATATGCCTATTCAAGGTACTTTGAAAAATCGGCAAGGAATATGCCGCTTTTAATTCTCTTTGGTTCATTGCTTGTTATCCTGCCGATGCTCAGTGAGCAGACACGCAACAATTCTTTTTTCCGATTCGGAGAGGGAACCAGCAGCAATATTATCTTTAATGAATATCAGATGCCGGGGACAGACCTTCATGCAACGACGGACCGGTCGGTTATCCTCACGGGAAATGTTCAGATGGAAGACTACAAAAAACAGGGAACTTGCATTGATGCTGTCGTTACAGGCAGCGGAACCCTGACATTTCCCATGTTTGATTTTTATGGATATACTGCATCTGCAGATGGAAACACTTTGCCGATTGCGCGCGGAATCAATAATCGGATACAGGTAGAGATCGCAGATCTGCAGAATGCACATTTACAGGTTCGGTATTTCACGCCGCTTCTTTGGCGGTGTGCGGATGTGTTTTCGCTGATTACCTTGATGCTGCTGCTTTTCGGAAGAGGACGGGCGATAAAACGGCACTGAAAGCGAAAAAGAAAGAGCAGGCCTTGCCTGCTCTTTCTGTATCAGCTTACTTAATCGGAACAACAGCGCCGTTATACTTTTCGGTGATCCATTTCACAATGTCATCGCTCTGGAGGACCTCAACCAGGGTCTTGAGCTCGGCACGGTCATCGCCCTCACGGGCAGCGATCACGTTCGGATAGGCCACTTCGGAGCTCTCATAGGCCACCGGGGTGCCAACGGTATCAACACCGGCGAGGAGAGCGTAGTTGGAATTGATCACGGCGGCATCAGCGTCTGCCAGCGTGCGGGCTACCTGCTCGGCATTAACCTCGACAAAGTTGAAGTTCTTGGTGTTTTCAGCAATGTCCAGGACGGTCGCGGTCTCGGTGGCATCGCTGCTCAGTTTGATGAGACCGTTGAATTCCAGTGTGCGAAGTGCACGCGCTTCGTTGGTAGGATCATTCGGGATGACGATGGTGGCTTTATCGGGAAGGGTTTCAAGCGTAAGCTTTTTGGCCGGATTGAGATAGATGCCCATCGGCTCATAGTGAACGGAACCGAGACTTACCAGGTGGGTGTTCTGTTCCTTGTTGAAGTTTTCGAGGTAAGGAATGTGCTGGAAGTAGTTGGCATCCAGATCGCCTGCCTCAAGCTGGAGGTTCGGCTGAACGTAATCATCAAAAACAACGATGTTGAGTTCAATATCCTTAGCAGCAAGTGCGTCCTTGGCAGCTTCCAGAATCTCTGCGTGAGGGGTGGAAGAAGCGCCGATGGTCAGCGTGGCTGCGGAGGCAATGGTAAGGACAGAGATAAGCGCGAGCGAAAGAACGATCGTTAACAGCTTTTTCATATGAATTCTCCTTTGATTTTGATGAATATATGGAAATGCACGGGGTGCATAATCCCTGAGTTATTCGCGTGTACGTTTATCGGTTTTGCGGGCGATGGTCATGCCGACGATCTGGAAGATCTGCATGAGGATCACCAGGAGAACGACGGTAACGAGCATGACGCTGGTCTGATAGCGGTTGTAACCGTAACTGATGGCGATTTGTCCGAGACCACCGCCGCCGACAGCACCTGACATGGCGCTGTATCCGAGAATGGTGCCGGTTGAAATGGTGGCGCCGACGATCAGAGAGGTTTTCGCTTCGGGAATCAGAACCTTGAATACAATTGTGGGAATGCTGGCACCGGCAGACTGCGCCATTTCGATGACGCCGGGATCCACCTCAAGGAGAGAGGATTCGATCATTCGGGCAACATAAGGTGCTGCGGCAATGACCAGCGGAACGATGGTGGCAGTTGAACCGTATGCCTTGCCGGCAATCAGACGGGTTAGCGGGATGACCATGATCAGAAGGATCAGAAAAGGGATCGATCTGAAAATGTTGACAATGGCATCCATGATCCGGTAAAGAACCGGAATGGGTTTTAATCCCTTCGGCGAGGTCAGTACCAGAAGAATGGCCAGCGGGAACCCGAGCAGATAGGCAAAAAGCGTAGAAACCAGTGTCATATAAAGCGTGTCACAGACACCGGTGGTCATCAGTGGAATCATTTTTTCAATGGGCATGGTTTTTTACCTCCTCAACCTTCAGACCTTTTTCTTTCAGGAAATAAATGGCTTTATCCTGCTGGAGATGATCATCCGGCAGCTGGAGAACCATTTGTCCGAAGGCTTTTCCACCAACGTTTCTGGTATCCGCAAACTGAATGTTGACCATGATATGGCACTGATTGATCAGCTGTGCAATGACAGGCTCATCTGCCTGCTGTCCGTCAAAAACGATGCGAATCATGCGATCGCCGATCAGCTTTTCCGCTTTCTGGACATTTCTGAAAATAAGGCGTTTTGCAGCAACAGTCTTTGGCTGGCTGAAAATGGTTTCAACCGGTCCGGATTCGGCCAGAACACCCTCATCGATAATGGCAACGTGAGAGCAGATGCTTTCGACAACGCTCATTTCATGCGTGATGATGACGATGGTAATGCCCATCCGCTGATTGATGTCCTTAAGGAGTGCCAGAATCTGTTGTGTTGTCTGAGGATCCAACGCACTGGTGGCCTCATCGCACAGGATAATCTTGGGATTGGTGGCCAGGGCACGGGCGATGGCCACACGCTGCTGCTGGCCGCCGGAAAGCTGACTGGGATAGTTGTGCTGACGTTCTCTCAGCGAGACAATGTCAAGCAATTCATCAATTCGTTTGTCAATGTCCGGCTTTTTCATCCCGGCGATTTCCATGGCGAAGGCGATGTTGCCGCGGACATCCCGCTGCTGAAGAAGATTGAAATGCTGAAAGATCATGGAAACCTGCTGTCTGAGCTGACGCAGTTCACTGTCACTCAGCTTGGAGAGGTTTTTTCCGTCAATGATGACATCCCCGCTGGTGGGGCGTTCCAGATAGTTGATGCACCGCACCAGGGTGGACTTTCCCGCACCGGACATGCCGATGATTCCGTAAATATCTCCTTTATCAATGGACAGGCTGATATCTTTCAAAGCATCTACAGTCTGTGATTTGGTAACAAAGGTTTTGGTTAAATGATTGAGCTCAATAAGTGCCAATGCTGTTTCTCTCCTGTCACAAATGTTAGACGGCGTCCCGTCCTCAACGACGGATATTATATAGCAGCACTTTCCAAAGAACAAGCATATATTATTTATGCTCAGTTATAGGGAAAAACTATATCTGAATTTTGGCTGTCAAATAAAAATACTTGACAGCATGTGCGTGATCGGCTATAATCTCGGCTGTTGTCGATGCAGAAAGGTGTAACAAGCATGAACACGCGCATTGAAACAGGATGGCTGTATGATTTTTACGGCCCGCTGCTGAGCCCACGGCAGAATGAGATGATGAAAATGTGGTGCGAAGATGACATGTCCCTGTCTGAAATTGCAGAAGAGACTGGCGTGAGCCGTCAGGCAGTGTCCACCATGTTGCATGCTGCTCAGCGGCATCTGGCAGAATACGAGAAAAAACTTGGTCTGCTGGCCAGACATCGTCACCTGACCGAAGGCCTTGAAAAATGCTTGGTACTGGTCCGAACAGATCCGGCCATGGCTGAGAGGAAAATCAATGAACTGCTTAACGAGGAGGAATAGATAGTGGCATTCGAAGGATTGACACAACGTCTTCAGCAGGCGTTTTCCAAATTGCGCGGCAAAGGGAAACTGGGCGAAGAAGATGTAAAGGTTGTCATGCGCGAAGTGCGAATGGCACTGCTTGAAGCGGATGTCAACTATAAAGTCGTTAAGGATTTTGTAAAAAAGACAACGGATCGCTGTCTGGAACCGGATACGCTGAAAGCACTGAATTCGCAGAATCAGGTTGTTACCATTGTCAACGATGAACTGGTTGAACTGATGGGCGGAACGAATGCCCGTCTGCAGTTCAGTTCCTCGCCGATTTCGGTGTTTATGCTGTGCGGCCTGCAGGGCGCCGGCAAAACGACCATGGCCGCAAAACTGGGCGGCTGGCTGCGGAAAGACGGAAAGCGGCCGCTGCTGGTTGCCTGTGACATTTATCGTCCGGCGGCCATTAAACAGCTGCAGGTCGTCGGTGCGCAGATGGGACTGCCTGTTTTTGAAAAAGGGACTCAGAATCCGGTCATCACGGCACAGGAAGCCATTGAATATGCACGCGCGCATCAGAATGATGTGGTCATCCTGGACACGGCGGGACGTCTCCATATTGACGAGGCGCTGATGGAGGAACTGCATCAGATTTCTGAGAAAGTCCATCCGACGGAAATTCTCCTGACAATCGATGCAATGACCGGTCAGGATGCGGTGAATGTTGCTGAAACATTCAATCAGAAACTGGAGATAACCGGTGTCATTCTGACGAAGCTGGATGGTGACACCCGCGGCGGCGCCGCACTGTCTGTCCGCGCGGTAACAGGGAAGCCGATAAAGTTTGCCGGCACCGGTGAGAAACTGGGTGATATTGAGCAGTTCCATCCGGACCGGATGGCCTCCCGTATCCTGGGCCTTGGCGACCTTCAGACGCTGTTTGAAAAAGCACAGGAAAATATAGATGTCTCCCCTGAGGAAGCGGTAGATCTCAGCCGCAAGATTCAGAAAATGGACCTGAACCTGGAAGATTATCTGAATCAGATGCAGCAGATGAAAAAGATGGGACCGCTGTCAGGCATTCTGAAAATGATTCCCGGAATGAGCCAGCTGGGGGATATCGATATTCCTGAGGATGCGATGAAAAAACCGGAGGCGATTATCCGTTCGATGACGCCAAAGGAGCGCCGGCATCCGGAAGTGCTCAATGCGGGCAGACGCCGGAGAATTGCAGCGGGCAGCGGCACCACCGTTCAGGATGTGAATCAGCTGATTAATCAGTTTGAAGCTGCCAAAAAGCAGATGAAGATGATGATGAGTCAGGCAAAAGGAAAACGGGGCAGATTCAAATTCCCCGGCAGAATGTAAGACGCCAACAATCACTTGATTGAGGTATATATTTTCACTTTGTTTTCATAATGTAAGGAGGAAACAGTCAATGGTTAAGATTCGTATGAAGAGAATGGGCATGAAGAAAAAGCCTTTCTATCGTATTGTTGTTGCAGATGAGCGCGCATCCCGCGATGGCCGTTTTATCGATGAGATCGGATATTACAATCCCGTTTCCAATCCGGTTGAGCTCAAGATTGACAATGAGAAAGCCCAGCAGTGGATTAAGAACGGTGCTCAGCCGACAGATACGGTTCGTGGGCTGCTGAAGAAGACGGGAGCCATTGCCAAGTAATAATTGGCAGGCTGTTCTCGGAAAGGCAGGATTCCTATGGAAGAACTGGTTCGGTTTATGGCAAAGTCACTGGTAGATCATCCGGATCTTGTGGATGTCCGTACAGTCGAGGAGCCGGCAAGCACCGTGATTGAACTGCGTGTGGGCCCTGATGATATGGGCAAGGTGATCGGCAAACAGGGACGTATTGCAAAAGCAATACGGACTGTCGTGAAAGCTGCCAGTGCAAAAAGCGAGAAGCCCGTATATGTAGAAATTATGGATTAATGGATAAAGCCGCGCAGGAATGCGCGGCATATTCATTAAATCCGGTTTTTGACAGCAAAAGCAGTGTTTGCTGTTGTGGAATACGGAGAAAACCGGAAGCCGGCATGGACCTCGACATAAAATGGAAGGCGAGAGATGAAGACACAGTATCTGCTCATTGGTGAAATTGTTAAGCCTCAGGGAATAAAAGGAGAACTGAAAGTTCGGGCCGAAAGTGAAGATAAAACAAGGTATTCCAGGCTGAAAACCGTATACCTGAAGGAAAATGATCGGTATATTGAAAAACGGGTTCTGTCCGGCAGAGCAAACGGTGATTTTGCCTATTTGCAGCTGGAAGGGATCACTGACCGGAATATGGCAGAATCCTTAAGGGGCATGTTGGTTTATGTTGACCGAAGTGAGGCAATTTCGCTTGAAGACGGCAAGTATTTCATCTGTGATCTGATTGGCTGCAAAGCCAAAGATGAAAAAGGACAGGAAATAGGCACACTGACAGATATTCAGAGCCCCAATCCCTATACGGATGTCTATGTTTTTATGACCGAACGCGGGGAGATGATGATGCCTGCCTTGCGCAGTGTGATTCGAAGCGTCGATGTAGATGCAGGTGTTATTGTTCTTGATTCAGATGTGCTGCAAGAGATTGCCTTGTGGCCGGACAGCCCGGAAGTGCGGGATGACTAAGGGAAGTATGAAAAGGATTCTGCTGACGCTCTGCGTCATGTGGCTGTTTATCTGTTCGGCGGGCGCGGAAAACATGACATTGCCATCCCCGCAGTGTGTGTCGCCGGGCATGACCGGATGGCTGGGACAGGATTTCTCCGAAAAATCCCTGTCAGTTCATGCAAGCGGCTCTGTGGAGGAACTGTTCTACATTCGGGACCTGACGGTGCTGCAGAATATCCTTTCGCTGATCCGGATCGATGTTTGGGCCCGGAATGCGGATGGTGAAAATATTACCAGTGTTCGGCTGAACGCGGGGGATGAACCGCTGTCAGAATGTGTATACACACTCAGAAACGGAGAACTTCTGTTCGCGGTAGATGGAGAAAAGTATCGCATTTCAGAAAGTGAAATGGAATCTGTTTCTGATTGGATGCAGTTCAGAAGTTGTTTTGAGGCGATCTGTCAGCTTCTGCTGAATGAGGCATTTCCTGCAGAAGTTGATTTGAAAAAGGTAAGTGAGAATATCGGATCGGGCGAGTTCTTCCGAAGAATAAACGGACTGAATGCCGGAAACATCAGTGTGACAGAGAACCGGACAGAGAGTCAAATTCTGACAGGACTTGATTTAAACGGTTTTTTCTATTGCCAGGATGAACCATGGTCACTCAGCGGAAGCCTTTCTGTGAAGGACGGGAAGGCACATACCGGCAATCTGGAACTGCAGGTACAGAAAGATCCGGATAACCGGCTGAATATCGAGATGGTATCAAAGATCGCGACGGAAAAGCAGAACAAACAGCGGGGAACCGTTGCCGGGACCTGCAGGATGACGATTACGGGAAAACGAAACGGATATGATGTAAGATACGGAGTCAATCAGAAAGTTAAAAATGAATGGAGACTTGAAGACAGTAATCTGATTGAGCGGGTCGGATGGACGGTTTCGATGAACTGGCTGGATAAAACACCGGGGCTGAAGGTGCGGCATCTGAATACGGGAAGCATTGAATGGAAGAACAGCTTTTCCCTGGAGACAAATGAATCTGAGAGATATTATTCCGAATTACATGATGATGTGTCGATTGAATTGAAAATGGATGGGAAAAATGTTATTATTGCGTCGGCAGACATTCGCCTTGGAAAAGATGATAAAGCAGTGTTCGTTCCGGAAAACGGGAAGTATGTGAGCGGAGAAGAAGCCAGGGCGATAACAGAATCGGTGATGGAAAAGATTAGCCGGAAACTCTACAATATGCTGGAAAGCAGAAGCAGAAACAAGGTTAATCAGGGGCTATAACCATTGAGGAGGATAAGATGAGAAAAGAGTTCTTTTCATTTTTACTTGCATTGCTGTTCCTTTTCCCGGTAATCGCATGCGCATCGGGCAGCTATGCCGCGGGAGATATGACGAAAACAGCGATTATGACCAGCATGGAGCAGGGAAACCAGGTCAGCTTTCACATGACGCTCAGGCAGATACTCGACGACGAGCCGGATGTCAAACAGGCTGCACTGAATGACCTGCTGTCAAAAGTATCTATAGATGGAATTGCTTATCAGAAAGAGGGACGGATGTCCTTGCAGGCCACTGTCCGGGCAGGCGCTGTTCAGGTGCTTGATGCAAAAGCAGTTCAGACAGAGGATGGCTCTTACCGTGTGATGACAGATCTGACGGGAGATACGATTTTTCTGGTGCCGGCAGCACCTTCCTATGGTGGGATGGACGTGATGCAGGTCATTGCTTCAATGGGCACGGATATTCAGAGCACGGATCCCTCTTTTCGTGATTTGCCGGCAGATGAACGGTTAAGAATCACTTCTTCCGAAGTAATGATGATGCTTGCACAGGCGGTTCTGGGATGGGTCAGCCACAGCCAGATTGAGGCTGATGGTGAGATGTATGTATTTGATTCCACGTATTTCGAACCGACGGATACCCGCAATGAAGTGGCAGAGCGCATGATCGGAAAGGTTGGTGCCGGTCAGTTTGGTTCACTTCTCTGGAATGTGGCATCGAATCTTGACTGGCAGGGCGGCGAATTCCAGCGCGCCTTGGCAGATGTTCTGGCGGAAAAAGGAGTGACCCGGCTTCAGGTAAGAAATGTTGTTGACGCGATGTTCCCGCAGGTGAATATTGATCCTGCAGAGGATTTTGTTGAACTGACACATGCGATTCAGAATGGAAATGACCCCTGTCAGTACAGCGATATTTCATATTTCTTCAAGAAGTTTACCAGGTTTGCTGATAAAATCTGGGAAGAAAGCCTGGATGTCGATCTTCTTCTGACTGTCAGCTATGATGATTACAGCGATTTTGTCGGCCTGGACGCAGTCCTTCCTAAATTTACAAAGAGTCTTCCATACGAGGGAACGTTTACTTATTCAGTAAAGACGGATGAAAACTGGCAGAAACTGACAACTGCCCATGGTGAACTGCAGATCTCGGATTCTGATCGGGTGATCGGGGACTATCGTCATTTTGATGGCGAAGATGTTGGCGGACACAACGCAAACACCTTCGACGGAGATTTTTCGGTAGTGGACCAGGATAAAAAAGTGACGGCAGGCTTTGGAATTTCCGGCGAATGGACGTATGACACCGGTTTAGTTGAGGAGGGTGTTTACGGCGAAAAGACGGTTGGAAATGGCGAACTGGTTCTTCACCTT
>JAGAHV010000170.1:0-3630 GCA_017626895.1 Clostridia bacterium | reverse complement strand
CGAATGTTTTCGCGGCTGATTTCCATATGGTTTCCTTCTTTCTTTAAGTAGCTTGCAAAACGCTTCTCTGTGAGTCTCAGTCGCCGGTACGGGATGCCGTTTCGGCCAGTTCAAGACCCTTATTATTTTCAAGTGCCCAGCGGATGGACCATTCGTTCTCAAAGAGGAGAACATCCCGGTCATGCGCATCCTTGGCTGTGGCACTGGTGCTGGACAGTTTGAGATCCTCCGGTGCTTTCGGTGAGCTTTTTATCCAGCGGACAAAACGGAAGTTGAGGGGATAGCGGTGAATTTCCGCATTGTATTCGGTACGGAGCCGGTGCTCAAGAACTTCAAACTGGAGCATGCCGACGACGCCGACGATGATTTCCTCAAACCCGATTCCGGGCCGCTTGAAGGTCTGGATGGCGCCTTCCTCGCTCAGCTGGAGAACACCCTTGACAAACTGCTTGCGCTTCAGGCTGTCCACACTGGTTACCCGGGCAAAAAACTCAGGGGCAAACAGCGGGATGCCGGCATAATGGATATGCGGACCGGTACAAAGCGTATCTCCCAGGGCGAAGATGCCCGGATCGAACAGGCCGATGATGTCGCCCGGATAGGCATTTTCCACTGTCTCCCGTTCATCTGCCATGAACTGCTGCGGCTGCTTGAGCTGGATCTGCTTTCCGGATCCGCTGTGCCATACGGTCATGCCCTTGGTAAAGACGCCGGAACAGATCCGCATGAAAGCGAGACGGTCCCGGTGGGCGGGGTTCATGTTTGCCTGAATTTTGAAAATGAAACCGGAGAAATCCGGTGAATCCGGCGCAATGATGCCCTTGTCACTTTCGTGCGGGGCCGGGGGAGTGGAGTACTGGAGGAAGCGGGCGAGGAACGGTTCCACGCCGAAGTTGGTGATGGCGGAGCCGAAGAACATGGGCGTCAGTTCACCGCTGCGAACCTTGTCGAGATCAAACTCGTCGCCGGCCACATCCAGCAGTTCGATTTCATCCATCAGGCGCTGATAGAGCCGCTCACCCAGGAGTTCGGGCAGTTCCGGATCATCAATGGACACATCCGTCTTTTCAACCCGGCTCTTTCCGTGATCCCCGCTCTCGTAGAGTTCCACCATCTTTGTATCGCGGTGATAGACCCCCTTGAAATCGCCGTCAATGCCGATGGGCCAGTTCACCGGACAGGCACGAATGCCCAGCACCTGCTCCATCTCCTCCATCAGGGAGAAGGGGTCCTTGCTGGCGCGGTCCATTTTATTGACGAAAGTGAAGATGGGAATGTTCCGGAGGCGGCAGACCTTGAACAGCTTGATGGTCTGTGCCTCCACGCCCTTGGCCGCGTCAATCAGCATGACGGCACTGTCAGCGGCGACGAGAACGCGGTAGGTATCCTCGGAGAAGTCCTGGTGGCCCGGGGTGTCCAGAATATTGATATGGTAGCCGTCAAACTCGAACTGCATGGCAGAGGATGTGACGGAAATTCCGCGCTGTTTCTCGATCTCCATCCAGTCAGATGTTGCGTGACGGTCGGATTTTCTGGCTTTTACAGAACCGGCGGAGCGAATCTGCCCGGAATACAGCAGCAGCTTTTCCGTCAGTGTGGTTTTACCGGCATCCGGGTGGGATATAATGGCAAAGGTACGCCGCCTGGCTGTTTCCGCAGCCAGTATTTCCATTTGATTATCCGGCATGTCTGCCTCCTCAATGTCATTGGAACGCCCCTGAACCCGCCGGAAGGAACGGATTCCTTCGCTGCTTTTCATTGCCCGGACTGGAACCGCTGTCACTGCGCGGCCAATCCGTTTCGGGGGCAGTTCTCTGATTTTTTCCTCGTGTTTGAATGAACTGCAAGAGTATATCACAGAACAAGGGAAATTGAAAAGAAAAACTGACCACAGAATCAAATTTTTCGCGCTTTTTTAGATTTGGTGCGGGAAAAAAGGACACTTTTCCCAACGATCGTCCCTGTCCGTCAGCGTTCACCCGGGTCTTGAACCGTCAGCGGATTTCGTGTATGCTGAGTGCTGCACCGGCTCCCGTGGAATCACAGGCGGTGAGGACAGGTGACGGGGGACTGTTTCTGAGACAGAAAGGATGAGAGAGATGATTGAGATGAAACCGGAAGGATTCATTCCTGTACATACAAAGGCCGTTTTCCCGGGGAATGAAACGGTCCAGGTCTGCAAGGTGGACAAAATGCAGCCGGATGAGAATACCTACCTGAAAGTGAAAGAGTTGGATTTTCACAACGGGGTTATTGAAGTGGACGTGTGCGGGAAACTGCTCAGGGATGCACCGGACTATGCCCGGGGGTTTATCGGCATCGTCTTTCGGGCAAATGATTCGGACAGTGAGTTTGAGTCCTTTTACATCCGTCCCACGAACGGCAGGGACTGTGATGATCCGGTGCGGAAAGCCCATGGCTGTCAGTACTTTTCCTATCCCGGATATACGTTCTCGTATTTCAGGGAGTTTGGAATCACCCGGTATGAGGGGGCCGTCGGGTCGATCGCCCTGGGTGAATGGAGCCATATCCGCGCGGAAATTGAAGAGGCGCACGGCGTTTTCTATGTGGACGGGGAAAAGGTTCTCGAGGTCAGTGACCTCAAACATGGCCCTGACAGCCGCGGGAGCGTTGGACTGTATGTGGACATCGGGACGGATGGATTGTTCCGAAACCTGCATATCCTGTGCCGGGACTGAAGCCGGACCGACAAAAAGCCGCAGGCCATGCCTGCGGCTTCGTTATTCGACGGTGGATTCCGGGACAAATCCGCGGATCGGAAAGTCCTCTTTATCCGTTTCAATATAAAGGAAAGATTCATAGCGCCCGAGAATCTGGATGGGATCGCCGTGATGCAGCGTCAGCAGCGGATGTTCCTCACTGGACGGGACAAACGTCAGGGGAGCGTCCTCTTCAACCATGGCGGCCAGTTGGTTTTCAAAGAGCAGCTCCGCGCACTCCTGAGCAGGAATGGCAGCGGTTTCTACCCAGCCGACAGGACCAAAACTGTCCGGCGTTCCCTGAGCGGCCATGGTCCAGCAGTCATTCTGGCCAAAGCAGACAAACGCTTCGGAGGGGTTCAGCGTGGCATCCATCTGCCTGAACTGCACGGTGGGACCGGCATACATGGGAACCGCATAGGATTCATCTGCACATTCGGCTGCTTCCGGGACCAGAACATCCAGATCCGGAATCTGCGCAGCGGCAGAACTGGCAAAAAGAAGGAGCATTACCAACAGAGCGGCTTTTAAAATGGAACGAATCATGATCTCTCACCTCTTTGATGTGTAGCGGTCAGGTTCCTGAATGGGATTCAGTGGCACAAACGGAAAAGTGACCAGGGCAGCGGATCTGCCTGAACAGCCGGCAGCCAAAAGGCAAACCGGAAGGGATGATTTCATTTTACAGGGGGACGGAGGGAAAAGCAAGTCTAAACGGGGGAATGATGCAAAATGCATAAAATTGCAAAAGAAATGTAAAATTATACATTTTAGGGGTTGCAATTCACAAATGCCTGTGCTAAAATGCGTCCCGTCGATCAACAAAGTACAACTCAGGAGGGCAATTTCCTTATGAAATCTGCAAAATACAATCGCGTTCTGCTGGCTTATTCCGGCGGACTGGATACAT
>JAGAHV010000169.1:0-2919 GCA_017626895.1 Clostridia bacterium | reverse complement strand
GCTCTGGCGAATCGAGACAGTCAGCCAGGGTTTGCAGTTCTTTTTGTCTTCCGATAAGCATTATGCCTTATCCTTCACATAATCAGCTAAAATGCATGCAAAATGATCTGTTTTAGCTGATTATAGCATCTTTTTTAAAACATAGTCAGCTAAAACGGCAATCTGATCCTATCATTGATCTTTCCAGAATACAAGATGGAGCACAAAAAAGCAGGCACGATCATCGTGCCTGCTTTGGTCTTCCCGGATGTCTTCCCATTTTCAGGTCGGATCCCGCTTTATGGATAGCCTGAACGGGAAAGCCGTTTTTCGGTCAGAAATCAGATCTGATACTGGCGGATGCACTCCGGAACATTTGCCGGATCATCGCTGTAACTGATCACCAGATCACAGCCCGCATGTGCCGTCAGTTTCTCCAGCTTGGAGAAGAAATCAAGCAGTTCCTGTTCATTTGCCTGGAGCAGTTTGAGGAAACTGTCGATATAGAGAACATCAATATCATAATTGCCCGCAAGAATGCCCGCAATGAACCCATAAAAAGACGTAGCACCTTTGACAGCATATTCGCTCGCATCTACAAAACGGATCTGCGGCTTCAGATTCAGTGTGTAATCCTTGTTGATATCAACAAAAAGAACATAGCCTTTCGCATCCTTCACAGAGTTGTTCGCCATATCAAGAATGCGTTTGGTCTTGCCGGAGCCTTTCTTTCCAAAGATGATTTGGATCACGGTCAATACCTTCCTTTCATATTTCGATGACATCATTATATCCGAATTTCCCATCCATGACTAGACCCAAAGACGTTTTTCTCCTTCAAAATGTTCGGGTTTCGGATGCAAAAACCGTGTTTTTCAGGTGTAGGACTTGTTTTTTGCCGCATTTCATGGTATAAATCATCTGTATTATTTTGCATTTTTACAAAAGAACGACATCAAAAAACCGTTACATCAGACGGAATACCTAAACAAAGAAGAAGGTCTGTGCATATGAAGAAAGTGATGGTTTTCTCTCTTTTCCTGCTTCTGCTCCTCTGCTCTGCCGTGGCTTTGGGAGACGTTCAGCCATGCTACTGGCAGCTGAGTGCTATTGAAACAGCACAGGAACAGATACCCTTTAACGGGGATGCAGCCGGCAGTACCAGCATCGGTCCGGCAACCGCAGAGGATCCCCTTCAGATGATGGGGCTGGTTTCCGGCTCCCAGTCCGTCCGGATCCAGCTGAATACCACCCGGAATATGAGCTCTCTTTCTCCCAATGAGCCGCGTTCCGCAAGTGGTCTGTATCAGATCTCCGGTATTCCGGTCATCGTTCCCGGTCATGCCAATGCACAGCTGACCGTCACCTCCAGCACGGATGCAGATCTCTATTCCTACTATCTGTACGCCACACTGACAGTCAACGGGAAACAGGTTCTGCGGATTCGTGATGACACCTCCAGTGTCCTTCGTCTTTCTTTCCCGGCACAGGCCAATCCGGGTGATACCTATCGGATTACCCTTCATGCACAGGAATCCAATCACCTTATTTCACAGAAACTTTCCTATATTTATAAAGCCATTCCCGGTTATACACTCATCGATCCTTCAGGCAGCACTCTGCTTTACAATGAAAAAGGTGAGGAAACCGATCGGCTGACCAAAACGCTCAAGGAAAACCTGCCGAATCTTGTCTCTGAAATCAGCGGAGGAGACGGTGTTGTATTTTCAAGCGCCCAGGATGAGAATGGAAATATTGTGGCCAGTTTTGACCCGGACAGCGGACTCAGCGTCAGGGAACTCCTTCCTATCCTTCGCGCCCTGCAGGAAAATTCACTCCGCACCTCTTCCGATGACGCTCCGTCCGTAACAGCCAATACGGAAAGCAGCCATCCTGAAACCGATGGATCTGCCGGACCGGATCAGGCGGAACTCCCGGTTCAGGAAGCAACTGCGAGCACATCGGTTCAGCCGGATACTGAATCCGGTGTTGAAACCGGCCTCCCCGGCAATGAAACCGCTGCCGGCACACAGAATGGACAGGTGACTGATTCAGCCGCTTCCATTGAATTTACCCCCGTCCCCGAAACAGACAGAACACCTGTCCCGTCTGTTTCAGAAACAACCTCCGAAAATGCATCGGCTCAGCATTCCGTCTTCCCGGCTGCACCCATTGAGATGCCTGCCATCACCTCGGAAGGCAAATCCAGCACCATCTGGATTGACCGGAACGCCACGCTTTCCGACGAAGTTCTTTCCTATCTTATCCAGTCTGCCAGCGGAGCAACTGTTTCCTCGTCAGAGCTCACCCAGGCCATTGAATCCGGTGCCGTTTCTGTCCTGACTGAAACCACACCCTCACCTGCTCCTCTCACGCTCGGCTCTGCCATCAGACTCGCGCAGGAGAGCAGCAGCCCTGCCGTTCCGGAAAGCACCCCTGCCTCCCTGCCATTAGAAACGCCTGCTGTTTCATCCGATGCAGCGCCCCAGGCAACAGTCATCTTCAGTGATCACCCGGAGGCAATCGTGCTGAATTCAGATGCCGTCATCACCGGGAAACAGCTTTCGGATGTTCTCACACTTCTCTCGGATGCCGCAGCTCATCAGGAACAATACAACACCATCTTCGGTTCAGATGCTGCTGAGCACCAGGGTCTCAGCGTATCAAACGATGGAACCGTCACGTTTACCCCTTCAAATTCCGGCACGGCATCCGTCCGTCTTTCACCCCTTGACGGCACCAACAATCTCATGGAAATCTCTCAGGGAGATATCACTGCTCTTGTTCGTGAACTGCAGGCTCTGTCGATTGAACTGAAGGCCACACCAACTCCGACGCCTACACCGACACCGACTCCTACCCCGACGCCGACTCCGACACCAACTCCTACTCCGACACCGACTCCGACACCAACTCCTACTCCGACACCAACTCCTACTC
>JAGAHV010000168.1:0-7195 GCA_017626895.1 Clostridia bacterium | reverse complement strand
TGGACTTTACGATTGCCAGGGCATCCTGCAGAGAAGTGGCTCTGAAGAAGATCCAGGCAATCACGACAAAAGTGAACGTCATGATCCATTGGAGGGCCGGATGAAGGGTATCATATTGCTTACGAAACAGGCGGTAGAGGACAGAGACAATGCCGTGCATCAGTCCCCATAAAAGGAACAGCCATCCGGCGCCGTGCCATAAACCGCTGACCAGGAAAACGATGAGCAGATTGAGACAGGTCCTGGGCAGGCCTTTTCTGCTTCCGCCCAGAGGAAAATAGATATAATTTGTCAGAAAACGGGAGAGCGTCATATGCCAGCGCTGCCAGAATTCCCGAATATTAAGGCTCTTATAAGGAGAATTGAAATTCATGGGAATGCGGATATTAAACATGAGGCCAATGCCGGTGGCCATATCACAGTATCCCGAGAAGTCGAAATACAGCTGAAGGGTATAGCCGATAGCAACGAACCATGCCTCTGCGGTATTGAGAGAGCTTGCGGCGCCAAATCCGGCATTTACCGCAATGGCAAATGTATCGGCAACGATGACCTTTTTGAACAGTCCCCGGGCAAAGGCGAACAGACCCGGGGCAAAGGATTCGCTTCGAAAGTGACGATTTTTCGGATCGGCAAACTGCGGAACGATTTCACTGTGAAGAACAATCGGACCGGCAATCAGCTGAGGGAAAAAAGTCACAAACAGGGAATAATCCAGAAAGTGATATTTGGGGACTTTGTGGGTATAGCTGTCAATGACATAGGAAAGCTGCTGAAAGGTAAAGAAAGAAATACCAAGGGGAAGAACCCAGTGGTTGAGAGGAAGATGCAGCGAGAAGGCATGGTTCAGATTTTCGGCAAAGAAATCATGGTATTTAAACAAAAAAAGAACACCAAGATTGCCTGTGATGCCGATCAGAAGCAGAGCGAGACGCAGTGCTTTTTTGTTGCTGTTCAGCATTTGCTGAGAGAGCAGATAATTGATTACAATGCTTCCGGCAATAATGGGGACATAGCCCGGATGATTATATCCGTAAAAGACAAAGGAGGCCAGGACCAGAAAGATCTTATTGCACGAATTTTTTTCCGGAAGACGGCCGAGAAGAAAATAGATGATCAGAGTCAGAGGAAGAAAGGCCAGAATGAAGATATATGAATTGAACAGCATACAGACAGCTCCTCTTTGAAACTTCAGCCGACGGTATCGGTGACCGGTGTATAAGCTGCCGGTTCAGGTGTTGGCGTTGGCTCAATGGTGGGATAAACAGGGAAAGGCGTATACTCCGGAGAGGCGGTGGCAGCTGGTGTGGGCGTTGAGAAGGCAAACAATGCTGACTGAGTCTGCTTGCCGGCGATACCGTCAACTTTTAGTCCGGCGGCCTGCTGGAAAGCCTTTACGGCTTCAATTGTTCCGCCATAATATCCTCCGGAGACCGTCCCATTATAGAAACCAAGCTCACGAAGACGCATCTGCAGCATATAGACATCCTGTCCGCTGGAACCTCTTTTCAGTGTCCGAAATTTGGATGGCCAGTTTTCCGGGCTGTAAACAGGGAGAGGAGTCGGAGCAGGGAGCGGCATTTCACGAAGCGTATCCTGATTCAGGGCGGGTTTCAGCGTCATGGTATACTCGGGATCGTAAACATTGCTCTCATATACGGTGATAATGGTGCCGGCCGCACAGTTGTCATAAATCCATTTGGCGTCGGACACGGTCAGGCGGACGCAGCCATGCGACTGGCGGGTCCCCAGGTTAGTAAAGGATGAAACGGAAAGAGACTGTTCATCCGGTGCGGTGTACAGAACAGAATGGAAGGCGTTGGCTTTATCGATCCGTGTGAGATACTGCGCATGGGAGTCCCATGTGGGAAAATATCCCCATCTGGCACGGGTCTTGGGCATAATGGTTGTTCCGAGAGGCGTTGGATTTTTTACCGTTCCGGTCGAGCAGATCATCTCACGGACAAGGACGGTATAATTTCCGGTCTCATCATAGGTATAGGCTCTGGTAATCTGATTGGTTATATCCACCATGAGCGTGTATTTGGGCGGCACAGGCGTCGGGGATGGGAGGGGCGAGGCATTTACCGGAACCGCCGCAGGAGAAAACAATGCTTCCTGCGTTTGCTGACCGGCAATCCCATCGACGTGCAGACCGTTCTGGGACTGGAATGCCCGGATGGCGTTACGTGTAACCTTATAATAGCCTCCGGATACACGTGCGTCGTAATATCCAAGTTCTTTCAGCCTGGACTGAAGCGCGCTGACCAGATCGCCTGAATCTCCGTATTTCAGAACCCTTTTAAATTGAAAAGACTGGTTAGTGTTCTGGACAGGTGCAGAGGAGGACGGATATTCAGGAAAATCATTTTCATCGTAAGGAACAGGCGTGGGAACAGGGGGGAACGGTGTGTCATATGAGAAAGGGGCATCTGTCACGGGTGATGACACTTCGGCCGGACCGGTGAAATCGCTCAGCGAATTAGAGGAAACGGATCCAAGATTGTTTCCATCTGCAGAAATGAAGTTTACCTCCCCGCTGTCATTCAGCAAAACCTTTCCGTTCTCATCCTCCCATAAAACCGTTTCAGCACAGGCGGAGAAAAAAATGAGAGAAAATATGAAAAAAAAGAGGATTGAAATCCTTTTCATGAATGGTGTTGATCTCCTTAGCAGTGTAAATCAGACGGACCATATGATAACACATTGACACATGAATCGCAAGAAAACGAATGCCTTGTGCAGGCTGTCTGTGCCGTGATTGTGCGGTTGACAGAAGAGGTTCGTTCACGTATCATGCAGGCAAAGATGAGAAATGAAAGAGTCGTTCCAGTGACGTTTCTGCTGCATGTCAGTGCGGAATGATTCAAACGGAGGAGAATGTGAGAAACCTGTCAGCGAGCGAACGACGGATTCTGCAGAAGAAAGCAGCTGCTTTTTTGAAAACGATTCCGCCTGTTGAAAAAGATGAATCGGGGTACCTGAGCGAGAAAGGGACAATGCAGGTACAAAAGTGCTTTGAGAACATCCTCAGGGCCCACCGGGCAGTCGGCGGATGTATGACACTGGTGTATCCGGATGGAACAGAGAAGATTTTTTGTCATGGATATGCCAGAAAAAAGACGGGAGAGACAGTGGATTCATCTACCTGCTTTCGGGTGGCTTCGGTAACAAAACTGATCTCGACATATGGAGTGATGTCCCTGGTTGAAAGCGGAGAACTGAACCTGGATGAGGATATCAGCCGTGTACTGGGATTTGCTGTTCGAAATCCCCTTTTTCCAGACCGGGCAATTACACTTCGAATGCTGCTGACACATACAGCGGGAATCAGAAATGCGGAATTACAGATTCCGGGGAAAGAGTCCCTTGAGGCCCGATTCAGTGACCCGGAGATATGGTTGGAATCTGCGCCGGGGGAAAAGTTCCTCTATACAAATCTTGGAGCAGGACTGACAGGGGCGATTGCAGAAAAGGCTTCCGGTCTTCTTTTTGAGGACCTGATGCAGGAGAGAATCTTTCGGCCGCTGGGAATATGTGCAGGATATGGTGCTGCCAGTATTCCGGCAAACCGGGTAATTGCAGATGGCTACTCTGTCAAGGCCCTGTTTCCGCCCCGGCTCAGGTATGATGCGGAATATCAGAGGAGGCAGCGGACTGAAGAAAGACCGGGGGAAAGCTATGTGACAACGGTTGGACGACTGATCACAGATGCCCATGGGCTGGGTACTATGGTACGCCTGCTGGCTTCGAAAAAGGATACGAAGGTACTGAAAAAAAGCTCCCTAGATGAAATGAGAACGGTACAGGAGAATGTTGGCGGTGTCCGGTCGGCAGGACGCGGACTGAATGTTGCCTTTCTTAAAGAGGTCATCCCCGGAGTAGACCTGATTGGGCATCAGGGAGTGGCATATGGGATGTGTTCGGAACTGTTTGTCGATATTGAGTCGGGAGCAGGCGTGGGAATCATGACGAATGGTGTTCGCCTGAACAAAATGGCTTTGCAGCCGGTAGGTGCGGAGTTGCTGTTGCTGGGGATGTACGCTGCCCGGGAAAAATCTGACTGAACGAGAATGCGCCTTTTACAAATAATTTAGGCAAATAATAGTGAAACAGATGAGGAAAAGACAAAATTGCAAACAGACTGTGTGTGGTATGGCAGGAGGTGTTCCTGTTTTTGCAAAAATATTGGATAAATTGCAGATTGACAGAGGTAGTGGAGTCATGTATGATGTGCACGATTTAATGCTATATGATGCTGGAAAATAACACCATGTATTTCTCCGGACCCTGAGAAGCAGGGACTGTATGTTTTGCGAGCCAGGTGTAATTGCAAATAGGTGTTGACAGGCATCATTCAAAAAGCAGAATAAAGAAAGGCCTGGAGGAAATACACCATGTTAATAGGAGCATTGGAAGCAGGCGGAACAAAGATGGTCTGCTCGATAGGGACACCTCAGGGAAATGTCCTTCAACGGGCAAGCTTTCATACGCTGACGCCTGATGAGACGATCCCACAGATTGTGGATTTTTTTGACAAGTTTGATATCAGTGCACTGGGGGTCGGTTCATTTGGCCCGCTTGATCTGAATCATCGTTCAGCAACCTACGGCTATATCACGGCATCTCCGAAAAAGGCCTGGAGTAATTTCCCGATACTTACAAGACTTCGTGAGGAGCTGCATGTGCCCGTTGCAATTGATACGGATGTCAATGCTGCTGCAATTGCCGAGCATGTGATGGGAGCCGGAAAGGGTTACCGCAGTCTGGTTTATGTAACAGTTGGAACCGGAGTAGGCGGCGGGATTATCATGAACGGCGATATTGTTCATGGGCTGATTCATCCAGAGGTTGGACATATGATTCTGACTCCGAATGAAATGGATACAATGCCGGACGGGGTGTGCCCGTTCCACCGTCACTGCCTGGAAGGACTGGCGAGCGGTCCTGCAATTGAAAAGCGCTGGGGACTGTCTCCGCGCCTGATGATGGAGGACCATCCTGCCTGGGATCTTGAGGCCAAGTATCTTGCGCAGATGTGTGTCAACCTGATTCTCATTCTGTCACCGGAAGTGATTGTGCTGGGCGGCGGAGTGATGCAGCAGGAGCATCTGTTCCCCAGAATTCGCAAGTATACCCATGAGATGCTGGGGGGATATGTTGCCTCAGAGAGACTGGACATGGAACAACTGGATCAGTATATTGTGCCGCCGACACTGGGAAACAATTCCGGTGTGACCGGCGCCCTTCTGATGGGAGCCAGACTGCTGTACAGTCAGCGGAGAAAAGCATAAACAAACGCACCATTGCCAATTGGCAATGGTGCGTTTGTTTATCGTATCGGGATGAACAGTTCTGCCGGAGATCAAATCAGGTCTTGGGATTGAAATAGGGCATTCGGTAGATCTGACGATCGTCAAGTGACCGGATTTTTTCGCTGAAACTGCCGGGCAATGTATATGCGATTGCCGCTTCCATTTGATTCATACGTGCATCCAGCGTGTCGATGAGGTGAAGAAACTCAGCCTCGGCCAGCATAGGAGGCTTCGGACTCCCGTATTCAGGAATGCCGTGATGAGACAGGACCATATGCTGCAGAAACAGGATTTTCTGAGGATGAATTCCCAGTTTTTTTCCTTCTTCTTCGATTGTGATAATCCCACGTACGATGTGTCCCAGCAGCTTTCCTTCCAGGGTATAGTCGGATACAACCCCCAGTTCATTCGCATCCATCTCCTCCATTTTTCCAAGATCATGAACGATGATCCCGGCAATCAGGAGACTTGCATTGAGCTGAGGATAAATGGGAAGGAGGGCTTTTGCGGCACGCAGCATGGTAACGGTATGATGCAATAGTCCGGAACGTTCGGCATGATGAACCTGTTTAGCGGCCGGAAAAGTGAGAATTCTGTCACCGCAGCGTTCCAGGAGCGCACAGGTCAACAGGGAATAATCTGAATCCGGTATTTCCTCAGCTGCTGCGGTAATTTCTTCCCGCATGGCGGCTGCATCTTCAGGAGCTGAGGAAACAATGGAATTCCAGTCGATATAATCCGTCGCCTTTACAGGTTCCACCTTTTCAAGGCGAAGCTGCATGTGTCCTTTATATTCATTTCCGGATGCCCGAATATGAATGACCTTGCCGATGGGGGGAGGAGCGACAGAGGTATCCCACTTTATTGCTTTCATTGTACCGGTCCGGTCAGACACACTCATATCCAGGTATTTTTTCCCGGCTGGAGAATCCCGGAATTCTGCACTTCTGACAAGAACAAATCCGTCAAAAGGCATCCCGTCAGTCAGGTCAGCCAGAAAAAGGGTATTGTTGTGTTCGCTCATTATGTAACCTCGCAATTGTTATGCTCCTATTATGGGCGTTTTCCTTGAAAAATTCAAGTATCATCTGGAAAAGCATAAATCATAATGCGGGGGGGGAAGCACGGCTGTTTTTGGCCTGGCTATGGAAATGGAAATGTTGAGGGAGCTGTGAAAGTATGGTAGAATGACCCTCGAAAAAAACAGCAATCGTTTTTTGTATAGGAAGCAGGAATTGTATCTGGACAGACCGGATGCGGTCAGAAGTTCAATAGGTCAGGACTGTGAGATGTCCTCGCCTAGAAAAGATGATTATTTGGAGACGGTAGATGATGAGTTCAGGCAATATGTACGGCGAAATCCCCTATGTGGGGAAACCGGTTTCACGAATCATATTTGGGACGGCTGTTTCACTGCTGCTAGCCGGACAGGAAGAAGATGAACTGCTGGATGCGGTTCTGGCGGCAGGAATTAATACGCTTGACATGGCACGAAATTATCAGGAAGCGGAGAATGTGGTTGGAAAATGGATGAAAAAGCGGGGGTGTCGGGACAGACTGGTATTGATTTCAAAGTGCGGGCATCCTCTTTCAGACGGAACGAAACGAATAAGTGAATCCGAAATCAGGAAGGATTTTGCGGAATCGGCTGAGGCACTTGGAACAGATTATATCGATATTTATCTGCTTCATCGGGACGATCCATCTGTCGAAGCAGGCACGGTCATAGAAATTATGAACGCATTGTATTCTGAGGGGAAAATCCGGGCGTTCGGAGGATCGAACTGGTCATATCGCCGCGTTGAAGAAGCAAATGAATACGCCTATTCGCATGGATTGATTCCGTTTTCTGTTTCCAGCCCGAATTTTGGTCTGGCAGA
>JAGAHV010000167.1:0-3681 GCA_017626895.1 Clostridia bacterium | reverse complement strand
GAAATGATTGAAAAAGCGGTTCGCTCCGTCTTTGGCCCATGTGCCGCCGATGTCAACGTCGGCATCACCGGCGGCGCCGAACTGGCCAGGCGAACCTTTAATCCCCGTCTTGGGATTGAAGGAGGGCTTTCCATCCTCGGCACCACCGGCATCGTCCATCCCATGAGCGAATCCGCCATGATTGAAACCGTGCGTCTTGAAATGCAGATGCACCGTGCCGGGGGCGCGGACACGCTGGGGCTGGTATTTGGCAGCCAGGGCGAACAGGCCCTCCGGCGCCTGCATCCGGACCTGCCCTGCGTGCAGATAAGCAACTTCGTCGGCGCCGCACTGGACACCGCGGAATCCCTGGGAATTTCCCGGGTCCTGCTGGCCGGCCAGCCCGGAAAGCTGGTCAAGGTGGCCGGCGGCTGTATGCAGACTCACAGCCAGTACGGGGATGGCCGAAGGGAAACACTCACCGCGCACCTGGCCCTGATGGGCGCACCACTTTCCCTGCTGAATCAGGTCATGGAGGCGGTCACCCTGGATGGGCTGATTCCGGTCATCGCGGATGCCGGCTATTCATCTGTCTGGTCCCGTCTCTGTGAATCAGCCAGCCGGTATGCCCGGGCACGCACCCATGACCGGGTCCGGGTGGATACCCAGATGCTGGACAGTTCCGGCTCAGTTCTCGGAGGTTTTCATGATCCATAAACTGCATCTCTATATCGGAAACGGCAAGGGAAAGACGACCGCCGGAATGGGCATGGCCCTGCGTTTCCTGGGCCACGGCATGAACGTGCTGGTCGTTCAGTTTCTCAAAAAAGGCAATTCAGGAGAGTTAATTGCCCTGCGTCACTTTCCGAATGCCGCCGTCCTGACCGCCCCCTCCCTCCCGAATTTTACGTTCCGAATGAGCCCGGAGGAGCGCCGGCAGACGGCCCTTGAGCAAACCGCCTTTGCCGAAACCCTTCCTGCTCGAATGGACACCTTTCATCCGGACCTGATCCTCCTGGATGAACTCAATAACGCCGTTACCCTTGAGATGGTGCCGGAAAAGCTTGCCCTGTCCCTGCTGGATACGGCTCTTGCCTGCGGCGAAACCGTCTCAACCGGCCGCAGTGCCCCGGAAAGCTTTCTGGCCCGGGCAGATTATATCACCCGCATGGACATGGTCCGGCATCCGTATCAGACAGAACAGCTCAGTGCCCGTAAAGGAGTCGAATGGTAATGTCCCCAATGGAAATTGAACAGGCCAGCATGGCAATCATTGAATCCGAACTGCAGGTCCAGGTGCCGGAGGAAATCCGGCCCATCGTGCTGCGGACCATCCATGCCACAGCCGATTTCTCGTTTGCTGAAACCCTCACCTTTACCCCGGAGGTTATCAAGGTTATGCAGCATCTGCTTACGCGCGGCTGTACGGTGATTACCGATACCAACATGGCACTGGCCGGCATTAACAAAAGCGCCCTCACCCGCCTCGGAGCCAGGGCCTGCTGCTTCATGGCCAGTCCGGAAGTGGCGGAAAAGGCACAGGCATCCGGCCGGACCCGGGCCTGGCTGAGCATGGAACATGCCCTGACCCTGCCGGGTCCGAAACTGCTGGTCTGCGGAAACGCCCCCACGTTCCTTTTGTCCCTTCTCAGTCGCCTTTCTGCGGACCGTTCCATCGCTGATGACCTGGCCGTGATCGGGGTCCCGGTGGGCTTTGTCAATGTGGTGGAGGCCAAGGAGCAGCTCCTCACCAGCGGCCTTCCCTGCATCATTTCCCGGGGACGCCGGGGCGGCAGCACCGTGGCCTCCGCCATTGTCAATGCCCTGATGTACGGCATTCCGGGGGTGCGCTCATGAACCGCCTGATCATTGCCGGTACCGGCAGCGGCTGCGGAAAAACCACCGCCTCCCTGCTGGTCATGGCCGCCCTGACCCGGCAGGGCCTTAAGGTTGCCCCTTACAAGGTAGGACCCGACTATATCGACCCGGAATTCCATCAGGTCATCTGCGGCAACGCGTCGTATAATCTGGACCGCTGGCTCATGCCGGATGCGGACCTGTTCCGCGTTCTGAACCGCCCCATGGATGTGGGCATCATCGAGGGGGTCATGGGCTATTACGACGGGCTTGACCTCTCCCTGGCCTGTTCCACCTGGGACATCGCCAGGACTGTCCGTACCCCCGTCATCCTGGTGGTGGATGGCTCCGGCGGCGCCGCCAGTGTAGCCGCCACGGTAAAGGGATTCTGCGAGTTTCAAACGCCCAGCCAGATCGCCGGCGTCCTCGTTAACCGCGTTTCCGGCCAGCACCACTATTCCCTGATCCGCGACGCCATTTCCCGCTACTGCGGTCTGCCCTGTGTCGGTTACCTGCACCGGCAGACGGACCTGGTTTTCCACTCCAGGCATCTGGGCCTTGTCCCCGCCGTGGAAACCCGGGCCCTGCAGCAGCGCGTCACAGCTGCTCTCAGGGACGCTGCACAGACCCTTGATACGGCTGCCATGTTGGACCTGGCCGCACAGGCGGAGCCGCTTCCGGAGACCGTTCCGGAGCCTTTGCCGGATTTCGGCGGTTTCCGGCTTGGCATTGCCCGGGATGAGGCATTCCATTTTTACTATCCGGATAATCTGGATCTGCTGCAGCGGTGCGGCATGACCCTCTGCCCCTTTTCCCCCATTCATGATTCGGCACTTCCCGACCATCTGGACGGGCTGTATCTGGGCGGCGGATTTCCGGAGGTTTTTGCAGACACCCTGGAGGCAAATGTCCTCATGCGCGAGGCGATCTTTGACGCACTAGCCGGCGGCCTTCCCTGCTATGCGGAATGCGGCGGGCTCATGTACCTGGGCCAGGACATTGATGACAAGTCCATGGTCGGTTTTCTGCCCGTCCGTTGTCATATGACCCGGCGCCTCCAGCGCTTTGGCTACTGCACCGTTCATGACACGTCCGGTCTGACCTTTCCCGCTCACGAATTTCACCACGCGGCGGTGCAGCCACTGCCCGGCGCAGAAACGGTCTATACCATCACCAAAGCCGGACAGCCGGATAAGTCCTGGACCTGCGGCTACCGGAAAGCACGTACTCTGGGTGCCTTTGCCCATGTCATGTTTGCCGGACGGCCGGAACTGATACGGAGGTTCTGGGGATGATCCACGGCGGGAATGTGTGGGAAGGAGATCCCAAAAGCTGGCTGGATTTTTCGGCCAATCTCCGTCCGGAAGGGCCGCCCGAATGGGTCAGGGACGTCCTTGTCCGGTCACTTGACCATGTCCGCTATTATCCGGACCGCTCCATGCGCAGTGCCCGGGCAGGACTGGCCCGCTACCTGGAATTGCCTGAGGAACAGGTGCTGCCCACGGCCGGCGGAGCAGCCGCCATTGACCTGATTCTTTCCGCCGGAAAAGGGCGCGTGTTCATCCCCCAGCCCACTTTCGGGGAATACGCCGCCCGCGCCGCTGTGCACGGAAGAGAAGTCGTTCCTTTGGGGAGTGCACCCCATAGCGGCAGTTTGTCCTGTGTGAGCACGGAAAAAGCCGCGGTGCCGAAAGACCAGGCCACTCCCCGTAAAGGTGATACCCTTGTTCTGTGCAATCCCAATAACCCGGACGGACGGCTATTAAGTGCCGGACAGATCATGACCGAATATGACAAAGTCCATGCCGTGTCCGCGGATCTTCTGGTGGATGAGGCATTCATCGG
>JAGAHV010000166.1:0-3356 GCA_017626895.1 Clostridia bacterium | reverse complement strand
GCCTTCGGCAATGGCAATCACAAGCTCTATCAGGGCAAAGCTCTTGCCGGCTTTGGACGGTCCGGAAATCAGCATCTTGTGACCGCTGCGCAGTACGCCGTCAATCAGAGGCACGGAGAGCGGCGGGATGTTGTCCCAGGTCTCCAGAAGTGATTCCGGGTCCGGCAGACTGTCGTTCACGCCTTCAATCCATTCGCGCCATTCGTCCCAATTCTTTTTGCCGATGTTCGTGGCGAGCAGAAACTGCTTGTGGCCGTTGCGCCAGACGCCGGGCATCCGGGAGAGCCGGGACGGGTTTTTGTTCTGTCGGTCCGGCTTCAGCCCGTTTTTCCGGCAGATTTCATAGAGGAATTCCACGCGCTTGCGGTATTCCTCATAATTAGGCGCTCCGATATGCACAATGGCGTGCAGGCTCTTCTTGCCGCTGTAAACCAGGGCGGCAATCGGCAATTCCAGTTCCCGCAGAATGGCGTTCTGCTGTCCGAGGTCTACTTCATCAGACTCTACCAGAGCATAGCGCAGGTCTGTCACGTTATCATTCCGAACTCCTTTGCCGTCTAAGGGATTAAACCGGATCCAGGCCCCCGCCGCTTTGTTATAATCCCCCAGGACCGCGCCGAGGTCCCCTTTGCATTTCCTCAGTTCCGCCTTGAGCTGGCCGGCGGTCCGGTCATAGCTCCCGGACGTCGGGAGAAGGCGGTCATCCTTCTCCCAAACCTCCGTCACATATCCGACGTTCTCGTCGTCTGTAAAAAGCGCGTCGAGATAGGTAATCAGCTGCTCTACCGGGTTCCATTCCGCGTCAGAAGGCTCTTTGAAATCCTGCGACTCAATCCAGCCTTTTTGCACGACAACATGATCATCCCGGCCGCCGATTTCATCGTTCCAGTCAAGCTCATGGCCGCTTTCGGCCGGCGTCCATCCGTGGTCTTTGGCCATCTGGACAAGGGTGCCGCCGGTAATGGGAACGGAGGTGCCCTTAAAGCTGTCCCACTTCCTGAAGGTCTCGCCCGCATGATAGCGGACCGGGTCCCGGTGTGACCAATCTTCCCAAACCGAACAGGCATACCCAGATTCCTTCAGGGCCATGCCGACATTCAGCCATTCTGTATAGTCACAGTCTCGTGGATCGATGTAATCCAGAAGTTCGGTCAAATCAAGATTGTTTTCCATGCTCATTCGTTCTCTACCTCAAAGAATTCAGCGTGACAGGCATAACAGTGGCGGTACTTTTTGCCGTTATGTTCCCGGATCTCAGAAAGCGCACCGCCACACCGTTGGCATGGGAGCTTTTTCCAATCAAAGCAGCATAATATGTCAAGGTCATATTTGAGGCCACAAACACGACCGCAGTTATCGCATGATCTCCAATCGTTCATGCTTCTGCCTCCTTTGGCATAAGAACCGCCTGACCGCCAAGAATATCATACTGATCCGATTTCAACCGGATATAAGCATCGCCTTGAAATGGCACATGTACAAACGCTTGTACGCCCCAGCTTTTGACTTCATCCACGATCAATACCGTTCCGCACCAATCACGGGCATTCTCGTTTGCTTGAATTATGCTGCCTCTTTTCAATTCTTCCATCACTCAGCCCTCCTCTGCTGGGGTGATGGTGGGAGCGCCGTTAATAAGGCTCATCATCCGCTCAATCTCGCGCTTCATCCCAGCAATGGCGGCTTCGTCACCGTGGAGCTTCATGCTCAGTTCCTCAATGGCATTAGCGGCAGCTTTATGAAGCTGTTGGTAACAGTCACCATCCTTATCGTTACTCTTTCAGCAAAAAAGACATCTATCGCAATTGCCATTGTATCCACTTGCACACGCACGAGATGATTCAATCAGCTCTTCATACATCGTTAATCTCCTTGCTTCTGTATCGCTTGCAGGCAGGTCGATACGGGTTGATTGCCATTGAATAAATTGTGCAGTCCGTAAAACCGAATCTGCCCTGCATACAATACCTGCATTCCGCGCAGGTCTTTTCCCGATAATCTTCTTCCGGCGTTGGCGGACGTCCGAGACGCTTTGACCGCACCCGCTCTTCAGCCGCTTTTTCTGTCTTCTGCTTCCGCGCGATGATCTCATTCCGGGAAAACTGTTCATCATATTTGCGTTTGCAGCTGTACTTGCAGAAATACAGAACACAGTGGTTTGCAGCTTTTCGATTCACGTTCTTTTTGTACGCCCATATTGTCAGCTGCGGGATATAAAACACCTTTCCGCAAACCGGGCAGGTCTTGATTGCTTCCCGCTCTCTGGGCGGAATGTAAAATTTTCCTGCTTCCATCACGATTTACTCCGCAGCCTCACCGATCAGATCAAAAAGAGACGGCACATCTGCTTTTGCTTCTTCTTCGTGCAGGTACCCGACCGCATCACGGAAATATCCCTCGTTCAGTTCCGTCATCAGGCCGCGCCGGTTCAGCTTCAGCGCCCGAAGCGGCGTTGTTCCAACTCCTCCGAAGGGGTCGAAGATCAGGTCCCCTTCGTTGCTGTATCGGTTGATCAGTCTGTCCACGATGTCGAACTGCAGCGGGCAGACGTGCAGGGCCTGCCGTCTCTGGCTCTGGGTTGTGTTCAGTGTGCGCATCCTGTTTACATCGTCCCATACATCCTGAGCCCAGGACCCGGGTGCAACGACCATGAACGTCGCCGGCAGGTGCCCGTCCGCGTCCAGCTTCTTTGCAAGGGCGACGTGCTCTTCATAGCTGTACACGCTGTCTCTGGAAAATTTCCGATATGCCGCCTGCAGATTGCTGACAGGGATCTTTTCGAGCTCTTCTTTCGTCAGCAGCCGATCTCCCGAAGATCGCCAGAATCCGTGCGCGTCAATCTGCCACTGCGCCCGGGTGTAGTCTTCCTTGCTCTTCTCGACCGGTACATCCGCATAAGCTGTGGAGGTATCCGTCGGGAGCTTCCGGAAGAGCAGAATGTATTCCGGGCATCCGACGCCCATCTTCGTCCCGTCTTTGCACTGCTCCGTCCAGCCGAGGCGGTAGGTCTGATTGTTTTCCCGCACAACATCCGTGACAACGGTGATCATCCCGAAATACTGGAATCCATGCTTCATATAATGCTCAATGCAGAGCGCATGGAACGGCTCCATTGTCGGCATTCCGGTCCCGGTTGCGTTTCCGACCAGAACGCGGTCCTTCACATGGCAGGCGAACACACGCCCCGGCCGGAGGATTCGGAGCAGCTGCGGGATCAGAAAGTCCATCTGCTCAAAAAACCGCTCCGTGTTTTCGTTGTGTCCGAAGTCGTTATAGCTTGGCGTATACTCATAATGGTTGCTGAATGGAATCGACGTCAGGATCATGTCCACGCTGTTTTCTTCCATTTTTGCGGT
>JAGAHV010000165.1:0-8140 GCA_017626895.1 Clostridia bacterium | reverse complement strand
GGTCAGCTGCCGCAGGGGCGCTTTTTCTGCAACCTGAATGTAGACTATCCGCTGATGCATGAGGAACTGGACCGTTATCTGACGGAAGGAATGCCGGAATACGTTCTGGTCACCTGGCGCCAGCTCCCGCAGCAGTTTACCCGATATCGCCAGATCGCCTATGCAAACGGGCTGGATCAGTACAATCAGCCGCGGAAAGACTTTTTCCTGTATCAGCGAATAGACCCGTGAGGCGGTCTTGAAGAACAGACTGAAAGCGCCAGCCCAAACGTGAGTGTGGGCTGGCGCTTTCAGGTTGTCTCCTGGAGAATGGTGCTCCGTATTGGAGCGGGGTTTAAACGAATACGATCTATATGTGACTACATTGGCATATCAACGATAAAAGCGCTGGAAGCCCTTATTTATAAGGCTTCCTGATGCTTTTTTGCATCTTCAAAGTGGCAAACTCGGGTACTGGCACAGTATCTGGAAATTGACTGCAACAGGCACTTATTTCCAAAACATCTCCTGTCTGGTTAGTTATCATAAGTAGTTTTGGCGTCTTCTGCCAGTCTATCAAAACGTGCAGAATACTCCGGATTCGGGTAAAAACCTGTAAACGAATCCTGATGGGCAGAATAATACCGGTTCAGTGCTTCGGTAATGCCCTGCATATCAAGGATAGATTCGTTTGCCAGGAAATCGTTCAGTGTTCTGTTAGAGTAAGTATAACGTAATCCGTTTCTGGTTTCCACTTCATGATCGGCAACTGATTCGCCAATCACTCACACGCCATTATACGTTTCAAGCTTTGGATTTCCATAAATCCAAACCACCCACTCGTCAATCCGCCCCAGATAAGTTCCCTCACACATCAGCGTAGAATCAAGAGCAAAAACAACATCGTTTCCTAATTCCTGTTGAACTGCGCGAAGTCATTCCACAGGCTTCAGATACTGATTATTTATTACTCCAGGTAGCTGATTTTACATGTACCATGGAGTTATTGGCTGAAAAGCTGAAAACAAAAGCCTTTACAAAATCTGAATTAGATTTCTTCAATACCCATCGTGATTTCAAGGAAAACTATCTGAAATGGTTCCAAGAAAAGAAGATATAATTTTGCCCGCCCAAGGCGATAAGCCCTGAGCGGTTCTTTTTATTAAAAGCTTTCTCAGCTCTTTCTTGGGCTTTTTCAGCACAAAATGTTTATAAGATCAATGTCGCATGATAAATGCAGGCGGATTGACATTTTTCAGTGGCAGTTCGTTTATGCGTACTTTGAAGAGACGGAAAATACGCGGGGGCCCAAGAGACCAGTTACTGTATAGGGATTTCCGAGACAGGTTCTTCTGCAGGTGCAATGCTTTCCGGCAGATTCGGCGTGTCTTCTGAGGAGGATACAGGGGCTGTATCGGGGAACTCCGCCGGATTCAATGGTCCTGTGCTATGGACGGGGCTGATCTCAAGCGACATGACCACTTTCTGGGAAACGTCACCTGAGATGACCTGGCAGATTTCTCCGTCAGTGAGGAGATCACTGTAAATCACGGCATGTTCAACCCTGCCATCCGGTGTGAAGGTAAAAAGGGAAGTGCCCTCCATGTCCGCAACTGTGAGTCCGCCAGTTGGCACGGTGAGCATACAGCCGGGGATGGTGGTGCTGCTGGGTCCCATGGCCATTCCGGAGGAGCCCAGGGCAATGAGGGTGCCGCCGGTAAGGGCAAAGGTTCCGTCGTAGACGATGGCCCCGTTTTCGGAATGCTGTGAGCCGCGAATATAGAGGGTTCCGCCGTTCATAGTAAAATCGCCGTTGACATCAATGCCGTCTCCTTCGGAAATGACGGTGATATTGCCGCCGGAAATGATCAGTGTGCCGGTAGACGGAGGGAGCATTCCCAAATCGCTCATTTCAGGCGGGACAACGCCATTGGGAGCTTCTGCGGGCATCGCCGGAAAAGATCCGGCGGGCTTTGCGGTGTCAGAGACATCTGTCTGTTTCGGAGGGGCCGGTGCGGGAATATCTGCCGGAAAAGCAGCGGAGGGAATTTCGCCCGGCAGGGCAGTAAAGGAGGCATTCATTCCGTCGTTCCGGGCATTGATGCGGATTTCGCCTCCGTCAAGATGGATAGAGGGAGCCTCAAGCCCATCAGTGGAATGATTGACATGAATGGTTCCATCCGAGAGGGTCAGGGTATTCTTTGCGTGGATGCCATCCCCGTCGGAGGAGAGCTCGAGAACGCCGCCCCGGATTTCAATGCTGCCGTTTGAGTAAAGGGCATCATCGATGGTGTCTGCCGTGAGACTGCCGGCAGAAAGGAGAATCATGCTTTCTGCTTTCAGGCCCTTCTGCGACGGGACATCCTCCCCGGCAGCGGTGCTTTCGCCGGCAGAATGCATGGGACTTTTTTCCCTGAATGCGGCCTTCTTGGATCCATCGCCGGTTTTGAATGACAGAATGCCTCCTGAAATGGCAATGTAACCCAGATCCGGATCCTGTGCGTTGCTTGAGGTGATGGCATCCCCGCCCAGGGAGAGGATGTCCAGAACACCACCGCCGATGCACACGGCATCCCTGCCGGTTATGGCATCATCCTGCGAGGTGACAGACAGCTCACCGGAAACGATGCGCAGTGTTCCCTCACTGCTGATTCCTTCCCGGTAATTCCCCGCGACATCGAGATGTCCGGTGCCGTTGATGGTCAGGTCACAGGCGGAGGTAATGACTGCATCACTGTTCCGGTTATCCGGTTCATCTGTTCCCTGCGTAAAAGTGTTGACTGTTCCATCTGCCAGCGTGAGAATCACTTTCTCTGCGTTGACAATGCGCAGCGCAGAACCGGCGGTGCTGGTGACACTGACGCCGTCAAGCACCAGGTAAACAATGCTGTCATCTTTGGCATCGACCGTAACGGAACCATCCGCAAGGTTTCCGGACAGGGAATAGATTCCGCTTTCCCGGATGATGACCTCCTCATCACTGAGGTGGATGGGAACAGCATCGGCGGGTATTGGTACGCTGAAATCGTCCATGGTGAACATGGAGGCAGATGATTCTGCAAAAGACGGAAGAGGAAATGAAAAACAGGCAAGCAGCACAAGAAACAGCGAGAATGCTTTTCGAACGTTCATGAAAGGAACCTCCATTGCGGGCATCAGGTCATTTGCCGGAGCGGATTGTTCTGATTCAGTCCAGAAAACGGCCGCTGTACGGCAAACGCCTTTACGGTTCTCAGCCTGGATAATGCCCAGGGGCTTTATTGTCCGGCTGCCCGCTAGAATACATAAAGTATATACCTCAATTGTGGCAGAACTGTGACTGTGAAATGAACCTTTCGTGTCATTTTGAAGATGAGAAGGGAATTTTGACAGTGGACCGGCCTGCGCAGGGGGATGGCGAGGAATAACCGCTGTACGGGAACGGGTCTGAACGCGTGCCAATGCCGGCACATGGGACAGGCGGATGATTGGAACCTGAGCAGTTTTTTGTGGATGCGCCTTGCGTTTCGGATTGTTTGGGATTATACTGTTTTCAGGAAAAGACGAAAACGCCGGACCTGAAAGGTCCGGAGAATGGAGGTAAAAGTGAAAGTACTGCTGATCAATGGTTCTCCCAAAGCTTCGGGAAATACAGCCCGTGCACTCGAAGAGATGACCGGCATTTTCCATAAGGAAGGCGTAGAGACGGAAATCCTGCATGTGGGAAATAAGGTGATCCGGGGATGCGTGGCATGCGGATCCTGCGGTTCCACGGGAAAGTGTGTATTCAACGATCTGGTCAATGAAGCAGCGCCGAAGCTTGAGGCGGCGGATGGACTTGTCCTGGCATCGCCGGTCTATTATGCATCGGCCAATGCGACGTTGATTGCATTCCTTGACCGTCTGTTTTACAGCACACATTTTTCGAAGGCGATGAAGGTGGGCGCGGCGGTCGTTGTCGCAAGACGCGGAGGGACGACGGCTTCCTTTGATGAACTGAACAAATACTTTACCATCTCCGAAATGCCGGTTGCCTCCGGACGTTACTGGAACAATGTTTTCGGCGCAGCCCCCGGACAGGCGGAGGCGGATGAGGAAGGCCTGCAGAATATGCGGATTCTGGCCCGCAACATGACGTTCCTGATGCGTGGAATCGCTCTTGCACGGGAAAAATACGGAATGCCCGAGCGGGAAAAGATTACGTTTACCAATTTTGTGCGATGAAAGGATGGATCTGAAAATGAAAGTTTTTGCATGCCAGCATTGTAAGAATAAGGTTGTTTATCTGGAAAAGGCGGTCTGTAATGTTCGCTGCTGCGGAGAGGAAATGGTTGAACTGATTCCCAACACGTCAGATGGCGCGGGTGAAAAGCATGTGCCGGTTATCACGCGTGATGGACAGACTGTAACGGTTACGGTTGGTTCTGTGGCGCATCCCATGATGGAGGCACACCTGATCGAATGGATCGCGCTGGAAACCCGTGAGGGAATGCAGAGAAAACTGCTGAAGGCAGGCGATGAACCCAAGGCGGTCTTTGCACTGACAGAGGGGGATGAGCCGGTAGCGGCATATGAGTACTGCAACCTCCATGGATTCTGGAAAAAGGAAGCCTGAGCCGGACACGGGGAAAATGGGGAAGGCCTCTCCGGTCGGGGCCGGAGAGGCCTGCTTTTCAGAAAGGAAGGACAGACAATGGGACTGTTTGATAAAGTCAGGGATTCAGTGAATGAGTTCCTGGATAAGACGGATCTGGATGAGAAAGTGGTTGCCGGTGCCAAATCGGTGAAAGAGAAAGTGACGGAAGCACTGGATAAAACAGATCTGGATGAGAAAGTGATGGCCGGCGTCAAGTCAGTGAAGGATACAGTTACGGATGCGATGGATAAGAGCGGATTGAATGAGAAGATCGCCTCCGGTACCAGAACGGTCATGGAAAAGGTCGATGAGGTTTTCCATCCGGATGAGGAAAAGAAGAAGCTGAAGGATCAGACGGAAAAGATCCGTCAGGAAGTGGAATCGCTCAAGAACGTGGATATCAGTGCCAAGATGCGCGAGGGCGCGGAGACCGTGACGGATGCGGCCCGGAATCATGCCGAGGCAGCGCTGGATGACCTGAAGAAGGTTGAACAGGGACTGAACCAGATGGCGAAAGAACTGAAAGACAAAGCGTCGGATGGTCTTGAGCAGTTTAAATCAGCCGGCAATGAGGTGAAGGAAAAGCTGGCGGATGTGTTTGAAGCGGGAAAGAAAAAGGCCGAGGAGACACGAAAGGATGCGGCGCTTGCCAAATTCCTGGCGGACAATGGCATTGAGGAATCGGCAAAGAAGATCGAAACTGAGCGGGCGAATGCCGTCAGGAATGCGGCAGCTGAGACAGCTGAAAAGGTCTGCAATGTGGCAGAGAAGGTTACGGATGCGGCCGAAAAGGCAGAGGAAACGGTTAGTGCTGCTGCACAGAACGTTTCGGATGCTGCTGAAAAGGCAGAGGAAGCCGTACAGACCGTCGCAGAAACGGTACAGAATGCTGCGGATGCCGTGACTATGGCGGAACCGGAGATCATGCCCGAGATGGATGAGTGAATCAAAAGCAGAAAAGAACCGAACGGTGACATTCCCCAATCACCTTCTGGGATGGAAAGTGTAGAATAACCTGCCTAACGTCTGTGCAAAGCACAGACATTTATCTTCTGGATGTTGTGGAATTGACTGAACCCGGACCTCAAATGGATCAACAGAGGAGGAAGAAACCGCAAAAAGACAGATAAGGAGCCGCGGCTCCTCATCTGTCTTTTTTGCGTTCAGTGATAGACGTACCGGAATCCTTCGCGCATGCAGTACTTTTCACCTTCTGAGTCTTTTGTGACATGGAACGTGGCCGTACAGTCATCCGGAAAGGCGCTGTTTGAAATGGATGTGAGACTGGAGGGCAGAGTGATGTCTTTTAGCGCGGGACAGGCGGTAAATGCCAGGGGCTGAATGTTTTTGAGGCCTTCGGAACAGATAACGGATGAGAGACGGATACATCCGGAAAATGCGCCGGCGGTAATAGTGGTTACAGTATCCGGGATGACGACACTTTTTAGCGAAAAACACTGACAAAGTAACCCGACAAGTGAGAGCAATAAAGAAAAAAACAGTCTGCCCAGGAATACTGGATCTGCCGGATCCATGCGGATACATCCACTCTTAATGATGGTCTGTTGCCTGAATTTTGTATGGCATGATTTGACAAGCCGCTGCTTTACGACAGGGCTGCTCCGTTTAGAAGACCTTCGGACATTGCCGCCAGATTGATTCGTCTGATACGGGATAAAAGAGAAAGCATCTGGTTAGGATGCTTTCAGAGGGAAAATGATTATTCTTTGGCAGCTGCACGGGCGCGGGCAGCCATTTTTTTACGCAGTTCGGTTTCAAGAATACGCTTGCGCATCCGAAGGTGAGATGGAGTGACCTCGAGGAGTTCATCGTCGTCAATGAACTCAAGACATTCTTCCAGCGTCAGTGAACGCATGGAGGTCAGCTTCATGGCGGTTTCAGCGCCGGCGGCGTTTCGGATGGAAGTGAGGTGTTTCTGGCGGCAGACGTTGACATCGATATCGCCTGTACGGGCATTCTGACCGACGATCATGCCGCAGTAGACCGGGGTATTGGGGCCGCAGAACAGTGTGCCGCGGTCCTGTGCATAGAACAGGCCGTACATGACGGCATCACCGGTTTCCGTTGATACCAGGGCACCGAAGCTGCGGTGGGGAATATCGCCCTTGTAAGGCTCATAGCGGTCGAAAACGGAACTCATGACGCCCTCGCCGCGGGTATCCGTCATAAACTCGCTGCGATAGCCGAACAGGCCGCGGCTGGGGACGGAGAACTCAAGACGGACCCGGTCCGTACCGGCCATGTTGTCCAGGACACCGCGGCGGCGGCCGATTTTCTCAATAACGGCGCCGGCGTAGGCGGCGGGAACGTCGCAGACCAGGTGCTCAATCGGCTCAAGGCGGTTGCCGTTTTCATCGGTATGGAAGAGAACTTCCGGCTTGCTGACCTGGAACTCATAGCCCTGGCGGCGCATGTTTTCAATCAGGACGGAGAGATGCAGTTCGCCGCGTCCGCTGACCTTGAAAGCATCCGGTGTATCGGTTTCCTCCACGCGGAGGGACACGTCGGTCTGGAGTTCCCGCATGAGGCGGGCACGCAGATGACGGGAGGTGACATACGTTCCCTCGCGGCCGGCAAAGGGGCTGTCGTTGACCGAGAAAGTCATCTGGACCGTGGGCTCGGTGATCTTGACGAAGGGCAGCGGATCCACATGGTCCGTGGCACAGATGGTGTCGCCGATCATGATGTCCTCAACGCCTGTAATCGCGACGATTTCACCCATGGAGGCACTCTCTGTCGGGGAACGCTTGAGTCCGTCAAAGGTGAACAGACTGGAAAGACGGAAGTTTTCCGGCGGGTTTTCGCTGCCATAGGTGGAACGGGAATACATGGTGTTCAGCTTCAGGGTGCCGCGGGTGATGCGCCCGATGCCGATACGGCCAACAAAGTCGTTGTAGTCAATGGTAGAGATCAGCATCTGGGCAGGTCCCTCGGGATCGCCCTTGGGTGTCGGAATGTACTTGAGAATGGTTTCAAAGAGCGGGCGCAGGTCGGTGCCCGGCTTGGCCAGATCCAGTGTGGCGGTGCCGGTGCGGGCAGAGGCGTAGACCACCGGGGTGTCCAGCTGCGATTCATCCGCGTCGAGGTCGATCATCAGGTCGACGGTTTCACTGAAAACCTCGTCGCAACGCGCATCCGGCCGGTCAACCTTGTTGATGACCACGATGACAGGCAGGTTCAGGGCCAGGGCATGCTGCAGGACGAAACGGGTCTGCGGCATGGGTCCCTCAAAGGAGTCGATCAGGAGGAGAACGCCGTCGACCATTTTGAGCACACGTTCGACCTCACCGCCGAAATCAGCATGTCCGGGGGTGTCGACGACATTGATCTTCACATCTTTGTAATAGATGGATGTATTCTTGGAAAGAATCGTGATTCCGCGTTCCCTTTCGAGCGCATTGCTGTCCATGACGCGATCCTGAATCTGCTGATTTTCACGGAAAACACCGCCCTGCTTGAGCATCTCATTGACGAGAGTTGTTTTGCCATGGTCAACATGGGCAATGATTGCAATGTTCCGAATGT
>JAGAHV010000164.1:0-51440 GCA_017626895.1 Clostridia bacterium | reverse complement strand
TTTTCTACATTTGCATTGCTGTCTCACCCCGCATGGGGTGAGTGGATTGAAATAGCTCATCGGTGACCTCAACGTGTCCGCCGTATGGCGTCTCACCCCGCATGGGGTGAGTGGATTGAAATAGCTCGTCGCAAATGTCGCACAAATAAGCAACTTTCGTCTCACCCCGCATGGGGTGAGTGGATTGAAATTGGGGAAGCATCTCATCCCCATGCTGGGTAGCAGGTCTCACCCCCGCATGGGGTGAGTGGATTGAAATACCAGGACGGCCGCCACGATCAGGGCCAGGACGGCGGTCTCACCCCACATGGGGTGAGTGGATTGAAATCGGGAAGGATCCACGTAATACGGATCCACGGAGGGTCTCACCCCGCATGGGGTGAGTGGATTGAAATCATGTCAATGCTGAGTCTCACCCCGCACGGGGTGAGTGGATTAAAAAGAGGATACAAAGACTGACGTATGGGCACTCGGCCACCTGACCTGTGCCCGTTACTTTTGCAATCACAAAAAAACACCCAAAAACAACCAAACAAAGTCTTGCCCGTGCAAGTGAGTGGATTGAAATTTGGCTGGAAAAGAGTTAAAATACACAATGAGTTTTTGTTGCTGTGAGAATGTTGCGGGGGCTGAGTCGTGTCGTGACAGATCAGCACAGGATATCATTAACGGGGAGGATGTTATGCAGCTGGAATGGAGAGGAATCCGGGTATATATTACCCGGGAGGGAAGCAAGGGACGCGGAGTCCTGTTGCTGCATGGATGGATGTGCTCCTCGGACATGATGGAGGGAATCCAGAAGGCACTCTCCGGACAGATGCGAACAGCTGCGATTGATTTTCCGGGACATGGACTCAAGGGACAGGCACCGGCACCCAAAGAGGTCTGGGGTGTGCCGGATTATATGGAGTTGACAGCAGAGGTGATCCGGGTGCTGAATCTGGCCCCCTGTGATATTATTGCCCATTCCTTCGGTGCAAGAGTGGCGATCCTCCTTGCGGCCACGTATCCGGAACTGGTGGGCCGGATGGTGCTCACCGGTGCGGCGGGACTGCGCCGGGAAAAGACGACGAAGGAAAATAACCGGCAGAAGATCTATAAGTTCCTCAAAAGCGGCGTGACGGCGATGGATAAGATGAAAGTGTTTGGCAGCTGGCCCTCCCGCTGGCAGGAAGCGCTGATTCAGCGGTATGGTTCGCCGGACTACCGGGCACTCAGTCCGCAGATGCGGAAAACCTTCAATCAGATTGTGACACAGGACCTGGCAGAGGAACTGCCGCTGATTCAGGCCTCGACGATTTTGTTCTGGGGTGAAAACGACACGGAAACGCCGCTCTGGATGGGGAGAAAGATGGAAGAACTGATTCCGGATGCGGCCCTGATTGTTGAGGAGGGCGTCGGACATTTTGCATATCTTGAAAAGAGCGCCGTGTTTGAAAGTGTCGTGAAAAGTTTCCTGCTGGAGGGACGCGATTAATGAACATTATATTTCGAATCGTGGAGGCGTGCCTCCTGGTTCTGGCCGCCGGTCTGACCGGATGGAATCTGTTCCATATTTTTCAGCTGGAGAGCTACCAGCTGCCGGGATACAGGCGAAGTCTGTTTCGCAATCCGATTGACCTGATTGCAAAGCCGCTGGCAGTTTCTGCAGTGGGGCTGCTGAGTGTCCTGTTCGGATTGCCCAGAATCCTGTGTCTGCTCCTGACGGTGCTGAGTGCGCTGGCGGTTTTTCTGCTGGCAAGACGGAAAAAACAGAAAAAGCCGTTTGTGGTGACGGACCGGGTGAAGCGTTTTCTGGTGGTTCATGCCGGGATTTCGCTGATTCTGGAACTTTTGCTGCTGGCCCTGTATTCGCCTGCGGGGTATGCACTCCCCGGTCTTGAGCCGGTGGTTCTGTGTCTGGCGGCACTGGCGGCACAGCCGATTGAAAAATATATTGCCAATGAATTCGTGGAGGATGCCAGGCGGCGTCTGGACCGGATGCCTTCATTGATTCGGATCGGCATTACCGGCAGCTACGGGAAAACCAGCACCAAGTTTCTGCTGCGGGAAATCCTCTCCGCACGGTATCGGGTTCTGGCAACGCCGGGCAGCTTTAATACCACCATGGGCGTCACGCGCGTGATTCGCGAACAGCTGATGCCGACGCATCAGATTTTTATCGCGGAGATGGGTGCCAGACATGTGGGGGATATCCAGGAACTTTGTGATCTGGTTCATCCGCAGATTGGAATCATTACATCGGTAGGACCGCAGCATCTGGATACATTCGGGACGGTGGACCGGGTCCGTCAGACCAAGTATGAACTGATTGAATCACTCCCTGAAGGCGGAACAGCTGTTTTTGCCAATGACGGGGCCATCTGTTCGCAGATGTATGACATGTGTCCGCTGGTGGATAAGTATAAGGCGGACAGCCTTTTCAAGGCAGAGAATATCCAGTGCGGTCCTTGGGGCACGCGTTTCACGCTGATTCGCTCTGACAGCGGGGAATCCATTGACTGCGAAACGAAACTTCTGGGTGAATATGCCATTTCCAATCTTCTTCTGTGCGTCACGGTTGCCGGGGTTCTGGGACTGACGATGGATGAGATTGCCCGCGGAATCCGTCTGTGCAAGCCGGTGGAACACCGACTGCAGCTGCTGCAGGCAGGCGGAGGAATCAGCGTCATTGATGATGCGTTCAATTCAAATCCGTCCGGTGCGCGGGCGGCCCTGCATGTGCTCAGGGATTTCCCGGGACGCCGGATTCTGGTGACGCCGGGAATGGTGGAGCTGGGTGAGCAGGAGGCGGAGCTGAACCGTCAGTTCGGCAGGGAGATTGTCGGGTGTGCGGATATCGTCTTCCTGATTGGTCCCAAACACAGTGAACCCATCGCGGACGGACTCAGGGAGGCAGGATTCCCGGAGGAGAATCTGCTGATTATGCGCAGCCTGGAAGAGTGCACGAGAAAACTGAATGGCATGATGCGAAGCGGCGATGTTATTCTGTATGAGAATGACCTGCCGGATAATTATAACGAAGGCTGAGAGAGGGGCTGCCCGGACATGGACGGCGGCCTTTGCCCGGGAAAACCTTTTTGGAGGAGAACAGATCATGGAGAAGATGAATATTGCGGTTTGCTTCGGATCACGAAGCGTGGAACATGATGTTTCAGTCATCTCGGCACTGCAGCTGATGGAAGCAGCTGAGGCGGCTGGGCATACTGTGATTCCGGTGTATATTTCAAGAGAAGGCCTCTGGTATACCGGAAACGCTCTTCGTCAGGTAGAGACGTTCCGTGAATTCAACCCCATGGGGAAAGAAGTTCAGAGAGTTATACTTGATATCAGCTCCGGCTCAGGTGATTTGTGGGCATGGCCGCTTCAGAAGACGGGTCTGTTCGGACGCCTTCCGGATCCGGTTGCACATATTGACTGTGCGATTCCGGTATTCCATGGGATGAACGGAGAGGATGGAACCATCCAGGGGCTCTTTGAGATGGCCGGGATTCCCTATGCTTCCTCCGGAGTTCTTGGTTCCAGTGTCGGAATGGACAAAATTGCCATGAAACAGCTGCTGAGGGGAGCGGGATTCCCGGTGCTGGATTTCATCTGGTTCACCCGTGATCAGCTGGAAAAAGACCGCCTGAAGATTGTGGAGCGAGCCGAACAGGAAATCCGCTATCCGATGTTTGTCAAACCGGCTTCCCTGGGATCCTCCATTGGCGTGTCCAAGGCGCTTAACCGGGAGGAACTGGAAAAGGCCCTGGCACTGGCGGCCTCGTATGACCGGCGTATCCTGATTGAAGTGGGAATTGAGCATCCGGTAGAGATTAACTGCGCGGCTGTCGGATATGGCGAGAACGTGCAGTCATCCGTCTGCGAGATGCCGGTTTCAGCCAGTGATGATTCGTTCCTGACCTTCTGGGAAAAGTATCTTCGCAACAACGGTGCAAAAGGACCACAAAGCCATGGGATGAAGTCCCTGTCAAGAGTGCTGCCTGCACCGATCGATGCCGGACTGACTCACCGGATTCAGCAGATGACGGTTGACATTTTCAAGCTTCTGGATTTCAGGGGAACGGTCCGGGTTGATTATATTCTGGATCATAATGACATCCTGTATGTGGAGGAACCCAATACGATTCCGGGCTCCATGGCCTTTTATCTCTGGAAAGCGGCGGGGATCAATTTCCCGGAACTGGTGGACCGGCTGATTGAGAGTGCCATGCAGGCATTTGCCGATAAGAACCGGAGTGTTTATGCCTATGATTCCACCATTCTCCAGAAAGTGACGGCCGGAGCGAAAGGCAGCAAAGGATGAGGCTTAACCGATCCGTTTCCGGCAAAAGAAGGAAAAACACCTATCCGCCGGATGAACGGGAGGATGAGGATCTTTTTGCGGCACCTCCGGAGGAGGTGCCGGAGGATGATCTGCTGGATGAACCTGGCCCGGAGAGAGAGCAGACGGATGAGAATCCGCTGAATCAGACGGTCCGGGAAAAGGACATCCTTCCATCGGAGGCAGAGCTGGATGAGGCGGCCGTGTCGGGGGAATCGGCAGAACCGCCTTTGGCGGAGGAGGAGCTGGATGAGACAAATGCCGGCCCTGATGAGGACAGCCCGGAGGAGGCAGTGCCCGCTCCCGATTCCGGGGAGCCGCTTAAACGGCTGTCCGGTGAGTGGATTGACCAGAAGTTTAATGGTTTTGTGGACCGTGCCGTTGTCCGTGTACCTGCTTTCTTTCGACTGACCGGAATCCGGATTGCCCGACAGCATGCGGGGTGGCATATCTGGCTGATTCTGGTCAGTTTTCGAAATGCGGTCTCCCATCTTCTCGGACATTTCCGTTCAGAGGATGACATGGATCTGTTTCTGGATGATACGGCGGAGCACCTTGGAGATCGCTTTTCAGCGCTGAAATCGATCTTTGGCAGACAGATGAGCTGGCTCGTTGCCATTGACACGGCGGGAGACCGGCTCCGGTTTGCCCTGAAGTTGTTTTTCATCGCGCTTTCTGCCTGTGGCTGTGCACTGATTGGCACCTGGGAACTGGCCTCACTGGCATTCCTTTTCGGGGTGTCCTGGCTGTCGACGGCATTTGATCTTTCCTATAAGCCGGTGATCGGGCGGCTTCGTCAGGTGTATATCGGAGCCCGCCTTCTTTCGGCCCTCTCCATGCTGATTCCGGCCATGATGTATTACATTCATTACCAGAGCCGCGGCGGGGCCAACAACATGATGCTGCAGGGAATGTTGATTTTTACGCTGCTCACCCATCTGGTGCTGTTTACGGTCGTGGTTCTCCCCAATCGCCAGCAGTCGCTGTTTCTGCGGGTATTGTCCGGCGTTCTGGGGATTATTCCTGCCCTGCTGGTGGCAAATGTCGTCTCTTATTCGGCCAGCATCATGGGGATGGGCACCGGCGGTCTGGTGGGCGGCATCCTGCGCATCCTGGGCGCGATGCTGCTGTTTATTAGTGATCGGCTTGAATCACTTTACAGCCTGGGGTCACTTCGTTTCATGTTCAGTGAGTTCTTTCTGGTTATCTGTGAGCTGACGGGCGGTTTTCTGCTCTTGATGTCAGCCTGGGTTTTCAGCGTATAGCAGCTGCCTGAGGCGGCGGATGATGAGCCGCCGCGCGTCCCGCTGACAGCCGGGACGCTGCGGGAAGATAACCGGACAAGCCCGGCCTGTGCCGGGTGCCTGACAGTCCCTGTCAGGCGCCGAAAAGGGATACCCGGGCAAAACATATATCAGCCTGTGAGGAGGCGTATTGATTGGCAGACCAGAAAATGGACCAAGTTCGCAATTTTTGTATTATTGCACATATTGACCACGGGAAATCCACGCTGGCAGACCGTTTGCTGGAAAAGACCGGGGTATATCAGAAACGGGAAATGGTGGAGCAGATTCTTGACTCCATGGAACTGGAGCGGGAGCGCGGGATTACCATTAAAAGCAAGGCCGTGCGGATGCTCTACAAGGCCGGAGACGGGAAAGAGTATGTGCTGAACCTGATTGACACCCCCGGCCATGTGGACTTTACCTATGAGGTCAGCCGTGCACTGGCTGCCTGTGAGGGTGCACTGCTTGTGGTGGATTCCACACAGGGCGTTGAGGCACAGACACTGGCCAACGTCTATATGGCACTGGAGCATAATCTGGAGATTCTGCCGGTCATCAACAAGATTGATCTCCCCAGCGCAAGACCGGACGAGGTGCGAAGCGAGATTGAGGAGGTCATCGGGCTTCCGGCAGATGAGGCGCCGCTGATTTCCGCCAAGGCAGGGATCGGCATTGATGAAGTCCTTGAGCAGATTGTCAGGGCCGTGCCGGCACCACAGGGAGATCCGGATGCACCTCTTCAGGCACTGATTTTCGATTCGTTCTATGACAATTACCGGGGCGCGATCTGCTTTGTGCGTATTGTTTCCGGGACGGTACGGGCCGGCATGACGATCCGGATGATGAACTCCGGGGCCAGATTTGAGGTGGTGGAAGTCGGCGCCAGATCGCCGGACTATGAACCGCTGGAGGAGCTGAAGGCAGGGGATGTCGGCTATATCGCCGCGTCCATCAAGGACATTCATGATACCCGGGTGGGTGATACCATCACGGATGATGCCAACCCGGCGGCGGAACCGCTGCCTGGTTACCGGGCGGTTGTGCCCATGGTCTTTTGCGGCATTTATCCGGCAGACGGTGCCCAGTATGAGAACCTCAAGGATGCTCTCGAAAAACTCCAGCTCAACGATGCGTCCCTGACCTACGATCCGGAAACCAGTCAGGCTCTGGGATACGGCTTCCGCTGCGGTTTCCTGGGACTTTTGCACATGGAAATCATTCAGCAGCGGCTGGAACGGGAATTTGATCTCGATCTGATCACCACAGCGCCCAGCGTAATCTATCGTGTCCACAAGACGGATGGAACGATGGAGGAGGTCGACAACCCCAGCAATCTGCCGGGCCCGGCCAGCATTGATTATATGGAAGAACCGTATGTCAGCGTCAGTGTCCATACACCGCAGGAATACGTGGGCGCGCTGATGGAAGTCTGCCAGGGAAAACGCGGGGAATTCAAGGATATGGTCTATGAGGGACAGCATGTCTGTCTGCATTACGATATTCCGCTTTCGGAAATCATCTTTGATTTCTTTGATCAGGTAAAGAGCCGCAGCAGAGGCTATGCCAGCTATGATTATGAGCTGACGGGATACCGGAAGAGTGATCTGGTCAAACTGGATATGCTTCTCAACGGCGATATGTGTGATGCGCTTTCCATGATTGTGCATAAGGACAGGGCGTATGCCAGGGGCCGTTCTATTGCCGAGAAACTGAAGGATGTGATTCCGAGACAGCTGTTTGAGATCCCCATTCAGGCAGCCATCGGCGGGAAAGTCATTGCCCGTGAGACAGTGAAGGCCATGCGCAAGGATGTTCTGGCCAAGTGCTATGGCGGTGATATTACAAGAAAGCGCAAACTCCTTGAAAAGCAGAAGGAAGGAAAGAAGCGCATGCGTCAGCTGGGCAGCGTCGAGGTTCCGAGCGAGGCGTTTATGACCGTCCTCAAGATGGATGAGTAAAAAGAAACAGGACCAGAGATACAAAGGACGTCATCCGGGGATGACGTCCTTTTATTTCCGATTAAGACAGAGGCTGTGCCGGAGGGGATGACGATGGAAAAAGGTTCAATCTATATTCACGTGCCGTTCTGCGTGCAGAAATGTACGTACTGTGACTTCTATTCACTGGCCGGAATAGGCGACAGAATGGCCGGATATGTGGATGCGCTCTGCCGGGAAATCCGGATGCAGGCAGCCCGGCTCGGGGAAATACGCGCAGAAACAGTATATATCGGCGGCGGGACTCCCTCGCTTCTTGAGGGAAAGGACATCTCCCGTATCCTGTCTGTGCTGCGGGAATGCATGGAGCTGTCACCGACATGCGAAATTACAATGGAAGGAAATCCGGGAACCCTGAGGGAGGCAGCCCTTGAGGAATACCGGAAGGCCGGTGTCAACCGTTTTTCCCTGGGTGTGCAGAGCTTTTCGGACCGCCTGCTTCGAAAACTCGGACGGATTCATACGGCGGCACAGGCGGCAGAGGCTGTCCGGATGCTGCGCCGCGCAGGCTTTTCCAACGTGAACCTGGATATCATGTACGGCCTGCCGGGACAGACGGAAAGCAGTTTTCTGGAAACCGTCGGGGCGGCACTGACCATGTCGCCGGAACATCTTTCCTGTTACAGCCTGATTCCGGAGGAAGGAACAGAGATGGGGCGCCGGGTCTTCTCCGGCGAGGTCCAGCTGCCGCAGGAAGAGGTCTTGCTGCGCATGGAGGAGGAAATGCGCGGATTGCTGAAACAGAATGGATATGAACGCTATGAAATATCCAACTACGCGCTGCCGGGAAAAGAATGCCGGCATAATCTGGTTTACTGGGAATGTGAACCCTATCTGGGTCTGGGGCCGGGTGCGCACAGTGACTTTGGAGGAAGGCGGTTCAGTCATCCGGCAAATCTGCGAGGCTGGATGCAGGCAATAAATAAGAAGGAACTGTTCGAGGAACCGGAGGATGACGGAAGCCCCGAAAAACGTCGGTTCGACCGCATGATGATGGGACTGCGGATGGTCCGGGGAGTAGATCTGAATCGGTTTGTCCGGGACTTTGGCCGCAGACCGGAGGAAATCTGGCCGGATACTTTCCGGGAAATGCGGCGCCTGTCCATGATCCGGGATGAACTGGGCTCGACACGCAGTGTCGAACTGTCGAATCTGAGTATTGATGAAGAAACGATGCCAAATGACCAGAACGCTGCAACCAGCGAACTGGACCCGACACGCAGCGACAGGATGCAGAGCCCGGGCCCGGACAAAGAGGAGCGGCTGGCTCTGACAGAGAAGGGCATGGATGTCATGAATGCCTGGCTGGTTCGCATGATGGAGGAAGAAGAAAAAGGCTGAAAGATACATTCAGATGACTGAAAGCGGCGGGGACCTGTCTGAACGTGGACAATTGCGGTTTTAAAAGACAGGAAAAGTCAAATTTTTGGCGAAAAGTTCAAAATTCCCTGTTGACAAACAGAGGGGATCGCGGTATATTATGCACGCTTGTTAGCACTCAGGTCAAACGAGTGCTAACAATTCGGATGAGATACGGCGGTCTCCGCCGGAGACGGGAACGGAACTTTCAAAGCTTCACTGACCATGCTCCAGCAAAAGACCATAGTGAGGTTAAATAAGGAGATCAGCTGTACAATGCCTTATTAAAAGGAGGAGTTCAGGATGGAGATCCTTGATCGCAAATATCGGATTCTTCAGGCGATCATAGATGACTATATCCTGACAGCCCTGCCTGTCGGATCGAGAACCATTTCCAGGAAGTATGAACAGAAGCTCTCCTCGGCGACCATTCGCAATGAGATGAGCGACCTGGAGGATCTGGGATATCTGGACAGCCCGCATACATCGGCCGGACGGATTCCCAGCAACAAAGCGTACCGGCTGTATGTGGATCAGATGCTGCAGCCGATTCCGCTCAGCCTTGAGGATGTTGCATATATCCGGAGTTGTTTTGACCAGCGTTCAAGACAGATAGAACAGATCAGTACGCGCCTGGCGCGCGCGCTGTCGGGAGTGACACATTACACTGCGGCTGTCATGACCCGGATGCCCCGGGAGGAACAGATTTTCTCCCATATGCAGTTGGTGCCGGTGGCGGACCGCCGTGTGATTCTGATTCTGGTGACCGAGAGCGGTGCGGTAACGCAGACGCCCGTGGAACTGGAGGCGGCAATTGACCCGGATGTTCTCTATACGGTATCCAAGTTTCTGAGTCAGCGCCTTGCAGGCTGCGCCATGAGCCGGCTGCAGCAGGCACTGCTGGAGATTGCCGAAGGTGAGCCGGAGGAGATGAGCAAGCTTCTGAAAACCCTTGCTGCTCAGGACGATGACAACATGGACACAGGATCGCTTGTTGTCGGAGGAAGATCCAATCTGCTTTCCTTCCCGGAATATTCAGATGTGGAAAAAGCCCGTAATCTTCTCTCTGTTCTTGAAACGAGGGACAAGCTGGTTTCACTGCTGAATACACACGGGGAAATGGAGATTACCGTACGGATTGGTCCGGAAACCGGCATGGAGGAACTGAAAGACTGTTCTGTTGTGACCGCCAGCTACCGGATGCGGGACGGAAGGGTCAACACCATTGGCCTGATCGGACCGACACGAATGCAGTATGGCCGGGTACTTTCTGTTCTTAATCAGGTGGGACGGTCCATCTATGAATTATTTGATTCACAGGATGATGAGCAGAAATGAATAAAACGAAAAAGAAAAAGGGCTTCCGCATCTTGCCCCATTTTACAGGCGGAACCCGGAAAGAAAGAGTGAAGGGTATGGAGCAGGAAGAGAAAGAGGTTCTGCAGGAAGAGGCGGAACTGGACGGCGCGGAAGCTGTACAGGAGGAAAATGGAGAGTCACAGTCGACCGAGACGAAGGAGCCGGATGTCGGGGAACTTCAGGCGGCGCTTGAAAAAGCACTGCAGGAAAGGGATGAGTACCTTGATCTGGCTCAGCGATCGAAAGCCGAGTTTGCCAACTATAAAAGGCGGACGGAGAACAACCGGAAGGATGCGCTTGATGAGAGCCGCAGGGATACGGTAAATGCGTTCCTGCCGGTGCTGGATAACCTTGAACGGGCTGTCGGCGCGGCAGAGGAGGCGTCCCCGCTTCGCGAAGGTGTCGAGATGGTGCTGCGGCAGATGCTGGATATCCTGACGAAACTGGGGGTTGAGACCATCAATCCCGAGGGTGAACTGTTCGACGCAAACGAAATGAATGCGGTGATGCAGGGAACAGAGGACGAGGGTGAGCCGGGAACGGTCTGCCAGGTCCTGCAGAAGGGATACAAAATCGGCAGTCACGTCATCCGTCACGCAATGGTTAAGGTAGTAGCGGGCTGATCCCGTTTACATACACATCTGCGGTTTTCCGCAGAACAATGATAAAGTATTCCTTCCAATTGAGCGAACCGCTGCCTTTGCAGACAATTCAGGACAGGTTCGCGGCAGTTAGACAGATTTGAACATTTCAGGAGCAGCAAGTCAAAAGACCGGACTGCAGAACATAAGGAGGAGAACAATTATGAGCAAGATTATTGGTATCGACCTTGGTACAACGAACAGCTGCGTGGCTGTCATGGAAAACGGTGAGCCGGTTGTTATCCCTAATGCGGAGGGTGCCAGAACAACGCCTTCTGTCGTTGCCTTTACAAAGAGCGGTGAGCGTCTTGTGGGTCAGGTGGCAAAGCGTCAGGCCGTCACCAATCCGGACCGCACCATCATCTCCATCAAGCGTGATATGGGCAGCGACCGCCGCATCAACATTGACGGCAAGGACTATACGCCGCAGGATATCAGCGCCATGATCCTGATGAAGCTGAAGGCAGACGCCGAGGCTTATCTGGGCGAGACCGTCAGCGAGGCAGTTATCACGGTTCCGGCTTACTTCTCTGATTCCCAGCGTCAGGCTACCAAGGACGCCGGACGGATCGCCGGACTGGACGTCAAGCGTATTATTAACGAGCCGACCGCGGCTTCTCTGGCCTACGGCCTGGACAAGGAACAGTCCCACAAGATTCTGGTTTATGATCTGGGCGGCGGTACCTTCGATGTATCCCTGCTTGAGGTTGGCGACGGCGTCTTCGAGGTTCTCTCCACCAACGGCAACACCCACCTGGGCGGCGATGACTTTGACCAGAGGATTATTGATTATCTCGCAGCTGAGTTCAAGAAGGAAAACGGCATTGATCTGAAGCAGGACCGTATGGCGCTCCAGCGTCTGAAGGAAGCGGCAGAGAAGGCCAAGATTGAGCTCTCCGGCGTAATGAGCACCAATGTCAACCTGCCCTTCATCACGGCAGATGCCACCGGCCCGAAGCACCTGGATGTCACCCTGACCCGTGCCAAGTTCGATGAACTGACCCGTGATCTGGTGGATGCAACGGTTGGACCGATCCAGAATGCACTCAGAGATGCCGGCATTACCGCATCTGAGGTCAGCCGCGTGATCCTGGTCGGCGGTTCTACCCGTATCCCGGCCGTTCAGGAAGCCGTACGCAAGATGACTGGCAAGGAGCCTTACCGCAACATCAACCCGGATGAGTGCGTGGCAGTCGGTGCAGCTATCCAGGGCGGTGTTCTGAAGGGCGACGTCAAGGATGTTCTGCTGCTGGATGTTACCCCGCTTTCTCTGGGCATTGAGACCATGGGCGGCGTATTTACCCGCCTGATCGACCGGAACACCACGATTCCGTGCAAGAAGAGCCAGATCTTCTCCACCGCGGCAGACGGACAGACCTCCGTTGAGGTACACGTCCTGCAGGGCGAGCGTGAGATGGCTGCCGGCAACAAGACCCTGGGCCGCTTCCAGCTGACCGGTATTGCTCCGGCTCCGCGTGGTGTGCCGCAGATTGAGGTTACCTTCAACATCGATGCCAACGGCATTGTGAACGTTTCCGCAAAGGATCTGGGAACCGGCAACGAGCAGCAGGTAACCATTACCTCCAGCACCAACCTCTCCGAGGATGAGATCAATCAGCGCGTCAAGGAAGCCGAGCAGTATGCTGAGGAGGACAAGAAGCGCAAGGAAGAAGTGGAAACCATTAACCGTGCAGACAGCCTGATCTTTGAGATTGAGAAGCAGCTGCGCGAGAATGGCGACAAGCTCTCTGCCGAGGACAAGGCGACGGTTGAGCAGGAGATCGAGGCCTTCAAGAAGGTTCGCGAGACCAACGATGCACAGCAGATCAAGGGCGCGATGGATTCGTTCAGCCAGAAGGTCTATGAGGTATTCGGAAAGCTCTATCAGTCCCAGCAGGGCGGCGCGAATCCGAACGGCACTTATCAGGATCCCAATGCCAACGGACAGAACGCGGGCTATAGCGCAGACGGCGCTTCGGATGCCGACTATGATGTTCACTGATTGAGTGAAAACGGCGGCATGGCCATAAACTGAATCAACTTTTTAACACATGGCCGTCGTCACGATGTGACGGCGGCGCATGTGTGTACTGAATAGGCGGTGACTGCTGTGGCAGATACAAAGAAGAGAGACTATTATGAGGTCCTTGGCGTCTCGAAAAATGCCTCGGACGATGATTTAAAGAAAGCTTACCGAAAGGCGGCAAAGGCCTGTCACCCTGATCTGCATCCGGATGACAAACAGGCTGAGGCACGCTTTAAAGAGGTCAATGAGGCATATGAGGTTCTGTCTGATCCGCAGAAGCGGGCCAGATATGATCAGTTCGGCTTCGAGGATCCCATGGGTGGTAGTCAGGGTTACAGCAGCGGTTTCAGCGGCTTTGGCGGTTTTGACGACATTCTGGGAGACCTGTTTGGCGGCGGCTTTGGCGGCTTCGGCGGAAACCGCGGCAGGCGTCAGAATGCGCCGCAGCGCGGTGCCGACCTGCAGTACAATCTGCAGCTGACCTTTGAGGAAGCGGCGTTTGGATGCAGGAAGGAATTCAAGTTCCAGCGTGATGCGGTCTGTGATGTCTGCAAGGGAACCGGGGCAAAGCCGGGAACCCAGCCTCAGAACTGTCCGACCTGCGGCGGAACCGGTCAGCAGCGGGTAACCATGAACTCGCCGTTTGGTCAGGTTCAGACGATGCGCACCTGCCAGTCCTGCGGCGGAAAAGGAAAGATTATCAAGGAACGCTGCACGAAATGCGGCGGCAACGGCACGATCCGCGTGACCCGTACCGTTACGCTGAACGTGCCGGCCGGTGTGGATGACGGACAGAACTTCAAGACGATTCCAGGCGAGGGCGAACCGGGCAAAATGGCGGTCCCGCCGGTGATCTCTACATCTTCAGCACCGTGAAGCCGCACAAGATTTTCAAGCGCGACCGCTATGATCTTTACTGCGATGTTCCGATTTCCTTCTCTCAGGCGGCGCTGGGCGGTGAAATTGAGGTCCCGACACTGGAGGGCTCCACGAAACATACCATTCCTGCCGGAACCCAGGAAGGGACGACCATTCGTATCCGGAATCAGGGCATTCAGCAGCTTCGCAGCAATTCCCGCGGTGATCTGTTCATCACCGTGCATATTGATGTACCGAAGCACCTGAATGACCGTCAGCGTCAGCTGCTCCGTGAATTTGAGGATTCGCTGAACGGACGGGAATATGAGCGCAGGAAGTCTTTCGCTGACCAGGTGACGGATTATATCCGCGAAAACACGGAACGCTTCAAGGAACGTTTTACGAAGAAATAAGGACAGGAAAGCGAGCATTCCTCGCTTTTCTTTTTTCTGTATACAGGACTGTACCTGCGCATAGGGCGATGATGATGTGTGATTGTGTGTGAGAATGAAGGAAGTTTTCACGATCGCAATGAAGGCAAAATTCTTTACGAACACGGATAATTCTGTTATCATCTACCTGTGTCAGGAGGAGATCCGGCACACGGGAGTATTATTCCCGGTCATGAGGCTGAGCGAGGTGGCCGTGATGACAGGTATTCGCCCTGTTAGGATGAACAGTCTGGAACCAGGAGCACAAGGGACAGGCTTGTCATGGCCGATATAAAGATGATATGAATCCGGACAGAATTGTTAAGGAACGCTGAGGAGGAGAAATCAGAAATGGAGTGGACAAAACTCTGTGTGCATACCACAACGATGGGGGCTGATATTGTCAGCAATGCCCTTCTTGAGGCAGGTGCTGAGGGAACGCAGATCCTGGATCGCTATGATGTACTCTCAAGTGATCGCCGGGATGGCATGTGGGATATGATCGACGAGAAAGTGCTGACGGATCTCCCGGAGGATGTGGTGGTTGAGGCGTATTACTCCCTTGACCGGCATCCGGCGGAGATCAGGGCGTCACTTTCCGAACAGCTCTCCCCGATGAAAAACGGCTCCATGGGGTTTGACATGGGGTCGCTTCGGATTGAGTCTGAACAGGTGCAGGATGAGGACTGGGCGGAGAACTGGAAAAAATACTATAAGCCGACCCGTATCGGAAAGACACTGGTTATCCGTCCGTCCTGGGAAAACTATACGCCCGGACCGGATGACCGGGTGATTGAAATGGATCCGGGAATGGCCTTTGGAACCGGAACGCATGAGACGACCTCCATGTGCATGGAACAGCTGGAGCATTATGTCCGCCCGGGCTGTACGTGCATCGATGTGGGCTGCGGCAGCGGCATTCTGGCACTGGCAGCGGTGAAACTGGGGGCATCCGATGCACTGGCGATTGACCTGGATCAGGACGCGGTGCGCGTGGCGGCGGAAAATGTTGAGCGCAATCATCTGAGCGATAAGATCCGCGTGGTGCACGGGGATCTCCTTGAACGGAGCGAGGAAACCGCCGATGTCATCGTGGCTAACATTATCGCCGACGTGATCTGTTTCCTCTGTGCACCGGCCAAAAAGCATTTAAATCCCGGCGGGGTATTTATCTGCTCCGGAATTATCCGTGAACGGGAAGCGGATGTATGCCATGCGCTTGAGGCGGCCGGATATCATATTGACCGAAGAATGGAAAAAGGAGAATGGGTCTGCCTGGCGGCCCGGCTGTAATATGCATCGTTTTTTTGCAGAATTTAAGGGCGAAGAGGGCGAGATCTTTGAAATGAGCCGGGAGGACGCCGTGCATGCCGTCCGGGTTCTGCGGCTGATGCCCGGAGATGAGGTGGAGGCGGTTTCACCGCCGCTTCGGGCACTGGCATCCATTGTCAGCACGGATGCACAGGCGGTTACGCTGCGCCTGGTGCGGCTTTTGCCCTCCTCTGAAATGCGGACACACCTGACGCTGTATCAGGGCCTTCCCAAAGCGGACAAGATGGAATGGATCGTGCAGAAAGGGGTCGAACTTGGATGCAGCCGGTTCGTTCCCATTGAGCTTGCCCGCTCAGTGGTCCAGGCAGACCGCGGTGAGAAGGGCGAGAAAAAGACAGAGCGTCTTCGGAAGATTGCCCGCGAGGCGGTTAAGCAGTCCGGACGGACGGCTGTGCCCGAGATCACCAGGCCGCTCCGGCTGAAGGAAGCAAAGGAGCTGCTGGCCGGGGAGGACATTGTGCTGGTCCCCTGGGAAGAGGAAAACAGCTGCACATTATTGCAGGCCCTTGAGGGAATTCCCAGAGGGGCGCGTGCAGGACTTCTGATCGGTCCGGAGGGAGGAATCACGCCGGAGGAGATTGAAGAACTCCGGAAACTCGGAAATATCCGGGTGATTACCCTGGGCCCCCGTATTCTGAGGACGGAGACGGCGGCCATCGCCACGCTTGCCGCCATGGCCTGTCTCTTTGGCGAATGGGAACGGACGTAAGGCCCGGAAAAAAGCCGCAGGCCAGGACAGACAGGATGCTGCCGGGTGAATGATTTGGCAAAACTGACTTTGTTTCAGAGCAAAAAATCGTAAAAATGGGTCTTGCTTTTTCACAGAGGTTGGCATATACTACATCCTGTCGTTCAGGCACATGAGAAAGCGCCGATGTTGTGTTTTTCATGTGATAGTATTGCGACGAGAGAGGTGAAAATCATGAAAGAGGGCATTCATCCCAAGTATCAGAAGGCGACCGTGACCTGCGTTTGCGGCAATACCTTCCAGACCGGTTCTACCAAGAAGGATCTGCGCGTTGAAATTTGTTCCAAGTGCCATCCTTATTTTACCGGCAAGCAGAAGCTGGTTGACACCGGCGGGCGTGTAGACCGTTTCAAGAAGCGTTACGGCATGTAATCCGTACGGAAAAACGAAGAATAGAGAGAACGACGTTTGTCGTTCTTTTCTTTTTTGTCACGAAACCCGGGAAAGCATTGATATTCTGGAAGCGCAGTTTTTCCTTATCAGAATGTAAAGCCGTGCTGAAAGATTATCTGGGGAGAACAACGGACAAACGGATCATTGCCCTGATGAATCTTGCGTTTGCAAGAGAAGCAGCGCATTTGAGCCGGGATCTGGGCGATTTCGGAGACTCATTCTATACGGCACTTGAAAATGCGGCGGAAAAATGCCTTGATTATGCAAAAAACGGACGTGGAATTCTTTGAAGCGCATGAGGATGAATTCGATGATTTGCTGGATTCCGCAAGTAATTTTGGGTACGGTGTACAGTACTCTCTGGAGAATATGCTTGATGAGGTGCGGGACGAACTGTACGAAGGGAAATTAACCAGTCCATTTGAACCGGTAGAAATACCGGTTTTGTTTATGCGCTGAATCGATGAAAAAGACGGGAAATATGTACAAAAAGAAAAATATATCGTAGAAAATGACAAATATAGTTGACAAATGCACGCGGCTGTCCTATAATGGCGGAGCAAAAAGCAAAGGGAATCCGGCAAAGAACCGAAGCCGATAAACCGAGGAGGAGGGAAAGACATGGCCGAAAAAAATCTGAGGATGAAAGCGGCGCGTGCAGAGCGGGATCTTTCACAGGATCAGCTGGCACAGGCGGTTGGTGTGACCCGGCAGACCATCGGAATGATCGAAGCAGGCAAATTCAACCCGTCTATTTCCCTCTGCATTGCCATCTGCAAAACACTGAACCGGACATTGGATCAACTGTTCTGGGAGGAATCGACATGAAGCAGAATGTACTGGACGAACGGGAACAGCAGGTTCTGGGACAGATTGAACATAAAGCGCTGAATGCGGCAGAAATACTGCTGATTCTGGCGATCGTGGTTCAGCTTCTGCTGGGGGCGGATTTCAGGCAGATTGCCGGGGAGTGCATCGTGATGATTGTCCTGACCATCGGGATGATCACGGCCTATGTGCATTCCGGCATCTGGGATACCGACGCGGCGCCCAGCAGCGGCGGGAATCTCCGGTTTTCCCTGTTTACCGGCGCCGGCGCGGGTCTTCTGACTTTCGGCTTAAAGAAAAATATCCTTTTTGCCCTGGCAATGGCTCTGGGAATGTTTATCCTGACATTTGTCCTGCTGACCTTCCTGATGAACAGCGTCAGGCGCCGGCAGGAGAAACAGGCGGAAGAATTGGAGGCAGATGAATAGTCTGCCGAACAGAAAGGAACGGACAGAGATGAGTGCGAAAAAATTTGAATATAAGGACATTGGCGGTCAGGCCGTGGTCGAGGGCGTGATGATGCAGAGCCCGCAGGATGAAAGCATCGCCATTGCCGTGCGCCGTGAAAACGGACAGATCATGGTCAACTGTGAACACCGGGAGCCGATTTCAAAGAAACATCCGTGGATGGGTCTCCCCTTTATCCGCGGCTGTGTGAACATGGTCCTGATGCTGAAAATGGGCATGAACACCCTGGATCGCGGAACGCAGATGCTTGGACTGGCGGAGGAGGAACCCAGCAAATTTGAAAAGTGGTTGGCGGAAAAACTGGGCGCAAATATCGAAAAGGTGGTCATGGGCGTCGCGATCGTGCTGGCCGTGGCACTCAGTATGTTCCTCTTTGTCATGCTGCCCTCCGGTGCGGCGACGCTGATCGGCCGCGTGACAGATAACCGGATCCTGATCAACCTCTTTGCCGGACTGGTTCGTATCCTGATTCTCATCGGGTATATGGTGGTCATCGGATTTGTGCCGGATATCAAACGGGTATTCAAGTATCACGGGGCAGAGCATAAAACGGTATACTGCAACGAGGCGGGCGAGGAGCTGACGCCGGAGAATGCGAAGAAGTTCTCCCGTCTGCACCCCAGATGCGGCACGGCGTTCCTGTTCCTGGTGATGTTCATCTCCATCCTCATCGGTTCCGTGGCGGATCAGCTTCTGTTCCTGGCGTTTGGAATTGAAAAGCTGACATTTTTGCAGCGGATTCTCAGGAGCCTGCTGATCCTGCCCATCGTTGCCGGTGTGTCTTACGAGGTGCTGAAGGGACTGGCGCATGCCGGGGATGCGCTCATCGTGCGAATTCTTCGCTGGCCCGGACTCATGCTGCAGTATCTGACGACCCGTGAACCGGACCGGGAGATGCTGGAGGTGGCCATCGCCTCCATGAAGGCGGCCAAGGCGGGCCCTGCCCATTATGCGGAGCAGCTGGATGCGGGCGTTCATCTCTGGACGCCGGATATGGCAAAGAAGGCTCAGGCAGCATGAATATCGGCGAGGCACTGAAAGATGCACAGAGGCGGCTGAGCTTGGCCGGGGTGCCGGAGCCGGCCCTCAATGCGGAACAGCTGCTCGAAGGCGTGACAGGAATGCCGCGTCTTCTGCTCCGGCTGAACCGGGGAAATGAACTCAGTGAGGCAGACCGGGCACGGTTTGAGGAACGGGTTTTGCGCCGTCAGCAGCGGGAACCGCTGCAATATATCGAAGGGGAAACCGAATTTATGGGCTTCCCTTTTTCTGTTACCAGGGATGTTCTGATTCCGCGGCCGGATACGGAAATCCTGTGTGAGGAGGCCATCCGCCGGCTGCCCAAAGGCGGCAGGGTGTTTGACCTGGGGACCGGAAGCGGGGCACTGGCCGTCAGTATTGCCAGGCTCAGGCCGGACGCGGAGGTCTGGGCCGGAGATCTGTCGGAGGCGGCCCTTTCCGTGGCCAGGGAGAACGCGAAAAAAAACGGTGTTTTCGTTTCGTTTGTTTTGGGAAACTGTCTTGAACCGGTGCGCCATTTACGATATGATATGATTATTTCGAATCCGCCCTATATCAGCGAACAGGAACGGGGAGAACTGGAACCGGAACTCCGAATGGAACCGGAGATGGCCCTGTTTGACGGCGCAGATGGTCTGACATTTTATCGACGGATTACAGGGGAGGCGCCGCAGTGCCTGAAACCGGGCGGGCACCTTCTGTTTGAAATCGGATACAGGCAGGCGGATGCGGTAAGCGATCTGCTGGCAGAAACCATTGGAACCCCGTTTCGGGTGCGCGATTACGGGGGGCACTGGCGGGTGGTCGGAGCCGCGTTTACAAAAAGGCAGTCAGAGGAAAGGGTAACAGGGAATGCTGGATAAACTGGACTGGGTAAGACCGCGTTTTGAGGAAGTGGGCATGCTTCTGTCAGATCCGGAGGTGGTCAAAGACCAGAAACGGTGGCAGGCGCTGGTGAAAGAACATGCACGCCTGGAGCCGCTGGATGCGGCTATTCATCGTCTGGGGGAGATGGAGGAGGAACGGCAGGAGGCCGGGAAACTCCTGACAGAACCCGGAATGGAGGAGATGGCGCAGGAGGAACTGAGCCGCCTGAATGCGGAGATTGAGGAGACGGAGCAGTCGATCCGGATTATGCTGATTCCGCCGGACCCGAATGCCGAGCGAAGCGCGGTCATGGAAATCCGAAGCGGCGCGGGCGGCGAGGAAGCGGCCCTGTTTGCGGCCGAGCTGCAGCGGATGTACATGCGCTATGCGGAGCGGCGCGGGTGGACCTGCGAGATGATCGATGTTTCCCCGACGGAACTGGGGGGAATCAAGGAAGCAGTATTTGAGATCCATGGGGACGGGGTGTTCAGCCGTCTTCGGTATGAGAGCGGCGTGCATCGGGTGCAGCGCGTGCCGGTCACCGAGAGTAATGGCAAGCGCCAGACGTCCACCGCCACCGTCGCGGTCATGCCGGAGGCGCAGGATGTGGATGTTGAAATCGATCCCAATGACCTGCGGATTGATACGTACCGGGCATCCGGACACGGCGGACAGTACATCAACCGGACAGACAGCGCGGTTCGCATTACCCACCTGCCCACCGGGGTGGTGGTCACCTGTCAGGATGAAAAGAGTCAGCTGAAGAACAAGGAAAAGGCCATGCGCGTCCTGCGCACCCGGCTTTATGAACGGGCACTGGAGGCCCGGCATGAGGCGGAGGCGGAGGACCGGCGTTCACAGGTGGGAACCGGTGACCGGAGTGAACGGATCCGGACGTACAATTTCTATGAAGGACGCGTCACGGACCATCGGATCGGGAAAACCGTGTACTCGCTTCCGACATTCCTGGACGGGGATATCGATGAACTGGTGGAGCCGCTCATTCTGGCGGACCGTCAGGAAAAGCTGCGCCAGCTGGGACTGGCATCGAATCAGACGGAGACAAACTAAATGGATACACAGGTACTGAAACCGACGGATAAAAATATCGAATATGCCGGCTGCCTCATTGCCAAAGGGCAGCTTGTTGCTTTTCCAACCGAGACGGTGTACGGGCTGGGGGCAGATGCCCTGAACGGGGCGGCGGTAGCGGAGATTTTCCGGGCCAAAGGAAGGCCCGGGGACAATCCGCTGATTGTTCATGTCAGCGCGGCGGAGGAAATTGAGCCGCTGGTCAGCGAAATGCCGGCCATGGCGCAAAAGCTGATGGAGCGTTTCTGGCCCGGCCCCATGACCCTGATTTTTCCCAAATCGGAACGGATTCCGGATGAGGTGAGTGCGGGATTGGATACCGTGGGCATCCGGATGCCCTCCAATCCGGTGGCACGAGACCTGATTCGGTCAAGCAGATGCCCCATTGCGGCGCCCAGTGCCAACCGGAGCGGACGGCCAAGCCCGACAACGGCGGCGCATGTCTATGAGGACATGAATGGCCGGATTCCCGTGATCCTGGACGGCGGGCCGTGCGAGGTGGGCCTTGAGTCGACCGTCATCGATGCGCGCTTTTCCGTTCCGGTGATCCTTCGTCCCGGCGGGATTACGCCGGAGATGATCCGGGAAGCGGCCGGAGATGTCCGTCTGGATGAGCACATCATGGCGCCGGTGGCAGAGGGTGAGCGGGTTCGTTCGCCGGGCATGAAATACCGGCACTATGCGCCCCAGGCCAGGACGATCATTTTTGAGGGAACCCCGGAAAAGGTAATCGCCGAAATCTGCCGGCGGTATGATGCCGAGCAGGCAATGGGCGGCCTGCCGGCGATCCTCGGCTTTGAAAACCACGATTACGGCGGACGCCGGGTTCTGTCCCTTGGCGTGCCGGAACATCCGGATGAGGCAGCCAGCCGTCTCTTTGCGGCCCTTCGTGAACTGGATACGGAAAAGCGGACCCTGGCGCTGTGCGAGGCAGTGAGTCTTAATGGAATCGGCCTGGCCGTCATGAATCGCATGGGACGGGCCGCCGCATTTGACATCGTCTGTCTTGAATAAACGGAAAGGCAGCAGACCTGAATGACGGGAAAGACAGATGAGCCTGTGCAGGTCCATTTCGGGGACCGGCTGCAGAGCTTTGAACCGGTTGTGACGGACCATTCAAGAGTATTGATTCTCGGCTCCATGCCGGGCACGGCGTCCCTTGCGGCCGGGGAATACTACGCGCACCCCAGAAACGCCTTCTGGCCGATGCTTTTTGAGTATTTCGGTGAGCCGGTCAGCGCCGACTATGCGTGCCGCCTGAACCTGATCCGGAACCATGATCTGGCGCTTTGGGATGTCTGTCACCGGTGCAGCCGGGAGGGAAGCTTGGATACGGCCATCCGCCATCCCGAGCTGAACGATATCGACGGGCTTGTCCGTACCTGTGGAATCGGGACGGTTCTTTGCAACGGGCAGAAAGCGGGGGCACTGCTTCGCCGGAAAATGCCGGCGGTGCCGGTCCTGATCCTCCCCAGTACAAGCCCCGCGCTGACGCTGCCGTACAGTGAAAAATGCAGAATCTGGCACAGTGCACTGGATCAGGCACTGTCCGGACAAATACAGAACAGATGAGAAAAATCTCAGAAAGAGAGCAATGACATGGCTTTTGTGGATATTATTCTGAAGAAAAAAGAGGGGCTCCCGCTGACTGATGAGGAAATCCGGCTGTTTGCAGAAGGGGCTGCCACAGGTTCCGTGCCGGATTATCAGCTTTCAGCGCTTCTCATGGCCATCTGTTTTCAGGGACTGGATGCCAGGGAAACGACGACACTGACCATGGAGATGATGAAGAGCGGGGATCAGGTGGATCTCTCCGGCATCAATGATGTCTGTGTGGACAAGCATTCCACCGGCGGAGTGGGCGATACCACGACCCTGGTGGTGGTGCCGCTGGTGGCTGCCTGCGGCGCGCATGTGGCCAAACTGTCCGGCCGCGGACTGGGACATACGGGCGGGACACTGGACAAGATCGAGAGCGTTCCCGGATGCCGGATTGACCTGAGCGAGGAACAGTTTATTGAGCAGGTAAAGGACATCGGCTGCGCGGTCATCGGACAGACGAAAAACCTGTGCCCGGCGGACAAGAGTCTCTATGCCATCCGGGATGTCACGGGAACCGTTGGCTGCGTGCCGCTGATTGCCTCCAGCATTATTTCAAAGAAGCTGGCCAGCGGGGCCGGTGCAATCGTGCTGGATGTCAAAACAGGAAGCGGCGCCCTGATGCATACCCTGGAGGATTCCGTCAAACTGGCGGAAACCATGGTGGCCATTGGCCGTCATGCCGGGAAACCGGTATATGCACTGGTCACCGGGATGGACCAGCCGCTGGGAACCCATGTGGGAAATGCGCTTGAGGTAAAAGAGGCTGTGGACATTCTTTCGGGCCGGGCCGCGGGGGATCTGCTCGAGGTCAGCCTTGAACTGGGGGCCCGGATGCTCATGGCGGTCGGGAAGGCGGAATCCGTTGAGGATGGAAAACGTCAGATGACGGAGGCCATTCAAAGCGGCGCCGGTCTTCGGAAACTGTCGGAGATGTTCCGTGCCCAGGGCGCGTCGGCGGATGTCTGCCAGGATATTTCCCTGCTGCCGCAGGCACCTGTTCAGATTCCGGTTCCGGCACCCCGGGATGGTTATGTCGTGAGCATGGATACGACGGAGATTGGCTACTGCGCGCAGCATATCGGCGCGGGAAGAGTGACCAAGGCGGACGCCATTGATCCGGCCGTGGGCCTGGTGATGCAGGTGCGGCTGGGGGATTATGTCCATGCAGGGGATCCGCTTTGTACGCTGCATCTGCGGGACAAGTCCCAGGCGGATGCCGCAGTCAGGGCCATGCAGGAGGCGGTCTGTATCGGCGAAAAGGCACCGGAAAAACGGCCGCTGGTGTATGCGTTTGTGTCTGCGGATGAAACCATCTATGCAGAGGGTTACGGACCTGAGAAGAACTGACCTCAGCTCAACATGGCCCTGCCGTGACAGATGGCAAAGAAGGAGAGACGGGCATGAAACTGATTCATTTGGGTGATCTGCATATCGGGAAGCGGGTCAATGAGTTTTCCATGCTGGAAGATCAGGAATTCATTCTCGCACGGATTCTGTCGGTGATTGAAGATGAACAGCCGGACGGGGTCCTTCTGGCAGGGGATATCTACGACAAGACGGTTCCATCTGCCGAGGCGGTGGCCCTGTTTGACCGTTTTCTGGTCCGGCTTGCCCGGCTGGGACCGGCAGTTTTCATGATTTCCGGCAACCATGATTCGCCGGAGCGGATTGCCTTTGGCGGACGCCTCATGGAGCAGAGCCGGGTGTATGTGTCCCCGATCTTTGACGGGCATATCAAATCGGTTCTCCTGAAAGAGGGGACAAGACAGGCCCGGATTTATCTCCTTCCGTTTGTGAAGCCGGCACAGGTCCGGCATTATCTGGATGAATCGGTGACGGACTATAACCAGGCCATGGAGGCGTGCATCCGGGAAATGAAGGTGAATCCGGAGGAGATCAACATTCTCGTTGCGCACCAGTTTGTCACCGGTGCCATTCAGTGTGAATCGGAGGAACTGTCCGTGGGCGGGACGGACAATGTGGACTTTGAGGTATTCGAGCCCTTTGATTACGTCGCCCTCGGACATCTGCACGGGCCGCAGCAGGTGGGACGGGAGACGATCCGGTACGCCGGTTCGCCGCTGAAGTATTCGTTTTCGGAGCGGAATCAGGTCAAGTCCGTGACGGTGGTGGAGATTGAGAGAAAAGGCCGGATCGGGGTGCGCCAGGTTCCGCTCACCCCCCGGCGTGATCTCAGGGAGATCCGGGGAACCTATGCGGAGCTGACCATGAGGGACAATTATGCCGGAACGAATGTGGAGGATTACCTCCGCGTCATCCTGACGGATGAAAATGAGGTCATGGATGCATTAGCCAAACTCAGAATCATCTATCCCAACATCATGCGCCTTGAGTATGACAATACCAGGACCAGAACAAACAGCGTTCTGCTGGCGGATGAAGCGGTGCAGGAAAAGTCCCGGCTGGAACTGCTGGATGAACTGTATGAGATCCAGAACGGCGTGCCTCTGAGTGAGGCACAGCGGAAATACGCGGAGGATGTGTTTGAGTTGATTCGGGAGGGAGAGTCATGAGACCCATCAGGCTGACCGTATCCGCTTTCGGACCCTATGCGTCGGAGATGACGCTGGACCTTGATCGGCTTGGAAAGACCGGTCTTTACCTGATTACCGGCGATACCGGTGCCGGAAAGACCACCATCTTTGATGCCATTACCTACGCCCTGTACGGGGAGCCCAGCGGCGGCAGCCGGGAGGTGTCCATGCTCCGGTCCAAGTATGCCGGACCGGACACGCCGACCTTTGTGGAACTGGAGTTTCTGTATCGGGAGCAGCGGTATCAGATCCGGCGGAATCCGGAATATGAACGGCCCAGAAACCGGGGAATCGGGATGACGCTGGAAAAGGCCGGCGCACAGCTTATTCTGCCGGATGGGGCACTCCTGGCAAAGCGCTCGGAGGTGGACCAGAAAGTGCGGGAAATCCTGGGCATTGACCGGGCGCAGTTTACCCAGATTGCCATGCTTGCCCAGGGCGATTTTCTCCGCCTTCTCCTGGCCGAGACGAAGGACCGCCAGCGGATTTTCAGGGATATTTTCAAAACGCAGGAATTTCAGCGGTTTTCCGACCATCTGCGGAGCGAGGCCAATGCCCTGCGTCAGCAGAGGAAAGGTGTGGCAGACCAGATGCAGCACCTGTTTGCCGGCATCCGGTGCGAAATGAATGACCCCAATTATCCGGAGGTTCAGGCCTGTGCGGAGCAGAAAAAGACGCTGGATGAGGTGCTCGCGGTCCTGGATCGGCTGATTTCAGAGAACGCTGCCCGGGAAAAGAGCCTGGATGAGCGGGTACTTGAAAAAGACCAGCTTCTTTCCCGCCTCAGCGGAGAGGTGGAGATGGGCAGGCAGCGGAGCCGGACGGAAAAGAATCTGAAAGCGCTGGAAGGGCAGAGGGACGGACAAAGCGAACGGCTTGAGGCGGCAGAACGCGCCATGCAGACCGCCAGGGAACAGGAACAGCATCTGGATCCTCTGATTCAGGAAAGTGCCCGGATTGAGGGAGAAATGCCCCTGTATGAACAGCTGGCGCAGAAGAAAAAGCTGTATGTAGCGGCCCGGAACCGGGTGAAGAAGGCGGAAAAAGAGCTGGAGGAGACGAAAGCAGGTCAGGCCAAAGCGGCGGAGGAGTTGACCCGGGGACGGGCGATGCTGGAAACCCTGGCGGCAGCGGGCGAAAACCGTGCCGGATATGTGCGTGAACTGGAGCAGGGAAAGGAACGGGGAAAGCGGCTCAGCGCTTTTCTTGAAAGCTTTTCGGCGCTTGAAAAACTGCGGAACAAGGCAGAGGACACGGCACGAAGTTATCTGGCGGCCGAGCAGAAAGCGGAGCAGCTTTTGGGCCGGGCCCGGGAAATGCGACGTCAGTTTAACGCGGAGCAGGCCGGGATTATGGCGGAGCAGCTTATGCCCGGGATGCCCTGCCCGGTCTGTGGGTCGCAGGTGCATCCCCGGAAGGCGGAAAAGTCTGCCGGCGCCCCCACGGAGGCACAGGTGGACAGAGCCGAGAAAAACGGCGAAAATGCACAGAAAGAGGCCAATGCGAGGAGCAGCGAGGCACATACGGTCAAAGGCCAGCTGACGGCGGCCAGCGGGCAGATTCTTGAACAGCTCCGGAATCTGTTTGGGACAGAGGATGAAACCGGAATTTCGGTCCGGGCCGGGAAGGAACTGGAGGCCATTGAACAACGGGAACGTGAACTGAAACAGCAGATTGCCCGGGAAGAGAAAAACATGGCGGAGAGGCAGCGTCTCATTCAGGAAATCCCGAAAATGGAAAGCGCTGCCGAGGCGGCAGCAGCCAGAATCAATCAGCTGACGCAGGAACTGGCCGCTGCGGAGACGGACCGGAATCAGACGGAGGAGCAAGGAAAGCTTCTGCGAACCCAGGTGCGCTTTAAGGATGCGGCAGAGGCCGAGACGGAAAAGAAGTCCATCCATGCCCGCATCGAGCAGATCCGCAAAGGGCGGCAGGAGGCGGAAAAAGCCTATCAGAAAGAGAATGATGCCATGACGCAGCTGTGCGCCGGCATCAGCACGCTGAAGGGCCAGCTGGCGGAAATGCCGGTGATTGATCTGCAGGCGAAGCAGGCGGAACAGGAGAAAGCCGCCGGGGAGCGCCGGCAGCTGCTGGAACTGCAGAAAAAACTGAATGCGGACCGCCAGCACAATGAGGCGCTTCGGGAGGAAATTCGCAGGACCGAGGACAAGCTGCGGCACATGGATGAGCAGGTGAACATGATTGCCCCGCTGTCGGACACGGTGAACGGCACCCTTTCCGGACACAAGCAGCACATTATGCTGGAGACGTTTGTCCAGATGACGTATTTTGACCGGATTTTGAGGCGGGCCAATGTGCACCTGATGCGGATGTCCGCGGGGCAGTATGAACTGGTGCGCCGGGAAACACCGGAGGATTATCGCTCCATGAGCGGTCTGGATCTGGATGTAACGGATCATTACAATGGCACGGCACGAAGCGTCAAGACGCTGTCGGGCGGAGAATCCTTTATCGCCTCCCTTTCCCTGGCACTGGGCCTTTCAGAGGAAATCCAGCACACGGCCAGCGGCATCCGGCTGGACACCATGTTCGTGGATGAGGGCTTTGGTTCCCTTGACGAGGATACGCTGCAGCAGGCGATGCGGGCACTGCAGGGACTGACGGAGGGAAACCGGCTGGTGGGAATCATCTCCCATGTGAGTGAACTGAGACGGGCCATTGACCGCCAGATTGTGGTGACCAAGGAAAAAAGCGGCGGAAGCCGTGTGGAGATCATTACCTGACAAGGTCAGCAGGACAGGATCACGGCCTGGCCGTGATCCTGTTTTTCATGCGCCACCGAAAAACCGGGAGTTCCCGCCAAAACGGTCTGAGCTGCGGGCGGGAATCTTTGGCGCCTTTCCGTCGGATTCTTCAGAGTAACTTGAAGTATGAGGCATTTTTTGTTATAATCCCGCAGTGCTGATGCAAGTGCGCTGAAAAGCAGAAAATGATGGCGTACTTTGTCACAATCAGGGGTTATGAGAGGTTGAACGCAATGCCGAAACTGGAAGGGTATCATCGGGATCTTCCGTACAGCTATGCGCCGGGTCTGTTTCCGGCGACAGCGTGTCTGAGGGCCTGCCCGGACCGGTGCATGCGCCTGCTGGTGTCGGAGCGGATCCGACAGACAGAGGACGTTGAGGCACTCCTTGAGGCCTGCCGGGAAAAGGACATCCGTGTGGAAACGGCAGACCGGGTCCTTGAGCGGCTTTCAAGGAAGGAAAACTGCTACGCCGCCATGGTGTACCGGAAAGAGGAAGGCCGGTTTGAGGACGGACCTCACATTGTGCTGCATGAACCCAGCGATTCCGGGAACATGGGAACGATTCTGAGAACCGCCCTGGGAATGGGCTACCGGAATGTGGCCATTATCCGGCCGGCCGTCGACTCAGATGATCCGAAAACCGTGCGTGCCTCCATGGGCGCGGCTTTTGATCTGCAGATCCGTCATTTTGACGGGATGGAGGCCTATCTCTCGGAATTTCCGGAGATGCGGCTTTTCCTGTTCATGCTGGATGGATCGGTGACGCTGGAGGAGGCGCTGCAGGACGTCCCCGGGAGGTATGCGCTGGTGTTCGGCAATGAGGCATCCGGCCTGCCGCCGCGGTTCAGCACACTGGGTACAGCGGTGCGTATTCCGCATAACCAGCGGATTGATTCGCTGAATCTGGCGATCGCAGCCGGAATCGGGATGTATGCGTTTTCACAGAGAGTCGGAGGAAATTGACGATGAAAATAGTACTGGACGCCATGGGCGGCGATCTGGCTCCGCAGATCAATGCGGATGGAGCCATCCTGGCGGCAAAGGAATTCAGTGATCTGACCATTATTCTGGCAGGACCGGAAAACGCGGTCCGCGGCGCGCTTGAGGGCAGCAGCCTCAGGGAAGAGTATGAAAAAGTCCGGGACCGGATTGAGATCCTGGATGCGCCGGAGGTGATTACCCCGGAGGAGCATCCGGTGATGGCGCTTCGGAAAAAGAAACAGTCCTCCTTTGTCCTTGGCATGGATCTGGTTCGCAATCATGGCGCGGACGGGTTTGTCAGTGCCGGTTCGACAGGCGCGCTCATGGCCGGTGCCATGTTCAAGCTTGGGCGGATCCGGGGCATTGACCGGCCGGCCCTGTGCGCGGTGGTGCCGGTGCCTGGCCGCCCGCTGCTGCTGGCGGATTCCGGGGCGAATGTCGACTGCCGGCCGGAATGGATTGTGCAGTTTGGCATGATGGGCAGCATCTACATGAACAGGGTGATGAAAGTGTCCTCGCCCAAGGTCGGCCTGCTGAATATCGGCGTGGAGGAGGCCAAGGGCAATGAACAGGTGAAAGAGGCTTATCAGCTGATGAAAAAGACCAGCCTGTTCGAGTTTGCCGGCAACGTGGAAGCACGGGATGCCCTGAGCGGCATCTGCGATGTGCTGGCGGCAGACGGCTTTGCCGGGAACGTGCTGCTCAAGAACACGGAGGGAACCATTTCTCTGCTGCTGCACCTGATCAAGGATGGGCTCATGAGCTCGCTGGCGGGGAAAATTGCCGGACTTCTGGCCAAAAAGACCTTTAAGAATATTAAGAAAACGTTTGATACCAGTGAAATCGGCGGCGCTCCGCTGCTGGGCGTTGAGGGCGCAGTCATCAAAGCCCATGGGAACAGCGATGCCCGGGCGATGTTCTGCGCCATCCGGCAGGCCAGGGAACTGGTCAGCAGCGGTGTGGTGGAGACGATCCGTGAGGGCGTTGCCGAACTGAAAAGCAGAGAAGCGGAAGAGAACAAGGAGGAAGAAAAATGATTTTTGAGAAACTGCAGGGAATGGTCGCCGAGCAGCTTGGCATGGATCCCGGAGAGATTACCGAGAACAGCCGGCTGAAAGAGGATCTGAATGCGGACAGTGCGTCCATCATGATGCTGGTGATGGACATTGAAAGCGAATTCAATATTGAAATTGAGGACGATGCCATCGAGCTCGTAAAGACGGTTGGGGACATGGTTCGCTACATTAAGGAGAAGCAGGCTTGAGAGCGGACAAAATGGACAAGTACAGCAAACTGGAGAAGCGGATGGAAGTCCGCTTCTCCAATCCTGAACTGCTTGAAATGGCTCTGACGCATCCGTCCTTTGCCATGGACAATCACTGCGGGGACAATCAGCGGCTGGAATTTCTGGGAGATGCCGTCCTGCAGCTGTGCGTGAGCAATGCCCTGTATGAACGGTATCCGGGCATTCATGAGGGTCAGCTGACCAGGCGGCGTGCCGCGCTTGTGTGTGAGACGAATCTGGCCAAGGCCGCGAAGCGCCTCCATCTGGGGGACTGGCTGCGGCTCGGGCACGGTGAGGAACTGCTGGGCGGCCGGGAAAAGGCGTCGATTCTCTCAGATGCCATGGAAGCGGTCATCGCGGCCATTTATCGGGATGCGGGGTATGAGACGGCCTTTGCCTTTATCGCCCGGGTGTTGAATGATTTTGAGGCGGCTGAGACCGATACACGGGATGCCAAGAGCCGCCTGCAGGAAGCCATGCAGCAAAACGGCGGCAGCGGACCGGTCTATGAGATCATCAATGAGGAAGGACCGCCCAATGCCCGGATTTTTACGGCCCGGGTCCTTCGGGAAACCGGCGAGGAAATTGGCCGGGGCACCGGCAGACGGAAACAGTGGGCGGAGGAGGCAGCGGCAGAACAGGCGCTGCGTCAGCTTCAGTCTGCTGCAGACAGCGGGAAAACACAGGAGGTCTAGAACCTGTCCCGCAGGAAAGAGGGTTTCTTTTGAGAATGGCATCAGCCCCGAACCGGGATGCGGATGATGTTCTAAAAGAAACTGATCACTATTCAGGATGAAAGCAAAGGTCTGAGCCACAGCAAAACCGCTCAGGCAGGGACAGATTTAAGGGCTAAAGAAAGGAGTCGCACGCTTGCGGCTGAAACGACTGGAAATATACGGTTTCAAGTCCTTTGCCGACCGGACTCTGGTGGAGTTTGACGAGGGCATTACCGGCGTTGTCGGACCAAACGGCAGCGGGAAATCCAATCTTTCGGATGCCGTCAGATGGGTACTGGGTGAACAGAGCGCCAAGTCCCTTCGTGGCGGCAAAATGGAGGATGTCATTTTCGGCGGAACAGACAGACGCCGGAAAATGGGCTACTGTGAGGTTTCGCTGGTTTTTGACAACTCGGATCATGCCCTGGGAATCGATTACACGGAGGTCATGATCACCAGACGGGCATACCGGTCCGGTGAGGGTGAATATTACATCAACAAAAATGCCTGCCGTCTTCGGGATATCATTGATCTGTTCCGGGACACGGGCATCGGGCGGGACGGGTATTCCATTATCGGTCAGGGACGAATTGATGAAATTCTGTCCCAGAAGAGTGAGGACCGGCGCGGCATCTTTGAGGAGGCAGCCGGAATTACCAAATACCGGACCCGCAAGGAAGAAAGCGAAAAGCGGCTGGCCAATACCCAGGAAAACCTCAACCGCGTGGAGGATATCATCGCAGAGCTTGAAAAACAGCTGGAACCGCTGGCCAAGGCCAGTGAGGTGGCGAGGCGGTATCTGTCGCTGCGGGATGAACTCCGGATTCTTGACTGTTCGGCGTTTGTGGTTCGCACGGACCGCAATACCGTCCGGATTGAGGAGGCACAGAAAACCCTGTCGCTTCTTCAGAGCCAGATTGAGGAGCAGGAAAAAGAGAGTACGCAGCTGACCACGGAACGTGAGGCGGACTCGGAAAAGGCGGCAGCCCTTGAAAAAGAGGTCACCGCAGCCCATGGTGAGGTGCTTGAACTGACCCGGGAGCAGGAAGCCCGGGAGGGCGAACTGCAGGTGCTGCGCACCGAGCAGGCACAGCTTGAAAAGGAGGTGCTGCAGGAAACGCAGGACCGGGATATCAAGCAGACGAGGCTGGGGGAACTGGGAGAGGAACGCCGCGAAAATGAGAAAAACCGGACCGTCTCCCAGAAGAAGATCCGGGAACTGAACAGTTCCATTGAAACGAAGGAAAAAGAAATTGACGGGGCAGTGCGGCTGGCCCAGGAGGCGGAGGACCGCCTCGAGTCGCATAAGGCCCTGATTATCGAGTCCATGAACCGCCAGAGCGATGTCCGGACACAGGAGGCACGGCTGAGTGCCACGAAACAGGACCTTGAGCGGCGGGCAGAGGAAGCGGCGCGGCAGAAAACCGAACTGGAAGAGGACCGGAAGGTGCTGGAACGTCAGATCGGGGAGGCGGCCGAGGAACTCAGAAAAGCCGGGGATGCCTGCCGGGCGCAGGAACAGACGCTGGCAAGAAGTGAAGAAGAAGCAAAAGCGCTGGCGACAAGCATGACGCAGCTGCGGCAGAAGGCCCAGGAACTGTCCGGTGCCTATAAAGGGACGGAGAGCCGCCTGAACGTCCTGCGGGAAATGGAGCGGGATTATTCCGGCTACCAGCAGGCGGTCAAGCAGGTGCTGCGCCACGCGGCAGGAAATCCCGGCGTGCGCGGGGTTGTGGCCGGCCTCATGGAGGTACCGCAGGAATATGAACGGGCCGTGGAAGCGGTCCTGGGCGGCGCCCTTCAGAATGTGGTCACCACGGATGAATACGTGGCCCGGGACATGATTGCCTATCTGCGGCAGAACAAGCAGGGAAGAGCCACGTTCCTGCCCATGACGACCATTCGCGGACGGGTCCTGACCCGTGATGAACGTCAGCTGTTGGGGATGCCGGGATGTCTCGGACAGGCCAGTGAGCTGATCAGCTTTGATGAACAGTACAGGGGCATCATGGAGAATCTGCTGGGACGGACCGTCATTGCGGAGAACCTGGATGCGGGCATTGCCATCATGCGCCGGGGAAATCATGCGTTCCGTCTGGTGACGCTGGACGGGGATGTCATGCATTCCGGCGGCTCCATGACAGGCGGCAGCGCCAATTCACGGATGACCAGCCTCCTTTCCCGGGACCGGGAAATCAAGGAACATGAACAGAAACTCCAGCAGATTCAGGCGGAGCAGAGTGCCTGTGCCGAGGAACTGCGGGAGACCGAGCAGAGGCAGGCGGCCCTCCGGGGACGCCGGGAGGAACTGTTCAGCGCGCTCAACCAGTACCGGATTGATGTCTCCATTGCGGAGGAACGCCAGCGGATGCTGGATGGAAAAATGCGGGAACAGGAGCACGAGGAACAGGAGTGCGAAACCCTGATCACCCAGATTTCCGATTCGATTCGCCAGATCAGCGCACAGCTGGCCGGCGTGCACATGTCCCAGGAGGGAGATGCGCAGTCGACGGAGGAAATGAATGAACAGACCGGGCACCTCACGGATGAACTGTACAGCTGCCGGCAGACCCTTGAACATCTGCGGGAAGAGGGACAGGCTCTCCGGATTGAACTGACGGCCAGTCAGCGGGACCTGGATGCGCTGGGCCGGGAGGCACAGCGGCTCGAGCAGGAAGAGAAGCGCGTGGCCGGCGAGCTGGGCGAGGCGGTCCGAAACATCGAAAACAATACACTTCTGCATCAGCAGCAGACCGAGCTGATTGCTGCAAGGAGTGTGGAACAGGAAAAATGCCGGGCCAGTCTGAAGGCGGCGGAGGATAATCTGTCCGGAAAGACCGCGGCACGGAGTCAGATTCAGGCGGAAATTGCGAAGCTGACGGAGCGGATTGACCGGATTCATGAGTCGGTTTCCGCCGCCAGCGAGCAGAGTCACCGGGCGGAGATGATGCTCAGCCGTCTCCAGGGAGAACTGGAAACGCTGGAAAAGCGGATCTGGGATGACTATGAACTCACGTATGCCGGCGCCAAAGGCTATCTGACGGATGATTTCGATCTGGGCCGGGGCGAACGGCGGGCAGGCGAAATCCGGACGGAGATCCGCGGAATGGGGCCTGTCAACGTGAGCGCGGTGGAGGATTACAGGGTAACCCGGGAGCGCTACGAGGAGCTGGCCGGTCAGCGGGATGACCTGGTGCGGGCCAAAGAGGACCTGAATCAGATTATCGAACAGCTGGTGCATCAGATGGAGCGGCAGTTCCTGCAGAACTTCCACCTGCTCCAGGAGTACCTCAGTGAAACGTTTACTAGGCTCTTTGACGGCGGTTATGCGGAATTGCGTCTTCAGGATGAAAATGATATACTGGGCTGCGGAATCGACATCGTGGCACAGCCGCCGGGAAAGAAGCTGCAGACCCTTACCCTGCTCTCAGGCGGGGAGCGGGCGCTGACGGCCATTGCCATTCTGTTTGCCATGCTGCGGCTGAAGCCGACGCCGTTTTGCTTTCTGGATGAGATCGAGGCGGCATTGGATGATGGAAATATTTCCACGTTTGCCGATTATCTGAAGGATTTTTCAAAAAGTACGCAGTTCGTCATTGTTACCCACCGCAAGGGCACCATGGAGCGCTGTGACAGCCTCTACGGCGTGGCGATGGAAGAACGGGGCGTATCGAAGATGCTGAGCGTTGAGCTCAAGGATATCAAGGAGGATGCCCTGATGTAACAGGGCAGATGAGAGATATGGCATTGTTCGGATTTGGAAAGAAGAAAGAACGCGAACAGGCGCCTGTGCAGAAGGTGCCGGAAACCCCGGAAGCGTCTGCAGCGTCTGCAGCGCCTGCAGCTGCGCAGGAGACGGAGGCAGCACCTGAACCGGAGAAGAAAGGCGGCATTTTCTCAAGACTCTGGCGCGGACTGACGAAGACCAGGGATAATGTGGCCGGAAAAGTGGATGACCTGGTGGAAAACACCGGGGTCATCGACGAGGACTTCTATGAGAGCCTGGTGGACATTCTGATCATGAGTGATATGGGTGTCCGGACCAGTGACAAGGTGATCACCGAGCTTCGCAAGCGGGTGGAGGCCGGGCGGATCAAGAATCCCCGGGAGGCCAGAGAAATCCTCAAGACCATTCTCAAGGAAATCATGGACAAGCCGAGAGATCCCCTCCGCTGGCCCATGGTCATGCTCATGGTAGGCGTCAACGGAGTCGGCAAAACGACCACCATTGGCAAGCTGGCCCTCCGTTTCAAGGCAGCCCGGCACAGCGTGGTGCTGGCGGCGGCGGATACCTTCCGCGCGGCGGCAGCAGATCAGCTGGAAATCTGGGCAGAGCGCGCCGGCGTGCCGCTGGTCCGTCATGCCGAGGGAGCGGATCCGGCCGCAGTGGTGTTTGACGGCATCCAGAAGGCCAAGTCCCAGGAGGCAGACCTCCTGATTGTGGATACCGCCGGGCGTCTGCACAACAAGAAGAACCTGATGGATGAGCTGGAAAAGATTTACCGGGTCATTACCAGGGAATATGAGGGAGCGGAGATCCGCACCTATCTGGTCATTGATGCCACCACCGGTCAGAACGGTCTGCAGCAGGCCAAGATGTTTGCTGAGGTCACAAAGGTGTCCGGCATTGTGCTGACCAAGCTGGATGGAACCGCGAAGGGCGGAATTGCCGTGGCGATTCAGGATGAACTGGGACTGCCGGTGTCCTATATCGGCGTTGGCGAGGGCATTGATGACCTGCAGGCCTTTGATGCCGCATCCTTTGTGGATGCCATTTTCTAAGAGACAGTCAGGTCTGACGAGAAGAACAACAGACATTGAATGAGGGGGATGAGGCGCTTGAGGAAGCTGAGACGTTTTCTGGATTTTATCGCCTCTCGCCTCTTTTTTGTCACACTGCTGTGTGCGCTGTTTATCCTGGTGTTTTATCTGGCGATGAATACCGCCAATATCTGGATTCTGGTGGACGAGGGACTGGATGCCCGGGCCGGCGCCGTGCTGATGCAGACGGGAACAGAGGGACTGTCGAAGTATTTCAGGGAAGAATTTCTGGTCCAGGATCCGATCCTGACAGTGGGTACGGGGGATCAGTCCCCGTACCGGGACTACACCGTCAAATCGTATCGCCATCAGGTGCAGATGCGCTCCGTCTGGTGCTGGCCCTGGGAATCAACGGCAACGGCGGATATTGAGGAGAGTGTGCCCTATATCAACGGGACCCTCAAAAAGGAAATCCGGTCACAGCTGGTATCTGAGAATGAGGAAATACTGAATCCGCCTGCCTGGGAGACGCGGCGGTACCGGGTGACCCTAGTCAGAAACGCGGGACGCTGGAAGATTTCAAATCTCCAGCAGGTGGAAAGGTGAGGACATGACCCGGCTTACACAGTCATTTCTGCAGGAGCTCAGGAGCGGCGCCGTTCTGGCGCCCATGGCCGGTGTCACGGACATGCCCTTCAGGCGTCTGTGCCTTGAAATGGGCGCTGTCTACGGGGTCACGGAGATGGTCAGTGCCAAGGGCTATCAGATGAACGGGGACACGCTGCGGGCGGCCCGGGAGCTGCTGGCAACGGATCCGTCGGAGCAGGGCAGGGTTGCCCTGCAGCTGTTCGGACATGAACCGGATGTGGTGGCGCTGGCGGCGGAACAGCTTTCCCGCAGCGGAAAGTATTTTATGATCGACCTGAATATGGGCTGCCCCGTGCCGAAGGTGACCCGGAACGGGGAGGGCAGCGCTCTGATGCGCAGACCGGAAACGGCCTACCAGGTGATGCGGGCGGCGGCGGAGGCATCCTGTGTGCCGGTCAGTGTCAAAATGCGCCTGGGGTTTGAAGACGGACAGGAAACGTACCTGGAAATTGCCCGGATGGCCGAAAAAGCAGGCATTGCCCTGCTGACGCTGCATGCCAGAACAAGGTCCCAGTATTATGCCGGGAATGCGGACTGGACGAAAATCCGGCAGCTCAAGGCCTGTACGTCGCTGCCGGTTATCGGGAACGGGGATATCCGGGATAGCGAAGGGGCCCTGCGGATGTTTGCGGAGACCGGGTGTGACGGGATTGCCGTGGGCCGGGCAGCGGAGGGAAATCCGTTTGTGTTCCGGGAAATCCGGGATGCCCTTGCCGGCAGAGCGGTTCGGGTGCCGGCGCCGGAGGAACGCAGGGCGGTCCTTGTGCGGCATGCACGGGAACTGTGTGCGTTTAAAGGCGAGGAACTGGGCGTGCGCGAGATGCGGCGGCATGTGATGAGCTATGTCCATGGGATGCGCGGCGCCACGGCGCTTCGCCGCACCGTGAACAGTCTGACCCGTCTGGATGCGCTTCTGGACACGATCTGCCGCTTCTTTGAGGAGACAGAGCCGGTCTGATCCTCGCGGCCATCGGGCCGGGAAATGGCCGGCACAGTGTCTCAGGCGAGGCCTTCAAACGGGGCGGAAAACGAAAAAACGTATCCGGTGAAACGGCAGCCGGCGATGCGGGCTGCTGGTTCAGCGGATACGGAGTTGGCAGAATTGCCTTTTCTATGAACAATCGACAGAAAGGATTTGAGACCCATGAGCCAGTTGAAAGTACATCGATTCTCCATGATTGACAAGGATATTGACCTGTTTGAGGGACAGTATCCGGTTGAAAACGGGGTAACGTATAATACCACGATTCTTGAAAATGAGCAGCTGGTCCTGCTGGATACCGTGGATGCCCGGATGTGTGATGCGTGGATGGCAAAGATTCTGCGGTTCCTTGACGGGCGCCGTCCGGATGCGCTGGTGATTTCGCATATGGAGCCGGATCATTCCGGTTCGCTGAAAGCGCTGTGTGCCCTGTATCCGGAGATGAAGCTGGTGGGAAATGCCAAGACCTTTGGCATGGTGGATGCCTTTACGGCAGAGGCGCCGCTCAGCAATCCGCGGGTAACGGTGAAAGACGGGGAGACGTTTGCCTTTGGCGATGCCACCCTTAAATTTGTTTTTGCGCCCATGGTCCACTGGCCGGAGGTGATGCTGTGCTATCAGCCGGAGACAAAGACCCTGTTTGCGGCGGATGCCTTTGGCCGCTTCGGCTCGGCCAATGCAGAGGATCCCTGGACGGAGGAGGGGCGCCGGTACTATACCAACATCGTGGGCAAATACGGCGCGCAGGTAAAGGCGGTTCTGGCTAAGGCGAAAGGCCTTGAAATCGAGACCGTCTGTCCGCTCCACGGTCCGGATCTGTGCGGGGAACAGCTTGGCAAAGTCCTTGCGCTGTATGAGAAATGGGCCAGCTATACCCCGGAGGACAATGGAACGCTGGTGGCCTATGCCGGTTTCCATGGACACACCAAAGAGGCGGCTGAACTGATGGCCAAGACCCTGATTGCCCTGGGCAATGAGGTGACGCTCATCGATCTGGCCCGGACAAACAAATCCTATGCGGTTGCTGCCGCATTCCGCCACAAGAACATGGTTCTGGCGGCGACAACCTATGACGGGGCGTATATGCCGGCTATGGAGCAGTTCCTGATTGCCATCAAGGCGAAGAATCTGCAGGGCAGGAATGTGGGCCTGATTGAGAATGGTTCCTGGGCACCCATGGCGGGGAAACATATGCGGGCAGTGCTTGAAACCATGAAAGGGATGGAGATTCTCCCTCAGACGGTCACCATCCGTTCGGCAATGAACGCTGCCAATCGTGAGGAAATCGCGCATATGGCTGAGGCGCTGGTGCGCTGAGACGCAGGAACAGGGGGCAATGGACAGTTGCCCCTGCTGCTAAAATGGCGGAGGAGGGATCGGAATGCCGGAAATCTGGGATCTGTATGACGGAGACGGCAAGTTGACCGGGCAGAAACTGGTGAGAGGAGAGGAAATCCCCCAGGGCCTGTACCATATTGGCGTCCATATCTGGCCGATTAACCATTCCGGTTCGTTTCTCATTCAGAAACGTGCGGACAACGTGCAGTGGAAACCGGGAATCTGGGCTGCAACGGGCGGTTCTGCCATCAGCGGAGAGGATCCGCTGACCGCGGCAATGCGGGAACTCCGTGAGGAACTGGGGGTTGAGGCACGGCCGGAGGAAATGCAGCTGGTGTTTCGGATGCGCAGGACCATTTCATTCTGCAGTGTATACAGTATCCATGTGGACCGGCCGGAAGCCGATTTCGTCCTGCAGGAGGAAGAGGTCTCCGAGGTCCGCTGGTGTTCCATTCCGCGCATGATGCATATGATTCGGTCGGGGCAGCTGTATAATTACGGGGATTCGTACTATCATTCCCTTTTTGAGTATCGCAATAACTATATGGACCGGTACCGGTATCACCGGAAAAACAGGAAGAGAAGATATTACTGATGAAAAAAGAATACTATTCCACATTTCTGCAGGGACTGGAGGAGCCGGTAGCCGGTATACTGCATAAAACCGGGGGCGTTTCGGTTACGCGGATGCTGAAAGGCGCCGTGATTTACCGTTCCGTCCATGAACCGCATCTTTCGTGCATGCAGAGAACCTATCAGGTACTGTGTGAGATGCGGCCGGAAAAGAATCTGAATGCGGCGCTGCAGCGTCTGAGTGCCACGGATGCCTGGCTGGACCGGTTTGATTTTGAATCCATTGCCGGCATGCGGTTTCGCATCGTGACGGCGGTGGACGGACAGCCCAGTGCCGGGGATATGCGCTTTGTGAGCATGCTGGAAAAGAGCATCTGTGAGCAGACCGGCATGCTGGTGGCAAGAGAGCGGCCGCAGGTGGAACTGTGGGTCAATCTCCGTCAGGAAGCGCTGTATTTTCTCTGGCGGCTGAACAAGAAGGAAGGGCAGAAGAACGAGGATCCGCTTCGCCGGGATCTTTGCGAAACGATGGCTGCGCTGGCAAGGCCGCAGGGCGGGGAGACCGTGATTCTCGGCCTGACCGGTCCGAACCTGCCGGAGGCACTTCGTGCACAGGGGGCGGCCTCTGTTCAGGCGGTGATGGCCGGTCATCTGAAAAATGGTCAGGCACAGCGCGGAATGACCCGGATTCTGCCCGGGACGCCGGGATGCAGCGGACTTGAGACAGAGTCAATGGATGCGGTCTTTGTTGCGCTGGCACCGAAAGGCAGTTTCTCCATTCAGGAGGAAGACCTTCGCGGCACGCTGAGGGAAGCCACACGGATTGTGAAAAGAGACGGACGGCTTGTGGTCTTTTATCCCAGGTCCCTGGGACAGCCGTTCAGACGGCTTTATGAACAGGAACGCCTTTTTTCCTATCAGGTGACGGTCAGCGGTGAGGAATGCCGGCTGGAGGGATTCCGTATACCCGAGGTACCTCTTTCCTGATGGATTGAAGGGGTAATCATGGTTAAGAAAAAGAAATCGAAGAAATCAGCCGCCAGAAAGCGCCAGCGGAGATTCAGACGGTTTCTGCTGGTTCTCCTTCTGCTGGTTCTGAGTTCCGGCATTGTTGCCGGCGCGCTGCTGATTCCGCCGCTGTTTGCCGGAAAAGAGACGACAGTGCTGCCTCAGTCCGTGATTGATGCACAGATGTACGGCGGAACGCTGGTGGTGGCCCGGCAGGAAACGACCCGTGAGGCGGAAAGCAATACCAGCATTGAATTTGTTGCCTCGGAGGGAAGCCGGCTGAACCGTTCGGATGTCATCTGCAAGGTGTATTCCTCCGGCTACAACCAGACGGAAATCAACCGTCTTGAGATGTACCGGGATGAAATCCGCACGTATCATAACACCCAGGTGTTTTCCGCCTATGTGGATGCGGCACTGGAGAGCGAGAATACGACCATCGCTGAGATGGCGAAGCAGGTTCGCGTGCTGGTACAGGGCCGGGCGGACGGGAGCCTGTCAAACCTTGAAAAACAGCTGGGCAGCGAACTGAATGCGCGCAAGTCCTACCTGAAGGCCAAGTATCCGGATGACCAGACGCTTTCAGAACTGTACAAGGTGGAAAATGACCAGCTGAAGAAGATCGAAAGCTGGACCACCACCTATTCGGCCACGGAGGAATGCCTGGTCAGCTTCTACACGGATGGCTATGAGGGAACGGTAAATGCCGGGACGGCGGCCAACCTGATGCCTCAGGATATTCGCAACGTCATCCGCGGGGTTCTTCCGGAACAGTCCATGGTGGCCAGAGGAAATAAAAGCATTTACCGGACGGTCAACCCCAATGAGTGGTATGCACTGTTTCTTTGTCAGGACAGGGATTTCAACCCGGTTCGGGGACTTGATTACCAGATTGTCCTGGAAGGATTTGATGATTATCCGGTGACAGGTCGTCTGGATTCCTTTACACAGATCGGCGGGGATCTCCTCCTGCGTCTGCGTGTTGCCCAGGATGTTTCGCCGGTGCTCAATATCCGCAGCTGCAGAGCTTCCGTGGGAAATACGGTCAGGGCGTATGCGGTGCCTGAGGCGGCCATTTATGAGCCGGATGGCACAAACAAGTATGTCATTGTTCTGTACAACGGTCAGCAGGTAGCCGTTGAGGTGTCAGAAATGAGCCGGACCGGTGACGGAATGGTTTATGTCAATCCCATGCTGCCGAATTCACCGCTGAACGGGCAGAACCAGGTCCTCCTGGTTCGCTGAGGGAAGCGGCAGAAAGTCAGATCTGGGCCATCATGGTTCGGCAAAAGATCAGTATTGAGGCCTGGAAAGGATAAACAGATGGACACGATTGTCGAAAGAATCCGGGCGATTCAGAGTGAACTGGCCGCCGCGGCAGAGGCGTGGGGGCGGGCTCCGGAGCTCATCGCCGTCACGAAAACGGTGGACACTGAGCGGATCAATGCCCTTGCCTCTGCCGGAATATTCCATATCGGGGAAAATCATGCACAGGAAATCCTTGAGAAATTGCCCCGTCTTGACGCAAGATTTGAGATTGACTTCATCGGACAGTTGCAAAATAACAAAGTAAAGCATATAATAGATAAAGTCGCCATGATTCAGTCCCTAGACAGGACTTCTCTGGCGGAGGAAATTGACCGGCGCGCCGTGCAGCGCGGCATCCGGATGCCTGTCCTGATTGAGGTAAATATTGCGGGCGAGCCGCAGAAAGGCGGCATCCCTGCGGATGAGGTATTGACGTTTGCTGCCGAATGTGCCCGTCGGGAAGGTCTGCTTGTATCCGGTCTCATGTGTGTCATGCCGAATACAGACCGTGAGGATGTACTGATGCCTCTTTTCAGGCAGATGCGGACGCTGTTTGAACAGCTGAGAGATGAAGCAATTTCCGGAACGAAGATCACCACGCTTTCCATGGGAATGTCAGGGGACTATCTGCTGGCAGCCCGTGCAGGGGCCACCCATGTGAGAATTGGCTCGGCGATATTCGGGAAGCGGGTTTATTCGCAGAAGAGCTGAATTCCGGCCCTGACAGGAACGGAATTCCTCAGAATCTTTTGAGGAGCATACAGTTACATGGGTTTATTCAGAAAATTCGGAACGATTTTTGGCTTCACCGATGCGGATGATGAAGATGAAGATTATAACGGAGAGCCGGAAGAGGACGAAGAGGCGGATGAGGACGACGAGGATGAGGATGAGGAGGAAGAAAGCAGAGGCTCACTCATCAACCGTGTTTTCGGCGGCCTGAAGAAAAAGAACTCAGGCCAGACAACGCCGGAGGAGATACCGCCTCAGGTTCAGCAGCAGCCGAAGAGGCCCGGCCCCGGACATGTCCGGGATGGAAACATCATCGTTGATCCCCGGCTGACAAATGAGGCCGACGGGCAGATGGCGGAGCACCGGGAACTGGTGGTCCGCATGCATCAGATCGATGAATGCCGGGAAATCATTAAATATCTGCTGAGCGGGGACAGCGTTCTTCTGAATCTTGAGAATGTGGATCCAAAGGACTGCGGACGGATTGTGGATCTGCTGAGCGGTGCGGCCTTTGCACTGAGCGGGACCATGGTCAAGGTGGCCCATCTGTCCTATCTGCTGGCACCGGTCAATGTAAAAGTGATTGAAATGAACGGCTATGGGATGAACAGCCGGACAAGATATCAGTAAAGGATAAAGGCAATGGATGAGAAAGCACTCCAGGGATTTCTTCGATCCGCCGCCTCTGCCTATGCGCCCAAATATACCCGGTTTCTGGATCCGGCAGAAGCTGCCGAACTGAAACGGGCCGCAAAGGCGCTCAGCCTTGAAGCGTTTTTCTGGGGCGGTTATCCGGATGCTGAACGTTGTCTTGCAGCCGTTGGCGGGGAAAGCGAGCCGGAAAAGGACCAGTTTCCGCTGACACTGCTGGAAAGTCCGTATAATTCCCGGTTTTCCTCCATTACGCACCGGGATGTTCTTGGTGCTTATATGGCTTTGGGCTTGACAAGAGACTGTATTGGGGATATTATTATTCGGAATGAAGCGATTTATCTCTGTGCGTTAGAGACGATGGCAGATTTTATCTGTGAGTCGCTGCACAGTGCAGGCAGAGTTTCGCTGTCGTTTCGGAAGATCCGTGACCTGAGCCGGATTCCGCCGCCGGAGGGTTCCTATTTCAGAGGAACCGTCTCCTCACTCAGACTGGATGCCGTTCTGGCTGAGGGATTCCGGATTTCAAGAACTGAAGCGGCAGAATTGATCCGTGCGGGACGCGTGAAGCTCAATTATCTGCCTATCGTGCGGACAGATGCGCCGGTTTCAGAGGGGGCAATGCTTTCTCTCGCCGGACATGGACGGGTTTCGCTGCGCTCCATAGACGGTCTTACTAAAAAACAAAGAATTGGGATAACTTTTTTTCGATATCAATAGAAATTGCACGAAAGCGAAAGGAGTATTGTTATCATGGCACTTACGCTGGATACGATTGTCAGTAAGGAATTCTCAAATGTTGCCGCTGGCGGATATGACCGGAATGAAGTCGATGATTTTCTTGATGAAATTCTGGAGGAGATGGAGAACCGCGAGAAGGAGAGCGACGCTCTCAAAAAGCAGGTCGCTGATCTGAAGAGCGAACTGGCCAAGGCCCAGAGTGATCTTGCAGAGGCCCAGAGCAGCAGGAAAGAAGCCGCTTCGCCCTTTGTGGACAACCATTCTCCCGAAAGCTTTGAGCTGGTCATGAACAAGGCCCGTTCGGTGTATGATGATATTGTCAACGAGGCAAAAGCAAAAGCTCAGGGAATTATCAGTGATGCGAACGAGGAAGCCGCGAACCTGCGGACCAGTGCGCAGAAACAGATTACCGATCTTTCTGACCGTCTTACCTCGCTGCGCCGTCAGGCATCTGATTACTATGAGCAGCTCTCCAAGGTCATTGAGAAGCAGAATGAATCTATGAGCGATCTCAAGCGTCTTCTGTAAATCCATCGGGAGGATTTCCTCCCGTTCTTTTTTTGCATTCAGGTGCTTATGAGGACAGTTGTTTATCTGATCATTTCACTGGCACTGGCTGGCATTGACCAGGCCATCAAGGCGGTCATCCGTCAGATGCCGGCGGGTGTTTTCCCCATCCGAGCCGGTCATCTGTTTACGATTACGCGGGTGTTTAACCCGGGGATTTCGTTTTCCATCGGGAAGCGTTTTCCCTTTGCGGTGACGATCGTTTCGGCGGTTCTTGTTCTGATCTGCATCCTGTTCCTGTTTAGTTTCAAACGGAAAATCGAAAAGCTGATCTGGGCATGTTCGCTTGGGGGGATGATGGGGAATCTCATCGACCGCCTCCTGTTCGGGGCGGTGACGGATTATCTGATTCTTCGCCCGTTGCCGTATTTTGTGTGTAACTTTGCAGATGCCTGTATTTTCTTTGGGGTTGCAGGGCTGATCATCTGTCTGTTTTTTCGGAGGGGCGATTGAGGCATGGGTTCCATTGTGCGTTTGGTGTCAGAACAAGATGAAATACGGCTGGACAGCTTTATTGCGGAGAATTCCGAACTGTCCAGGAGCCGGGCACAGCAGCTGATCCGGGACGGGCAGGTGACACTGAATCAGGTCACGGTGACAAGGCCGGCGCTTCTCCTCGCTGCAGGCGATGCGGTTGAGGTGATGATTCCTGAGGTGCGGGAGTCGGCCATTGAGCCGGAGAATCTGCCGCTGACGATTCTGTACCAGGACAAAGACATCGCCGTGATCGATAAGCCGGCGGGAATGGTGGTCCATCCCTGCCCGGGGACGCCGGATGGAACGGTGGTCAATGCCCTTCTGTATCATCTCAGGGATCTCTCCGGAATCGGAGGGGAGTGCCGTCCGGGCATTGTGCATCGCCTTGACAAGGATACCTCCGGCCTGCTGATCATTGCCAAGAATGACCAGGCCCATCTGGCTTTGAGCGCGCAGTTCAAGGACCGGACGACGGAAAAACATTACCGGGCGGTGGTATATGGCTGTCCCTCGGAGGAGCAGGGGCGGGTGGATCTGCCCATTGGCCGCAGCAAAACGGATCGGAAAAAGATGGCGGTGGTGCCGGACGGCAGACCGGCCGCCACGGAGTGGCGGGTGCTGAAGCGGCTCCGTCAGGCAGCGCTGCTGGATGTCCACATTCTGACCGGCAGAACACATCAGATCCGGGTTCACATGAAAGCAGAGGGACATCCGGTTCTGGGCGATGTCATTTATGCGCCCAATCTGAAAATCCCTGTCCGGATTCCGCGGCTGATGCTGCACGCGTATTCACTGCGGATTGCGCATCCTGTCACCGGTGAGGAGATGCAGTTTACGGCACCGCTTCCGGAACTGTTTGAGGAGACGGTGGCAAAGCTTGAAGGGAATCACTGAGAGCCACTCTCCGAAAGGAATTCAGCGTGCGGATACAAAAGCCGCGGAAAAAGGCCAATTCTTTCCTGAATGGAACAGGAAGGCCGCATTAGGTGTTGAAAGATCAATTGGATTCATGTATAATTTGGGCACAGCCTGAAACGGCCAAAACGGTTCGGGACAGGCGAACAGAGAACGGACAACTTCCATATGTACTTTCTGAGGGGGATTGATGAGCATGTTTGATTCGGGAAACGGAACGCAGCATTTTAAGGCGATCAGTGAAAGTACACAGGACGCGCAGACCATTCTGCTCTGTGTATATCAGGCACTTTCAGACAAAGGCTATGACCCGATTACACAGATCGTGGGGTATCTGATCAGTGGGGATCCGACGTATATTACAAGCTACCAGAATGCGCGCTCGCTGATTTGTCGGATTGACCGGGATGAGTTACTGGAGGAACTGGTTTCGTTCTACATTTCAAAGAATATCTGAGGAAACAGACACAGCACATGGATAAGAAACGCATAATTGGTCTGGATGTGGGCGACCGGCGTATTGGAATTGCTGTCAGTGATCCGCTGGGATTGACGGCACAGCCGGTGGAAACGTATACCCGGGTCGGTTACGGGCCGGATACAAAACACATCAGGGCACTTGCCGATCAGTATGGGACTGATCAGATCCTCTGCGGCCTGCCGAGAAACATGGACGGAACGGAAGGGTTTCAGGTGGATAAGGTCCGTGAATTTGCAGGAAAGCTGCAGGAAGCGGGCCTGTCAGTTCAGTACTACGACGAACGGATGACGACCATTCAGGCAGAATCGCTTCTCCTTGAGGGAGGCCTTCATCGGGACGAACGGAAGCGCAAAGTGGACATGGTTGCCGCTGTCATGATCCTGCAGTCTTATCTGGATGCGGAAGCACAGAAAAAGAAGGCAGAGCAGGCCGCAGAAAAGGACGCGGATGAGGCGGAGGAAGATGAGGATATCTGGACGTTTGAAGATGAGGATGGGTCGCCGGTAAAGCTTCATCTGGTGTATGAGCTCCGTTATGAAGGAATTCGCTATCTGTTGTTTAACGATATGAACGATCCGGATCCGGATGCAGATTTTATCGTAATGGCGGAAAGAAGTGAGGATGGCGAGACAGTTTTTGAATCGGTGGATGATGAGAAGCTTCTCGAACGCATCTACGAACAGTATATTCGTAACAGTGATCAGTAAGTCGAGGTGACATTCAGAATGGCAAGTTTTTTTCAGATGAACGGGAATGAGGAATACGTCGATCTCAAGGATCTCCAGTTGGGTCAGGGGCAGCTGCTGCATCTGGCAACGCTGGAATTTGATGAGAAAACCTATATGGCTCTGGGTTCGGTGACTCCGTTTGAGAACGGCGCACAGATTAGCGTGATGATGGTGCGGGAACAACTGGACAATGAGGGTGTAGGGCACTATGAAATCGTCAAGGACCGGAAGGAAATCTCGGAGATCGTTCCGCGGCTGGTAGAAGCGTTTGCGCCGGACGCAGAATTCCATCTTCCTGAAATGGATCCGGGCGATTTTGATGAGGAGGATTCCAGCCCATTCATCTTCGACTGCAGCGGAATGGATGAATACATTTCCTAAATAACCAAAAAATTCAATAAAAGTTTGTGCAATTCGCTGTTGACATCATCGACTGTGGTGATGTATAATCACTCTCGCTGATTGAGCAACAGCCTACGGAGAGTTGGCTGAGTGGTCTAAGGCGCACGACTGGAAATCGTGTGAGGGCTGATACCCCTCCTTGGGTTCAAATCCCAAACTCTCCGCTGGAGAAGTCCTGTAAAAGGGACTTCTTTTTTTGGTTCTGTCAGGCGGTCAGGCACGGCATCGTCATTGGCAGGCAAGAAAAGAGGTGACTGGCACTGGCCAGTCACCTCTTTTTATCAGTTCAGTCAGCCGGTTAATACCACCACCGGGAGGACCGGGGATGGTAAAGGGCCTGCTGTTTCTCATAACAACTGTAACAGGTTTTATAGCGGGAATTCCAGGGAAGCGGCCGATTGCAGATCTCACAGTGTCGTCCGGAAAGCTTCTGTGTGGAGAGAATATGCATGATTCCGGAGGAAATGCGGTATTTACACTGATTCATGGCGTTGAACAGATCGGACTCCTCCGGAAGAAAATGTCTTACATAGTTGTAAAGCAAATCACACAGACGATAGTTGAATTCGAGCGTGTCCAGATTTTTCATGCGGCACTTGTCTGCATCAGGAATTTCCGGAAGGGTTTTCAGTACATCAAAGTGTTTCCCTTTGTACTCGCAGCGAACCATTAAATCCCAGACGGAGAGAAGGGACTGATCGCTTTCATCAAAGGGGAGGGTAACGAAATTGTAACAAAAGTCATTTTTTGCATCGCTGTAGGCGTTATAGATACGCTTTGCCAGAAACAGCATCCTTCCGGTTGCTGCCTTATTCCATCCGGTATGTGGTTCGAGTTCATCCCAGCGTTCCAGAATGTCGATCAGAGGAGCGTTTAAACCGATCAGACTTTCCGGAAATTCAACGGTTGCCTGGGTGATGGGGGTGTCCTTGACCGTGAGCCCGTGCTGGATAAATCCGGGGTATTCCGCGGTAGCCACGAAGCCTTTCGGATAGACACCGAAACGACCTGCCCGACCACCGATCTGTTTAATTTCGGAGGAAGTGAGTGACCGGCGTTCAACCCCGTCAAACTTCGTGGTATCAAGGAAGACGACACGCTTGATGGGCAGATTCATTCCCATGCCGATCGCGTCCGTGGCAACGACGATCTCATTTTCTCCGCTGGCAAAGAGTTCAGCCTGTTTATGCCGGACATCATAGGGGAGTGCGCCATAAATGATGCTGCATTTTCTTCCTTTTTTCTGCAGTTCTGCGGAAACGGCATGGACATCTCGTTTGGAAAAGACGATCAGTGCATCCCCCGGACGCACATCTTTGGGGAATTCGACGGGTTTGGACTCGAACATGAGGGGCGTCTGCCGCTCGTGATGGATGACCGTAACGGAATCGCCGCAGTCCTCAATGATCTTTTTCAGCAGTTCCTCGGCATTTCGGGAGGCACAGACATGAATCTCCTTTGCACACAGACCAAGGATGCAGTTTGTCCAGGAACCGCCCCGGTCGGAATCGGCAATCATCTGAGCCTCGTCAATGACAGCAACATCGTAATAACGGTTCAGATCGGCCATTTCAATGGTGCTGGACTGGATCTTGGCATATCCCACCAATTCCTGTTCCTCACCTGTCAGAAGAGAGCATGGGATGCCGGCGCGATTGATTTTCTCATACTGTTCATAAGCCAGAAGACGCAGAGGAGCCAGATAGATGCCGTTTCCGGCTTCCATCAGGGCATTGATGGCATCATAGGTTTTTCCGGAATTGGTCGGACCGATATGCAGGATAAAGTCTCTGTGCATGGCGCGGGCGGCGGGATAGAAATCCTTATACTGTTCGGGAATGGAGTCGAGCATGGCGGTGTTTAACATGCGTCTTTTTTGTTCTGCCTGCTCAATGAGATCCATCATGTTGGTATAGCGGGGATTGCGATGGACCAGTTCCTTTATCCGTTTCAGGGGAAACAGGGCAAAAAGGCGTTCAAAGAAATCATGTTCCACCTTGTGGGCAGTACCATCGATTTTTTTACACGGACGATAGCCTTTGCTGAGCTTGATATTTTGTGCTTTTTCCAGAATCGGGTAGGCATCATAAATCTGCCGTGCAATAAAATCGGAGAATGATTTCTCCCGGACAACATAAAGGAAAAAATTGGGAAAGAACCGGCGGTTTTCCATGCGGAGAAAAAACTCTCCCATGTTTTCCATATTCACTGGATCCAGTGACCAGGCGTATTTTCGTCTTGATTCCGTTTTATGGTAGTAGACAAAGAGCTCATCCTGAGTCAAAAATGTGCAGATTTTCTCCTCTGCAAGGACCAGGTAACGATCTAGGTTTGACAGAATCGTTTCGGAAATCGAAACCGTTTCAAGGAGTTTGTCAGCCTCTGCCTTGTACTCCTGCATTTCCTGGTCCATCTTGTCTTTTCGGTATCGGGCAAGGTCCAGAACACCATCTGACAGGTATTCCTCCATACGGGGCTGTATGGCCTTATACTCCGAAAGGAGTTCCGGATTACTGAACGGATCCTCGGAAATGGCTGCCTGATACATTGCATTATCCAAAAGCTCCTCCCTGAGAAGCTTGGCATATTCAGGCCTGTCGAACAGTGTTTCCCTGTCTGTCGTTTTACGCGGACATCTGATTTTGGTAACGATTTTTTTACAGGCTTCTGTCTCACAGGTGCGCAGCGCATCCAGATACAGTGAACGCATGAATTCTTCTGTCATGTTCGTCTGATGATCCTCCGTTAATAAGCAGTTCTTGTCTTTCATCTGCAGGGAAAATTGTACACGATCTGAGCTCTTTGCGCAAGGAAATTCCTGAGCGCGAAAGCTGATGAAAAATCCGGCTGCACTACCTTGTCAGAGGACAGAATTCAGGGTACAATACATCCTGAGGTTCAGAGAAGAGTCTGAGAAATAAATGGGTCAAAGGGATAATTGAGGAGGAACACATGATCATATATGTTTCTGCTTCTGTGGCAGAATCCGGTAATGGAACGGAACATTCCCCATTTAAAACCATCCAGGAAGCGGCGCTTTCTGCAGTAGCGGGGGATGAGATTATCGTCCTGCCCGGTGTATACCGGGAACATGTGAACCCGATTCGGGGCGGAACAGAGAAGGAGCGAATCATCTATCGTTCATCGCATCCGCTGGGGGCGAAGATTACCGGTGCGGAACCGGTCAGAAACTGGACCCGGTTCCATGCCCACCCGGGCGTGTGGCAGGTTCGGATTCCAAACCGCTTTTTCGGGGAGTATAATCCGTATACCACCAGAGTAAGCGGCGACTGGTTTATCGCGTCTTTTGTGGCGCACACGGGTGAGGTTTATCTGGGAGATAAGTCACTGTATGAAACGGAAACGCTGGACGGTGTTCTGAATCCGGTCAGGTCTGAAACGTCCTGGGATCCGGACTTTTCGGTATATACCTGGTATACCGAGCAGGATATGGACAAGGATGAAACCATCATCTACGCGAATTTCCATGAGTTCAATCCGAATTCGGGGAATGTGGAGATCAATGTGCGGCCTTTCTGCTTCTATCCGCTTGAAGAGGGCTGCGGATATATCACACTGTCCGGGTTCGAAATCTGCCGGGCTGCGACACAGTGGGCACCGCCGACAGCCTATCAGGTGGGAATGGTGGGACCACACTGGTCCAAAGGCTGGATTATTGAGGACTGCAACATCTATCAGTCCAAGTGCTCCGGCATCTCCCTCGGCAAGTATCTGCAGCCCGGAAATGACAATAAATGGCTGCACTGGAAGCTGAAGGATGGAACCCAGACGGAGCGGGATGCCATCTGCCAGGCACAGCTGGACGGATGGTCAAAAGAGACGATCGGGTCCCATCTTATCCGCAACTGTGAGATTCATGACTGCGGACAGACAGGCATTGTGGGCCATCTTGGCGGCGTCTTCTCCCGGATTGAACATAACCACATTCATCATATCAACAACAAGCAGAACCTGGCCGGTGCGGAAATCGGCGGCATCAAAATGCATGCGGCCATTGATGTCGTCATTGAAGGAAATCATTTCCATCACTGCACCAGAGGCCTCTGGCTTGACTGGCAGGCCCAGGGAACCCGGGTAACGGGGAATGTGTTCCATGATAATACGCTGCCGTTTGATCACCTGATGAATGATGCCGCCATGCAGGCGCTGGGAGAGGATATTTTCGTGGAGGT
>JAGAHV010000163.1:0-13208 GCA_017626895.1 Clostridia bacterium | reverse complement strand
GGCGTTGAGATGGTTATGCCGGGCGACAACGTGGACATGGAGTGCACGCTGATCACCCCGATCGCCATGGATGAGAAGCTCCGCTTCGCTATCCGTGAGGGCGGCCGTACGGTCGGTTCCGGCGTTGTGACCAAGATCATTGAGTAATTCGGTACATAACTGAATACAAAGACCGGCCTTTGGCCGGTCTTTTGTTATTGGGCTGGCATTTTGCTTGAAAAAAGACATGGAATCAGCTAAAATAATGATGGGTATTTTCAGGTAATCTCAGAGATTGGAAGCGAAATCGATTGAATATTTCATATGTTTTGAAACGGGCAAAGAAGATGGACTACGGTGCCATGTACCGTACAGCCAAAATGCTGACCAAAAAGAGCGGGAAAAACCGTTTCTGGCTCATGGCAGACATGGTCCGTTGTGCATTGCATTATAATGCCGGCTATGTGGATTATAAGATTGCAGAGATGTATCGCCTCAATGACCGGCAGCGCAGAACACAGATCACCCGCGGGATTTCCAACAGCATTGTCTCCCGTATGAATGACAAGAAATTCTGGCACTTCTTTGACAACAAGGATGAGTTCAATCAGCTGTTCTCCAAACAGGTGGGCAGAAAATGGCTCAGCCTGCGCAAGGCCAGTGAAGAGCAGTTTGCCGAATTTGTCAAAGGACGCACGGAGCTGTTCTGCAAGCCTCTGGACGGATCCAGCGGACAGGGAATCATCAAATGTACGGAGAAGGATTTCGAGGATCCGGCAGCACTGTATGCACGTCTGAAAGAAAACAATATCGGCATTGTCGAGGAATGCGTACGGCAGCATGAGGCAATGGCCCGGCTTTGTCCTACCTCTGTGAATACAATTCGGGTCGCGACACTTCTCGGAGATAAGAAAGAGGGCATCGTGTATGCCTATATCCGGATTGGAAACGGAAAAGTGATGGATAATGTGGACTGCGGCGGGATGGCAGCCCCCATTGATCTTGAAACCGGCAGGATTTCAGGCCCCGGCGCCAATAAGGCGGGTGAGGTGTTTGAAATCCATCCCATGACGAAGCAGCGGATTCCCGGCACGCAGATTCCGTTCTGGAATGAGGTAAAGGAAATGTGTCTGCAGGCCATGCGGGTGGTTCCGCAGGTCCGTTATGTGGCATGGGATGTGGCCATTACGGAAAACGGTCCGATCTTCATTGAAGGGAATTCGTTCCCCAGCCATGCCATTCCGCAGTTTGCGGCGCATTTCCCGGATGGAATCGGGATTCTGCCGCGGTTTGAGGAGTTCATTGATTTATGATCTGCCGGGAATGTCCCCGCGCATGCGGGCAGGAACGCGGCGAAACCTCCGGCAGGGGTTTTTGCGGACAGGGAATTCAGCCCAGAGTCGCCCGGGCCGCGCTGCATCTGTGGGAGGAACCCTGTATCAGCGGCGTACACGGAAGCGGGGCCATCTTTTTTTCGGGATGCACGCTGAAATGTCTTTTCTGTCAGAATACGGAGATCAGCCATGGGGGCAAAGGCATCGCCATTACCCCGGCCCGTCTGGCAGAGATTGTGCGTGAACTGGAGGCGCAGGGAGCTGAGACCATTAACCTGGTGACGCCGGGGCATTTTGCGGATGCCATCCGGGAGGCGCTATGCCTCTACCGGCCGGCGGTTCCGGTGGTCTATAACACCAGCGGGTATGAAAGCCTGTCGGTTCTTGAAAAGATGGCCGATGTGGTGGATGTCTATCTGCCGGATCTCAAGACCCTCAGTTCCCGGATGGCCGGCAAACTGTTTCGGGCGGCAGATTATCCGGAGGTGGCCACGCAGGCAATTCTTGAAATGGTCAGGCAGAAGGGCAGCCCGGTTTATAATGATGCAGGAATTGTGCAAAGGGGCGTGGTGATCCGGCATCTGGTGCTGCCGGGGATGACCACGGATGCCATGCAGGTGCTTAACTGGATTGTTGAAAACTGTCCCGGCATTCCGGTCTCGCTGATGAGTCAGTATGTGCCATGCGGGGAGGCAGTGTCGTTCCCCGGGCTTGACCGGCGTCTGAAAACCCGGGAATATGAACGGGTTCTGGCCCAGATGAAACTGCTGGGCATCCCGGGGTATTATCAGACCGCCGGGGCGGATGACCGGGCGTTTATTCCCAGTTTTGACGGGACGGGTGTGGAAAGGAAGGATATGAAGGATGTTTGAGGTACACAACGCTGAGACAAGCGTGGAGGGTTTTGAGGAGATTGTTCTGAAGGGAGAGGGCCATGAGGTAAGGATTCTCCCCCAGGCAGGTTTCAATGTTTACTACTGGCACTATCTGGACCAGGAGATCCTGATGAAACCCGTGGATATCAAGGTGGTGGGAACCAAGTATGGTATTCCGATTCTGTTCCCGACACCCAACCGCATGGAGGATGGCACCTTTGAATGGAAAGGGAAACAGTACCGGATGGACAAACGCGGTGAACGCGTCAAGATTCACGGACTGGTGAAGGATGAGCCCTGGACGGTGCTGCGTGTGGAGGCAGGCGAGAATTCGGCGGTTTGCGAGGCCTGTATCCGGATCTCGGCGCTGGATGATCTCTACCAGGCATTCCCGTTCCCCTGTACGCTGACTGTCCGGTATATCCTGACCGCGTCCGGCCTTCATATGGACATGAAAGTCACCAATGACGGCATTGAGGAAATGCCCTTTGGCTTTGCCGTGCATCCCTATTTCTCCAAACAGGGAGATGCCGGACAGGTTTATCTGAATGTGCCGGTTAGGCGGGCATATGAAATGGATGAGGCACAGCTCCCCACCGGCGAGATTGTGGAAATGGACAGTTCCATGCGACCGGACGGGGAGGGACACACGGTGGAGAGCCTGTATCTTGATCACGTGTTCCGCGGCATGACGGAGGACCAGGAGTCAACGGTCACGTGGAAATCCTTCCGGCTTCATCTGAGGGCCTCGGACTGCTACCGCAATGTGGTGGTTTTCACGCCGCATAACCGGCCCGGCTTCTGCATTGAGCCGCAGACCTGTTCCACAAACAGCATCAATCTGTATTCAAAAGGGCTGATTGATGAAAGCGGACTGCTGATTCTGCAGCCGGGGAGCACGTTTGCCAGCTGGGTGGATTACCGGATCGAACGGCTGGATGGATGAAACGCAGTGACAGATCCTGCCGCACAGCGGCAGAGGATCAGATCGTTGTTTAGGAAAAGTCGCTTCGGCGACGGACAAATTGAGGAGGGACATGCATGATTCGGAAAACCAAAATTGTATGTACCATCGGACCTGCAACAGACAGTGAGGAAATGATCAGCCGGCTGATGGATGCCGGAATGAATGTCTGCCGGCTGAATATGTCCCACGGCAGCTATGAGGAACACGGTCGGCGGATTGAACTGATTCAGCGGCTCCGGAAGGAAAAGAATATCCCGGTTGCCATCATGCTGGATACCAAGGGGCCTGAGGTCCGGACGAAGACCCTGAAAGAGGAAAAAGTGACCCTGGTCCCGGGCCAGGAATTTGTTCTCACGACACGGGAAGTGGAGGGCGATGCGCAGGCGGTAAGCATCACCTATGAGCGTCTTCCGTCCCTCCTCAAGGCAGGAGACCGGCTGTCCATTGACGACGGTCTTTTGTCCATGGTCGTCCGGCGGGTCGAGAACGGAACGGACATCGTCTGTGAGACGCTCAATGGCGGTGTCCTCGGTGGAAGGAAGGGCATTTCCGTACCGGATGTGGATCTGCAGATGCCCTCCATCGGCGAGAAGGACAGCAGTGATATTCTTTTCGGCATTGAGCACGGCATCGACCTGATCGCCGCTTCCTTTGTCTGCCGGCCGGGGGATGTGCTCACCATCCGCAAGCTCTGTGCGGATCACGGCGGCAGCGGTGTCCGGATCTTTTCCAAGATTGAGAACCGGATGGGGGTCAACAACTTTGACCAGATCCTCAAGGTATCCGACGGCATCATGGTTGCCCGCGGCGACCTGGGCGTCGAAGTGGACATGGAAGAGGTCCCGGTTCTCCAGAAAGAGTTTATCCATAAGTGCAATCTGGCGGCCAAGCCGGTCATTACGGCGACGCAGATGCTGGATTCCATGATACGGAACCCGCGGCCGACCCGGGCCGAGGCCAGCGACGTGGCCAATGCCATTATCGACGGCACAGATGCCATCATGCTCTCCGGAGAGACGGCGGCCGGCAAGTATCCCATCGAGGCGGTCAATACCATGGTGCGGATTGCCTCCTATATCGAATCCCACCAGCTGAACAGCAACCGCTTCAAGCTTCTGCAGGAGGCCATGCGCAATGACACGGTCAGAACGGTGGCCAACGCGGTTTCCTATTCCTGCTGCCAGATGGCCAGTGACCTGAACGCGGCGGCGATTATCACGCCCAGCAATTCCGGAACCACGGCCCGCATGGTGGCCCGTTTCCGTCCGCACTGTCCGGTGATTGCGCCAACGCCCAATGAGCAGGCGTATCATCAGCTGGGCCTCTCCTTTGGCGTCATCCCGGCCCATATGGAGGTCAGCGGGGATACGGACACCCTGATCAATGCGGCAGTGGCGGCGGCAGAGAGTTCCGGCTATGTGCATCCGGGAGATATTGCCATCATTTCGGCCGGCGTTCCCACCGGTGTTTCCGGAACCACCAACCTGATCAAGGCACACATTGTGGGCAACGTGCTGCTGCGCGGCATGGGCATCGGTGAGGGAAGCGCCAGCGGAAAAGCCTGTGTGGTGAATACGCTGTCAGACCTTGAGAGTGACTTTAAGCCCGGCGATGTGGTTGTCACCAAGATGACGACGGGCGAAATGCTTCCGTATCTCCGGCAGGCATCGGCGGTCATTGTCGAAAGCACGGATCCGGAATGCCATGCGGCCATTACCTGTCTGGCACTGGGTATCCCGCTGTTTATGGACAGGACCGAGCAGGCAGTGCACATGGTCAAGCCCGGCATGACGGTGACGGTGGATGCGGATAAGGGATTCCTTTACAACGGAATCAAGAAATAACAGAGGACAATATGTACTATTATGACTCCACGTATATCCTTGTTCTGATCGGCTTTCTGCTGTCGATGGCAGCGGAGGGCGCGGTCAGGCTGGCGTACAGCAAGTGGGACGATGTCCAGAGCCGCACAGGCCTGACCGGACGGGACATTGCCAGACGGATTCTGGACGCGGGCGGACTGCAGGATGTTCCCATTCAGATGATCCCCGGTGAACTGACGGACAATTATGACTCGGGTTCCCGGGTCCTGAGCCTCTCACAGGCGGTCTATCAGACTGACAGTGTGGCCTCCATCGGGATCGCGGCGCATGAATGCGGTCATGCCCTGCAGGATGCGCAGAATTACATGCCGCTGCGGATTCGAAGCAATCTGGTCCCGATTGCCAGTGTCGGCTCCCGGGCGGCGATACCGCTCTTTCTGGCCGGTCTGTTTTTCTCCTTCCGTCCGCTGCAGATGATCGGGATCTGCTGTTTCCTGTTTGCGGTGCTGTTTTACCTGGTGACGCTGCCCGTCGAGTTTGATGCATCCAGGAGGGCAATTCAGATTCTCTCCGCGGGGGTTGTTCCCGAGGATGAGATGGCCGGCGTAAAAAGCGTGCTGAACGCCGCCGCCATGACGTATGTGGCCTCTGCTCTTCAGGCGATGCTGCAGATGGCCCGGCTGATCCTGCTTTCCCAGAAGCGCAGGAGGGATTAAACCATGACCTTTTCCGCACAGACAAAACGGGAACTGTGCCGGATTGAGCCGGAGAGCGTATGCTGCTATCTGGCAGAACTCAGCGGAATCATCTGTGCCTCCGGATCGATTATCTTCCGGGGACACGGGGAAAAGCGGCTGTGCATTGAAACCGAGAACAATGCACTGGCCAGACGGATTTTCAAACTGTACAAGACCGTGTTTGATGTCGTTCCGGAACTGGTGACGCTGCATCATGCGCGGCTTGGCGGCCGGAACAGCTATCGGCTGAATCTGGCCAATGAGGAGGCATCCTTTGTCCTTGAGGGATGCGGAATCGATATGTCGAGACGAACGGTTCCCAAGGACATTACCACGCGCAAATGCTGCAGAAAATCCTTCATGCGCGGGGTGTTTCTCGCCTGTGGTTCGGTGACGGATCCCGGGAAGGATGCACACCTGGAACTGGTGCTCAATGATGAAGGATTTGCCGATGCACTGCAGAAATTCATTCAGACACGGTTTAATCTGGATATTCATAAAACGGTCCGGCGGGGAATGATTCTGCTTTACTATAAGGAGCAGGAGGCCATTACGGACACCCTCAGCATCATGGGGGCGCAGAAGGCCCGCTTTGCCATGGATGAGCTGATCATCCAGAAAGCCCTGCGGAACCGGGCTAACCGGGCGGTGAACTGTGACAGCGCCAATGTACAGCGGACCATCAGCGCGGCGGAAAAACAGACGGCGGCCATTGAACGGGTGCTGACGGGGGGCAGACGGGGTGAGCTGACGCAGGAGCTGCTGGAGGCAGCGGAACTGCGCTTGGCCAATCCCGAATTATCCCTTGAGGACCTTGGGAAACTGTGTGATCCGCCGGTGGGCAAAAGCGGCATTTATCACCGCCTGCACCGGATTGAAAAAATGGCAAATGAGATGGAAGGGGCGTAACGGATTCGATGGAACTGACAGTGAAGATGACGGTCTCCAAACCGATACTGTCGCGTGAGGCGGCAATGATTGCCCAGGAGATGAGCGAGTTTGAATCCAGTGTACTGATCCGCAAGGGAGACATGACGGTCAATGCCAAGTCGCTGATCGGCCTCATTTCGCTTGAACTGACGAGGGGACAGGCACTGACCATTCTGGCCTCCGGACCGGATGAACAGGAGGCTGTGTGCAAACTGTCACAGCTTTTGGGCGCGTAAAGGGTTATCTGAGAAAATGAACAGCCGCCTGATGGACGGCTGATCAGGAATAAGAAGAGGAATGATTAAAATGGGGAAGAAGAACCAACAGGAATTTGTCCAGCACATCACGGCGAGAAGTGAGGATTTCTCCCAGTGGTACACGGACGTTGTCAAGCTTGCGGATCTGATGGACTATACGCCGGTCAGAGGCTGCATGGCGATCAAGCCATACGGATATGCCATCTGGGAACTGATCCAGAAGCAGATGGATGCCGAGTTCAAACGGACCGGACATAAGAACGTGTCCATGCCCATGCTGATTCCGGAGAGCCTGCTGCTCAAGGAAGCGGACCATGTGGAAGGATTTGCTCCTGAAGTTGCCTGGGTGACGCAGGGAGGCACGGAGCCGCTGACGGAGCGCCTGGCCATCCGTCCCACCAGTGAGACCATTTTCTGCACGATGTACGCCCGCTGGGTGCAGTCCTGGCGTGATCTGCCGCTTCTGTACAACCAGTGGTGCTCCGTGATGCGCTGGGAGAAGACGACCCGTCCGTTCCTGAGAACCTCCGAATTCCTTTGGCAGGAGGGCCATACCATCCATGCGACAGAGGAGGAGGCCCAGGAGGAAACCATGAAGATGCTGGGCGTCTATCGTGATTTCTGTGAACAGGTTCTGGCGATTCCGGTCTACTGCGGACAGAAGAGCGAGAAAGAGAAGTTTGCCGGCGCGCGTGCCACCTATTCCGTTGAGGCGATGATGCAGGACGGAAAGGCGCTGCAGAGCGGTACCAGCCACAACTTCGGCACCAATTTCTCCGAGCCGTTTGAAATCAAGTTCCTTGACAAGGACGGCGTCCAGAAGTACGCGTATGAAACCAGCTGGGGCACCAGCACCCGCCTGATCGGTGCGATTATCATGACGCACGGCGATGAGCGCGGACTGAAGCTGCCGCCGAAGATTGCGCCGGTTCAGTGTGTGGTGGTTCCGGTAGCCGCCCATAAGGAAGGCGTGCTTGAAGGCGCGCGTGCCATTGCCGACCGTCTCACCGCCCTCGGCCTTCGCGTTGAGTTTGATGATCGCGACAACGTGACGCCGGGCTGGAAATTCAACGAATGGGAGCTCAAGGGTGTCCCGGTCCGCATCGAAGTCGGTCCCCGCGACCTTGCCGAAAACAAGGTGGTGTGCGTCCGCAGAGATACCTTTGAAAAAGAGTCTGTGGCCATCGATGCGATAGAAACGGTGATTCCGGAGCTGCTTGACCAGATTCAGGCCAATCTGTTTGAAATCGCCCGTTCGTTCCGGGATGCCCATACGGCGGATGTATTCAACATGGAGGAACTGGAGAAGCAGGTCAACGGCGGCTATGCCCGTGCCATGTGGTGCGGAGATCAGGCCTGTGAGGACCTGATCAAGGAGCGCTTCAGCGCCACTTCCCGCTGCATGCCCTTTGACCAGACCCCCATTGCGGAAACCTGTGTCTGCTGCGGAAAACCGGCGAAAAAGCTGATTTATTTTGCAAAGGCCTATTGATTCAAAAAAACCTGCTGCCAGCGGCAGCAGGTTTTTTTGTGTGGCAGGCAGGTCAGTTCATAAACAGACCCGAGACGTCATAGGGCTCATCGATCATCTCCGAGGCATGCATAAAGTCTGCCGTTTTCTGGAAACCGGCCCTGTCCTCTTCGGTGATCGCGAGGGAAAAGTCATAGGCACCGGCCATCTCCCGCACCGCCTCCGGCGTGAGGTCCAGATAGGAGGCAGCCAGGGCATAGGCCGCTTCGGGGTCTGCCTGGATAGATTCCATGATCTGCTCCTCGGCTTTCGTAATGGCGGCAATCACGTCGGGATGTGCATCGGCAAATTCTTTCGTGACGGCAACGGCGATAATGGCCTTGATTAGGCCCTTGCCGTTGGCCACCAGATGATATCCCTGAAGAGAGGCGTTATAGGCAGCCGCGCCGCCCAGGAGCGCCACATCCGCGCTGCCGCCGTCCAAGGCCGCTTTTGCCTCGGGAATGCCCATGCTGATGTACTGGACATCGTCAATGGTCATGCCGGCCGTGTTCAGATAGGCAACCAGAAGTTCATGCAGATTGGTCCCGGCCGGGCCGGCAATGACCTTTCCCTTCAGGGATTCCGGTGTGGTAAGGGACGTATCCTTGCTGTACATGCAGAACGCTTCCGGCGCACGGGAGTACATGTTCAGCACCTTGATGTCCGCGCCGTTTGCCGCGGAGAGAATGACGGAGGTGCCGCCCACCGCATACAGCAGCTGCACGTCGCCGGAGGCCAGCGCCTGCGTCTGGTCCGCACCGGAGGTAATCTCGGCATACTCCACCGGGATGCCCAGAACGTTTTCGAAGATGTGATGTTCTTTTTCCACGATGCTGGGAATATTCAGCGGGGAGGTGACATAGGTCACGGTCAGATGGTCAACGGAAAGCGCGTCTGCAAAGGCGCAGGGAACCATCAGGCAGAGGGCAAGAACAAGGAAAAGTATCTTTTTCATGGGAAACCTCCATTCGTGTATTGCACTCCCTATCGTAAGGGATGTGCGTTCAACCGCAGAAGCGGATTGAATCAGTGGGTGTGATTGAGATCTTCAATGATCCGACGCCGCAGATCAATCATCTCCGGCTCGAGCAGATCCCGGGGGTGCGGATTGGTGAGGGTGTACGCGGAGCGGATCACCCCGCCGGCAAGAATGACCAGTTTATTGCCAAGGGTCATCGCCTCATCTATGGAATGGGTAACAAACAGAATGCTGGCACTGGTTTTCTGCTGAATGTCCAGCAGTGCTTGCTGCATATCCGCCCGGGTAAAATGATCCAGGGCGGCAAAAGGTTCATCCATCAGGATGAGAGTGGGATGATAGAGGAGGGCACGGGCCAGGGCGGCGCGCTGCTGCATTCCCCCGGAGAGCTGATGCGGCAATGCCCGCTCAAAGCCGGTGAGCCCCACCGTACGGAGCATCCACCGGGTTTCATCCGGCTGAATCTCCACCCGTTTCAGCGGGAACTGGACATTCCCCAGAACTGAGAGCCAGGGCAGAAGACGCGGTTCCTGGAAAACGAAGGCGGTCCGCTGATTCCCGGGCAGGACGATCTGTCCGCTGTCCGGCTGCTCTAGACCTGCAATCAGGCGCAAAAGCGTCGTCTTTCCGCAGCCGCTCTTCCCCAGGACCACCGTGATGGCCTTCTCCGGGATGGAGAGATCCAGGCCATTGAGAATGGGAATGCGGCGCTGGTCTACCGTATACGCTTTCCTCAGCTGAACCAGCTCAATCCCAGCCATGCGCAGCCCTCCTTCCGACCAGACGGCGAATCAGGCAGCCCAGGATCCAGTCAGTCAGACTGCCGGCAATGCCGATGACCAGAATGCCGACGATGACCTTGTCGGTCCGGGACATCTGCTGGGCAAAGAGAATCATGTGGCCGAGACCGGTTGAGGCAGCCACCATTTCTGCCCCGATGATGGCCCGCCAGGCATACCCAAGACTGGTACGCATGCCGAGGAGGATATCCGGAACAGCGGAGGGAAGGATGATGCGGAGAAACATGCGAAGCGGGGAGCAGGAAAAGACACGGGCCATTTCCAGCAGCTTCGGATCATAGCTTGTGAATCCCTTGACGATGGCCAGATACATGGGAAAGAAGGCGGCCAGAATGATGATGATGGTCTTGGTCTGTTCGCCGATTCCGCACCAAAGAATCAGAAGAGGAATGAGGGAAATGGGCGGAACGCTCCGGAAAAACTGAATGAAGGCGGCGGTGAAGCGTTCCGAAATGGGAACGGCAATTCGAAAAACCGCCAGCAGAAAGGCAAGAAGGAACGCAATCCCAAATCCACGTATAACCCGCCTAAAGCTGACCAGCACATCTCTGGCGATCTCCCCGGACCGGGCCATTTTCAGAAACGTCTGGCCGACCTTTTGGGGAGAAGGGAGCACATAGGGACTGATATGCCCCAGAGAACAGACCAGGTGCCAGAGAAGGAGCAGGGCAAAAATGCCGATGAGCGGCGCCAGCATTCCGCGAAGCAGCTGCAGTCTGTCATTGCGCATAGGGGCACCTCCATTCTGTTTCAATTGTCAAACCCCGGAGACAGGCTGTCAGGCGCAGACCGGACATCACCGCGGTCCGTGACGATGCGGTACCCGATCGCCCGCATCCGTTCCCTGAGCATTTCAAGGTGCTCGGCGGAGTCGACGCCCGTGGAGCGCTTATTGTCATAGAGCATGTACTTGTTTCGGACACTGACCGGGGAAAGATTGGGCATGACTACGTTTGCGCCGGAGAGAATCCCCAGCTCCTGACCGTTAGGCGCCAGGGTTCCCAGTGCCGTGGTGGCAGGCAGCAGGACCGTGGGGACGATGAGGCGGACAAGGGAGAGAAGGTAGCAGGTCAATGGCACACTGCCGGCGGGGAAAGCGGCAAACGGGGTATCGTGGTGAGGAATGAACGGGCCGATGCCGCACATGTCCGGATGAAATGCCTCGATGAACTTGAGGTCCCGGGCCAGGTTTGCACTGGTCTGATAGGGTGATCCGGTCATAAAGCCGCAGCCGACCTGGTACCCGATCTCTTTCAGGTCAGAGAGGCACTGCATCCGGTGCTCGAATGAACATTCCCGCGGATGCAGCAGATGGTAATGTTCCGGATCGGCGGTTTCATGCCGGAGCAGGTATCGGTTCGCACCGGCCTCCCGGAGCCGCCGGAAGGAGGACATGCCCCGCTCGCCCAGGGAAAGCGTAATGGCGCAGTCCGGATGGCGCTGCCGGATCTCACGGATTAGGCTGGTTAGAATCTCATCGGTGTAGAAAGGATCCTCGCCGCCCTGCAGCACAAAGGTGCGAAAACCGAACTGGTACCCTTCATCCGTACAGGCGAGGATCTCCTCAGGCAGGAGGCGGTACCGTGAGCAGTGGGCGTTGCTCCGGCGGATGCCGCAGTACAGACAGTCATTCCGGCAGATATTGCTGATTTCAATCAGTCCGCGAATGAAAATGTCCACTCCGTAAATCTGCTTTCGCAGCTGGATGGCAGCCTGCTGGGCCATTGCAGTCGCCTCGGGGGAAAAGCCGTCGATGAGCGCCTGGTATTCCTCCAGCCGGAGGGTATGTTCCCGGCTGAGACGGACAAGGAGCTCGTGAACCTGTCCGTTCATGCCTGTTCCTCCGTCTTCAGCAGCCGGTGGATGGCCTCAAAGGGGCGAAGGCTGCGCTCCAGTGTGCCGGTCATCCGGGCAATGGCGGTTCCGTAATTGGTAAATGGGATTCCCTGGTTCTGAGCGGCATGCATCCGTTCCTGCACCTCCCGCTCCGTGATCATGCATCCGCCGCAGTGAATGATGAGCGCATACCTGGACAGGTCCAGCGGAAAGTCGTGTCCGCTGCAGGTCAGGATCTCAAGGTCTTTTCCGGTATGCCGGCGCAGCCAGCCGGGAATCCGGACCGTCCCGATGTCACCGCACTGCCGGTGGTGGGTGCAGCCCTCAGCCATGAGAATCCGGTCACCGTTCCGGAGGCGGTCAATGGCGGCAACGCCCTGTACGGCGGTGGTGAGAAATCCCTTATACCTGGCCATGAGGATGGAAAAAGAGGTAAGAGGGATCCGGTCCGGAACAATGTCACGGACGGCGGCAAAGGCCTGACTGTCGGTGATGACCACATCCGGTTCAGGCAGCACCTCAAGGGCGTGGGCCAGTTCGGTTTCACGGGTGACCATGGCCAGGCGCCCGTGGTCCAGCAGGTCCCGCAGAACGAGCTGCTGGGGGAGGATCAGGCGGCCCTTGGGCGCGGCGGAGTCAATGGGACAGACAAGGACGGCGGTGCCGCCCGGGGGGAGCAGATCGCAGGCGATGGGCTTTTCGGCCCCGCGGGGCAGGAGGGCACCGAGCCGTTCCTTGAGTTCCTGGATGCCTGCCAGGGTCTTTGAGCTGACCAGGCAGGCATCCATGGGCAGCTGTCCTGCCACGGGAAGATCCCCGTGGGTATAGACCACCAGATGCGGAATCCCGCGCTCCCGGATGCGGGTGAGCATGTCCGTGTCCTCCTGGGTCATTCCGGCGAGGGCATTTACGACCAGAACGGCCACATCAGCCCGGGCAAGTACCTGCCGGGTCTTGTCCATCCGGAGCTCCCCCAGTGCGCCCTCATCATCAAAGCCGGGGGTGTCCATGATCACCACCGGGCCCAGGGGCAGCAGCTCCATGGTCTTTATGACCGGATCGGTGGTGGTTCCCTTGATGTCGGAAACCACGGAAAGCGACTGCCCGGTGATGGCATTGACCAGACTGGATTTCCCCGCATTCCGGCGGCCGAAAAATCCGATATGAATGCGCTCGGC
>JAGAHV010000162.1:0-7143 GCA_017626895.1 Clostridia bacterium | reverse complement strand
GATCATGATATTGGTATAGCCCGATAACAAACACAAACGTTACAGTTGATGGAAAGATTAAATCGCGTTATACAGCAAACGAGATCATGAAACAAAGTGGGATTGATCATCGATTTAGATAATGACGAATAACGAATCATTGTGATATATGATTCACCCACCATAAGTCCGTTTTTGATTTGCTGACATATCAAAAGCGGCCATTTTAGCAGTGTGTCAAGCAAAAATAGAAGCGAAAAAGTGGAATCCTGAGTCTGAAAGAGACTTTTGGTGGGTAAACCATAAATACAGCGTGTGGCTATCAGCGTAAATCCGGCTGCGGCCAGCGCTTTTCTTGTGTCCTGTTACGTCTGCCGCAGCGGAACCAGCTGGCGGTCAGGCGTATTTTTTTCTGAAAACCTAGGCCAGAACACCTGAGGCCATAAAGAAAAGGTAGGTAATCTTATCATTGCTTTCCCCTTTCTATTACAACAATCATATAAAAAAATACCAGAATTCATTTTTCATTCTATTGAAATGATTGCGTTGATCCTTCAATATAAAAGAGAATCATGGTTCAAAGGTAACCGATTTTCTTGAGGCAGCACGTGTGTGGATGAATTGCTGGCTTATCTGACGGAGGAAGTGTGGGATGAATTAAAAGAAGCGTATCCGGAGATTCACGGAAGGGATGACGTACTGTCTCTTCTGGTGCATCTCGGCTATCTGGGTTATGATGCAGGTCGGGGTGAGGTTTTTATCCCAAACCGCGAAATCCTGGAGGTATTCAGGACATCCGCAAATGGCAGTGAATCAGAGCCGGGATTTGTGCAATCTCACTCCGGCAAATGACATCTGTGGGATCTAAGGAGGACGATCATATGGAACCTGCTGTTTATGCGGATTATGCGGCAACGACTCCTTTGCGGGAATCGGCCCGGCAGGCGATGATGCCCTGGCTGGAACGGGAATTCGGGAATCCGTCTGCAGCGGATACATACAGCCGTGCACCAAGGCGTGCTGTGCTTGAGGCGAGAGAATGCATTGCCGGACTGCTGGGGGTAAGGCCGGATGAGATTTTCTTTACCTCCGGCGGGACCGAGGCGGATAACTGGGCAGTCAAGGGCAGAGCATTGGCCTGTTTCAGGGGTAGACCGGGGCATATTGTCACCAGTGCCATTGAACATCCCGCGGTTCTGGAGCCCTGTGCATTCCTGGAACGTTTTGGCTGGACAGTGACGCGTCTGTGTCCGGACCGGGAAGGACAGATTTCGCCGGAGGCACTCCGTTCAGCGCTGAGGCCGGATACCGCGCTGGTTTCCGTGATGGCAGCAAACAATGAAATCGGGACTGTTCAGGAGATCGCCACACTTGCAAACGTGGCCAAAGAGGCAGGGGTCGCGTTTCATACAGATGCCGTTCAGGCCGTCGGGCATATTCCGCTTCAGGTGAACGACACCGCGGTCGGGCTGCTTTCGGCCAGTGCCCACAAGTTTGGCGGGCCGAAAGGAATCGGGTTCCTGTATGTGCGGCATGGTCTGGCCCTGGAGCCGCTGCATCACGGCGGCGGGCAGGAGCGGGGAATGCGTTCCGGGACGGAACATGTGGCCGGCATTGTCGGAATGGCGGCGGCGCTGAGTGAAAGCATCCGCGAGATGGGGCAGGAACAGGTTCGCCTGGAAAATCTGCGGTCACGGCTTATCGGCAGACTGCGGGAATGGGGGCTGGATTTTGTCATCAATGGCGGTGAACGGCATCTGCCCGGACTGGTTTCGGTTTCCTTTGCGGGACAGGATGGGCGGACACTGGTGTACCTTCTGGACCGGAAAGGGATAGCCGTGGCAGCCGGATCGGCCTGTCATTCACAGGAAATCACCGTCTCTCACGTGCTCAAAGCCGTTTGTGTCCCGGATCAGTACATAAAAGGAACGGTCCGCATCACGCTCGGACGGGAAAGTACCGAGGCGGATGCGGACCGTATCGCAGATGAAATAGCGGGACTGGTCAGATAGAATCGAACAGGGACAAAATGTCCGTGAGACCGGTGCATGCATGATGACAAAAGCGGGCAAAATCATTGCGCCAGGGAATAAGGTCCGGAATCATACAGACCTGCATGCTGCCGTTGAAGCCGGCCTGAATCCCGCTGGGGGAGTCCTCAAGAACCAGACAGTCCTCCGGCTTTATGCCGAGCCGCTGTGCAGCCAGCGTGAAAATGTCCGGTGCGGGTTTGGAACGGACCGGATCATCTCCGCAGACGATGACCGGAAAACGGTCAAGGCCGCATGCCTGAAGGGAGAGGGAGATGCGCTGCATGCTGCTGGAGGAACCAAGAGCAAAGGGAATCCCGCTCTGCTCCAGATAATCAAGAAGTTCACGGGCACCGGGCTTGGCACGGAGATCGCCTGTACGGACCTTTTCAGCATAGTATTTTCGGGTGAGGGCCCAGAAATGGTCCGGGTCAAAGGGACCGCTGATATGTGCGGCAAAGATCCGGTTGCTGGATGCAGCGGTTTCGCCCAGCGTCTGCAGAAGAACGGAATAGTCCATGGGAATGCCCATTTCCTCAAAGGCACAATGGTCGCATTCAAGCGCCAGCTTCTCGGAGTCAATGAGAAGGCCGTCCATGTCAAACAGAACGGCCCGGATGGGGCGAACCGGGATACCGCCGTGGATAAAGCTCATCTTTCGGGCTCCTTCCGGATAATGTGGTCTGTCAATGATTGCTTATTGATTCAGAGGCGGCAGATCATGGATGTCATAGTTCTCGTAATAGATTTCAAAGGCCGTTTCCGTGTCGCCGGAGAGCTCGATCAGCGCACCGGCCTGGAACATGACAGAAAGCGTGCCGCTTGGGGCATGCCAGGCGGCATTCCCGTCAACCTTTATGGGACTGTCCCGCAGAATGGATTCCGCGCCAAAGAGCAGGTTGCCGGTGGCAATATGATAGTCACTGGAAACGAGTGCAATCTGGCGGACCTGAGGACACTTTTCCTCAAGAAGATCAAAGGTGAAGATAGCGTTCTGGGCTGTGGTGATGGACTTGTCCTCGATGAAAATCCGCTCCGGCTCTATCCCGTTTTCCCTGAGCCACTGGGCCATCTTTCCGGCTTCAGTGGCTTCCTTGTTTTCTGCCGCAGTTCCGCCGCCGGTGCACACGATGACTGCTTTCGGGTACTTTTCCGCGGCTGCTTTCAGAACTTTCAGCCGTTCAATCAGTTCCTCCCGCATGGTTCCATCCGGATTCAGCTGGAAGCCCAGTGCGGTCAGGCAAAGGGTATCATCATCCGGCAGATCATCCGGAAGGGCAGGGTTGACCGTGACCGGCGCAGCCCAGAGGTCCATGATCCGGTTCCATTTCTGATACCGGTCCGGGTCCGTTTCGGCCAGCTGACGGAGGGCTTCTTCATCCCGTTTGCCATATGCGGCATAACTGATAACGGAGCGCTCAATCAGGTCCTGGGAAAGATCGGCCTTTTCACCAAAGGCAGTGAGGGCAAAAAAGGTCAGGAGAACAAAACAAAGGCACAGGAAAACCGATTTGTAAGACATGTCAAATACCTCCGGATAAGCAGTGTTTCATTTTTTCAGCAGGGTTGATTTTCAGATACACATGGACAGGTTATTCCTGATCCGGTTTCTGTCCGTCGTGTGCCTGCCACATGCAGGGACCAAGCGTAAACCGGGTAAATTCAGCAGTAAAGCTGGAATCCTCGGGACTGCAGGCGTAGACACCAAAACGGATTTTTCCGGCACCTTCCCACATATGGCAGATACGCATCTGCGTAAAGGTTTCCCCGTCCTGCGAACACTCGATGCAGTAATCATCCTCCCGACGGCTGAAGCGATACCACATGGACTTTACCTCTGCAGGAATGGCGGTGGTTGCCCAGTCGGAATAGCCGTGATTGGTGACAACGGATCCCAGATGCTGGAATTGTTCGTTTTCAAATTCAACAGAGGCTTTCAGCCAGTTTTCCGAATCCAGATACATGACAATGCCGCACTGATCAAAGCGGTGATGGGATTCGGAAAAGTCGGTTCGCACGGTGAAAGAAAAGTATCTTTCATCCGTTTCCGTCTGGAGAACCGGTGCGTTGTCATTCCGGAAATGATAGTAGGTCCGCTGCCACAGGTCGGTGTGCGGCTCAGTGGTAATCGTGATGCGTTCATCCGAAAGGGTGAACTGTTTTGGTTCCCGGATCCAGGTGAAGTTCATCTGTTAGATCCCCTTTCTGTGTTTTCTTACGCGTTGGCAGAATGCCCGGGCGTGAAGGATTTGTGTGAACATGGTGAATTATATCTGTTTGAAGGGAAATGGGCAACCGGAACATGCAGGCAGGGCCGGAAAATCCGGAGAAGGAACAGATCTGGTCCTGCATCAGGGGTTACAGATTGACCGCGATGAGCATTATGCCGGAGAGAATCAGCAGAAACATGATGATTTTCTGAAGCTGTTTTTCCTCAATGTGATTGCTGCAGGCGATTCCGCACAGAAGACCGGCCAGCATGAAGGGCATCAGCCTGAGGGCGGTCAGGAAAAGCGGCAGGTTGAGGATGCCGGTAAAGGCATAGAGAAAGATTCGAAACGTATTTTCAATGATGAAGATGGCACAAAGATTACTCCTGAATGCCCCGGCATTCTGTGTATATCGGCTGATGTATGCGCCGAGCAGGGCGCCAACCCCGTACAGGCCGCAGAAGACACCGGAAAGAAGACCAAAGAGAATCATTCCGAAGGCTGAATTTGTCCCGGGCTGACGGGCCTTGTGCCGCGTGAGCATTTCAAGACCGAGGAAAATCACAACAAAGCCGAAGAAGAGGCGAACGAGACGCCCGTTCAGATTCTTAAGCAGAAAGACGCCGGCCAGATTCCCGGCCAGAACCATCGACGCCAGAGGGATGATAATGGCGGGATCCAGGTTTTTCCGTTCCCGGATGGTGAGGATGATATTGGACGGATAACCCAGTATCAGATCCACAGGGGAAATCTGAACGTTTTGGACCGTAAAGCTGAGAATGGAATTGAAAACCAGTGTGTTGGCAAATCCACTGATTCCTTTGACAAAAAAAGCCAGAAACGTGGCAAGGATCCACCAGAAAGTCATCTTGTTATTCTCCCGGATAATTGGATTTGTTTTTTGCCGGCTGCAGGGAAGATGTGCTGTTCATCTCTTTTGCAGCTGCCGGATCAGCTGACTCAGACTTGTCGTAAGAACATACTGATGATTCAGTCCGGTTAATTCTTCCAGCGCATCGAGCACCTTGCTTCGGTCATATAAGGCCTCGCAGGTTAGATCGCCGCAGCGAATATTCATCGCCTTCAGGGTATCAAGAATATCCTCAGGGGTGAAATGCGCATCGCTTTGTTCATCGAGTTTAACCTGTATCAGCCGGAACAACAGGAATGCCGTGTAACAGATCATCAGATGTGCGGTGAGCTGTTCCGCGGTCTGAAGGCAAGCAGAAACCCTTCTGAGACAGGGATTCATCCACCTGAAAAGACACTCAAAAAGGGCTCTCACCGCAAGGATGTCCATGACACGCCTGACGATGAGATGATCTGCATGATCCTTTTCATCCATCACCGGCAGGTCGGTTGCGGCGGCAGAAAAACCATCCACTGTTTCTTCCTTTGAGATGGTTTCGAGATCAATACAGTACAGATCCTGAACCGTCTTCGCTGCGTTCCCCGCTGAGGCGGTCGTTTTTCGGATGATGAAACGTCTTGCATCATCCGGACTCGTTTCAATCTCTTCAGGATTCCGGGCATGGTCCAGCAGCCGTTTGGTGCGTTCCACCTGACGGCTCCGAATAAACCGCTGGTATTCCATCTGCTTTCGGGAAAAGGTCACGATGATATACTGTCTGGAATGAGGCGCATTCTTTCTTTTGGTGGTTTTGCCTTTTTTCAGTCTGCTCTCGTCATAAAAGTCAAACGGACAGACCTGATCCGCTGGAATGACTTTATACGCCCTGCTCTCGTATGCCGGCCTGTTTTCGGGAACGGTTGTATTGAACGTCTTCAGGTACTCCATGCTTGCCGGTTTGTTATTTTCCAGATCCGCATAGCCGGTGTCCAGAAGGAGAGCCTCTTTGGTTTTTTCAGCCAGTGTTTTTACCGGCAGCGGAACGACAAAGCCGGATGACATTGAATCAAATGTACGGATATCTGCTGAATCCGGACCGGCATCTGCACAATACACAAAGGACTTTCCTTTAAACAATCGATTCAGTCTTTTTTCTTCAGGAATCGCCGCTGTCTGTTCATTGGGTTTTCCGGGATGAACACACATGGAAAGAGGAATTCCTTTTGCATCCGTAAACAGTCCGACTTCAGTGATTGGACTGTTTTCTTTGCGTCCGCCAGTCGGACGGAATCCTTTGATGAACTCACCGGTAACCTCGTCGACATAATCCTCGTCCGCCGCATCTGTTTCAAGGGAAAAATGGAAGCGGTTATAGCAGCACAGTTCCGTATCTCTTTGACTGATTTTCCCGCTGGTCTGAAAAAGATGAGAAATATACGCGTCATAGTTTTCGGACAGGAGATCCAAAAACGGCAGGATTGTCTGCTCTGTAATGTCGGGACGCTCATAGAAAGAGGGGAGTGTCCTCTGACGGGTTGGAAAGTTGGATGACGGATCCAATAGCTGGGCAAAGGCCAGAAAGCGGTTGATAACATTGCCGTCACCCGGGATCTTTCTGTCGCCGGCAGGGCGTTCAAAGAAATCGTCCAGCTTCAGCCTGGTGTAGAAGGACTGGAAGTAGAAATAGCCGATGTTCAGGGCGGTTGACTGACTGCTGATCTGGTCCGGTTTGCTGTATTCAACCTTTTTATTCGGGTCAATCGTAAGAACGGCCCTTTTCCGGCTGTCCGGTTTAGCGGCTTCAGCATTCATCTGCCTGAGGATCTGCTGCGCATAGGCGAGAGGGTCATCGACTGTCCGGAGCAGTTCTGAATGTTTGCCGATGCGTTTAACCTGAACGGATCTGGGGCCTTTCGGCGTACGAATGGCATCCTGAATGTAGTAGATTGGATCACGGAGCTTTTTTGTTATAGTACAGCTTCAGAAAAATCACTTCCTTTATGAGCAGCAACGGCAAAATGATATCACACTTGCTGTATGGGTATTACAACAAAACGGATACATGAAACGACAG
>JAGAHV010000161.1:0-6915 GCA_017626895.1 Clostridia bacterium | reverse complement strand
TATGACTGATTCAAGCAGGATAAATAGATTAATTTTAACTAAAAAGTCATTGCGACGGTACACTAGTTGATGGATTAGTTGGAGTATATGTTGAGCAGAGAAAAATCCAATTTACGTAAATGTCGATATGCAAACAACCATGTTATTCATCGTTTGCATATCCTTCTATCTTTTCGAAATATGCAACTTATTTACTATGCGAGGACCTTAATTTACCCCCTAATAGACCCTCAAGTTGTTACCTTAATTTATGAAACCTCACCGGTAACCTCGTCATCATAATCCTCGTCCGCCGCATCCGTTTCAAGGGAAAAATGGAAGCGGTTATAGCAGCACAGTTCCGTACCTCTTTGACTGATTTTCCCGCTGGTCTGAAAAAGATGAGAAATATACGCGTCATAGTTTTCGGACAGGAGATCCAGAAACGGCAGGATTGTCTGCTCTGTAATGTCGGGACGTTCATAGAAAGAGGGGAGTGTCCTCTGACGGGTTGTAAATTTGGATGACGGATCCAATAGCTGGGCAAAGGCCAGAAAGCGGTTGATAACATTGCCGTCACACGGGAGCTTTCTGTCGCCGGCAGGGCGTTCAAAGAAATCGTCCAGCTTCAGCCTGGTGTAGAAGGACTGGAGGTAAAAATAACCGACATTCAGGGCGGTTGACTGACTGCTGATCTGGTCCGGTTTGCTGTATTCAACCTTTTTATTCAGGTCAATCGTAAGAACCGCCTTTTTCCGGCTATCCGGTTTAGCGGCTTCAGCATTCATCTGCCTGAGGAACTGCTGCGCATAGGCGAGAGGGTCATCGACTGTCCGGAGCAGTTCTGAATGTTTGCCGATGCGTTTAACCTGAACGGATCTGGGGCCTTTCGGCGTACGAATGGTATCCTGGATGTAGTAGATTGGATCACGGAGCTTTTTGTTATAGTACAGCTTCAGAAAAATCACTTCCTATATGAGCAGCAACGGCAAAATGATATCACACTTGCTGTATGGGTATTACAACAAAACGGATACATGAAACGATAGGGAAACATGTTCATGTTCCAAAACGTTCCAAAACGGAACAATAGAATCGGATCGTTTCTTGAATTGTTGGCGATTAAATGATATTCTCTATTCTCCACCGTGGAGATACAACGCATGCGGATTCTCTGAGAATCAGACAGAGAGGAAAGGATGACGTAAGCCTCTGTGTCTGACAGCACTTTATAGCCGCTTCTCATTCCCTGAGCAGATGCCCTTGCTTTATCATCGAACTCAGTGATGGGGATCACGCGAGCAGAGTCTTCATGGTTTCCGGCTGGTTTTCGGGTAAAGGAAGCTGGTCGGATGTTCCCGTATATGTCAGGGAGGAGCACCGGAGTGCACGGTGACGGCAGACCGAAAATGGTCAGAAAGAACGGTTAATTTTTTATCATGAACTCCGGTTCTGTTTGTGGTATGATAAAGCAAAATCACAACAGACGCAAGGCTGAATCCGGCTTCTGACAAATGAGAACGGGAACGACAGGAAAAAGCGTTGAAAGAAACGGCTTTGGCGTGCAGTGACAGTCAGTCGAATCTGGAGCATTGCACAGCGGCTCCGGCAAACGACCACATTGAGAGCGGCCATGTCGCGCAGCGACAGTTAAGTCAGATCAAGGCCTCATGCAATGCTGATCCCGCAAACGCCCAACATAGTGATCAGAAAGGAGGAAGGCAGATTGGACAGCCTTACGGAACTTGTCAAGGCGGAGATTAAAAGGCAATACGGTTCAATTAAAGAGTTCTCAACCCGAACCGGTATCCCGATGTCCACCCTGAACACGGCATTTCCGAAAGGAATCGAGACATCATCGTATGAACTTGTCACAAGAGTCTGCAGTATCCTTCAGATTAAGCGAATATATGATGATGAGATTACCTATGTGAACAGGGAATTTTATGACCTGGTCAGAGAACTGGAAAGCCTGGATGAACAGGGACTGGCAACGGTCAGGACGTTATTGACCGTGGAAAAGAACAGATGCAAGGATAAACCTGTTGTGATAGGATACAGAGGGGTCGCACATGTCGAAAAGACAGATGAGCATCTGAAAAAGCTGATTCGTGCAGTCCTGGCAGAGGAAAAAAAGCGGAATCAGACAAAGGAACAGAAATAATAGGTTCGAACTGAAACGGTTCCGGAGATGGGAAAGGCGTATTCCTGTCTGGCAGCGACACTCTGGGAAATCCGGTTTTCAGACAAAGCGTCTCTGCCTGAAGACCGGCACGGAGTCCCGGAAAGGCCGGGACTGCTGTTGAGGAGCCGGAGAGATAAAGCAAGGGACAGAAACGAGGAAAAACAAAATGGGAATGAGAAAGCGCAGGAGAGAGGATGAGCAGCCGGACTTCGGGATGCCGACACCGGAGGTTGTTCCGGTCAGACAGGCGAACGAGTGGGCCCCGCAGCCGGCGGCTGATGACAATCCCCGGCAGACCCTTGACAGTGATGAAGAGGTGAATGAAATGGAAAAACCGAAGTATATGGGCGGATGGGCATATGTTTTCTGGACAATTGTCTTTTGTTTGCCCGTCGTCGGTTTTGTATTGGTCCTGATCTTTTCCTTTGTGGGAACCAATGTGAACAGGAAGAAATTTGCAAGGTCTTTCCTGTGCTGGATGCTGATTTTGGTCATTCTCCTCATTGGTCTGGTGATTTACATCTGGAATCTGCTGGAGAATTTGGATATCGATCCGAGTCTGATCAGGATCATTCAGATCATGATTCGCGCATTGCCGCAGATGATGGAGTCCTTTAATCAAAGCATTACAGCCATGCCCGTCTAGTGATGGGCGAGGACAGCATGGCTGGCCGTGTTTTGGGAACATTGCGCGGACAGAGAATCAGGGAAGTTCCCGGCCGGTCCCGGAGGATGGGGAATCGGAACGGGAAAATGAGCAAGAGGTGAGTGAAAGATGAAAAAAGTGCTGGGATTTGTTCTGATGGCGCTGCTGCTGATGGCCATCGGCACAGTGGGATTTGCGGAAATCATTCCGGCGTATGGACCGGGACAGATCGGATACACCGCGGTGGTTCTCTGTGAGTCACTGACGATTCGGCAGAGCCCGAGCTCCTCCTCTCCCGCGGTGGGAAAACTGAATTACGGGGCACGGATCCTGGTGGAACCGGGAAACGGCGGCTGGGGAACATGCTTTCTTTCGGATGACGTCGATGCAGGACCCTCAGGCTTTGTGGATGAGGCGTATCTGGCCATCGATCCTGCCTGGTACCGGACGGAGAGCAGCACGGCTGTCTATGCCTGGAACAGCACATCGGCACCGAAGGTCGGGCTGCTGAGCAGGAATACCACGCTTCCGATTCTGAAACAGGAAGGCGGATGGCTGCTGGTCAGCCTGCGGGGTGCAGTCGGCTGGATCCGGAGATAACCGCCGGATGGAAAAACGGAAATCAAAAGCCGCTTCGAAAGAAGCGGCTTTTTGGTTTACTCACGCATTGTACGGAACATGGGCAACGGCATCATCCAGCAGGCCGATGTCCCACATCAGGCTGCTGACCAGGTATTTGTCACGCAGATCGCGGCTGCCCAGCAGGGCATCCTGGGTGTCCTGACGGGTTAGCCCGAGATCGGAGGGGGTGACGGGCATCTTGAGACGGCGCATCAGTGCAATGATCGTTTCCCGGCTGGGGAGTTCCTCTTTCATGGCTCTGCGGATCTCGGGCCAGTTGGCGAGGATGAGCGCCAGACGCTTTTCCTGACCGGCACGCAGGTTCTTTCCGCTTTCGGACTCGATGTGGAAGATTTCGGGGGCCACGTTGCCGAAAATCCGGCGGACTTCCTGTTCCCAGTGTTCGGTGGAGAAGGCGTCCATGGCGGCTCTGGCCCGGTCGGCATCGACCTGGTCGATGTTCAGGTATGTTTCAAAGACCCAGAGGGCCAGCTGCGTGCCGACGGCAACCTGAATACCGTGCAGGTCACCCTGTGTGCCCTCACGCAGGCTCTTCATTTCCCACATGTGGCTGAAATAGTGATCGAGTCCGCTGGCAGGCCGGCTGTTTCCGGCGTAGGCCATGGACAGGCCGGAGAGGACGAGTCCGTCAAAGACAGCGGCAATGGCCTCATCATCCCGGGCAAGGAGCTTGTCGGAAAGTGCCACGATGCGGGCCAGGGCACGGCGGACCATTTCGGCGATTTCCTCATCATAGGGATCGCCGTGAACCATGGAGGCGATGCGCCATTCGCACAGGGCCACATATTTGGCGAGCATGTCACCGATGCCTGCCTTGAGCATGATATCCGGTGCGGTTTTGAGGATATCCGTATCGCCGATGATGGCCTGCGGGCAGGCATTATACAGGCTGACTTTCACGCGGTTCTGGATCATGGAACCGGAATTGGAGGCATAGCCATCCATGGAGGGGGCTGTGCCGACGACCATGCTGGGTTTGCCTGCGGCGTGTGCCACAACCTTGCAGCAGTCATTGATGACGCCGCTGCCGACGGCAAGGAGAATATCGCACGCAGGGTCAAATGCCATGGTCAGGGAGCCGACGGCCTTTTCATCCGGCTCGATATGTCCATCAAACGGAAAGACAAACGAGGAAAAGGAAATCCCGGCATTGTCAAGAATGGACATGACCCGGCGGCCGCCGGCCTCAAGGGTGTTTTTGTCCATGACAACAAAGGGACGCCTGCAGCCGAGTACACTGAGGGCCTCGGGGACCTTGGACACAACCCCTTTTCCGACGGCGTAATAGTGCAGTCCGCAGTCCTTATAGGTGTGTGCGCCCGGCTGAATGAGTTCTTCGACAGTCATTTCGCAGATACGTTTCTTCATAGTTATCCCCTTTATTTATCGATACACAGACAGCTGTGTGCCGTATTTGATGAATTGTTCAGGCGTGCAGGGAGGAGAGATCGTTCAGGACAATATCCCTGAACAGCGCATCAATGTCCTTCTTTTCCGGCGGCTGTGTACCGGACTGCATGACCTTGGCAGCACTGACGGCAATGGAGAGACGGCAGGTTTCCTCAAAGGGCAGTCCGACGCTTTCGCCGTAACAGAAGGCGGCGACCATGGCATCCCCGGCGCCTACCGTGCTGCCCAGAGGAACAGAAATTCCGGGACTGTAGAGTACGTTGTCTCTGACAAAGAGAGCGCCTTCTGCACCGAGGGAAACAATGACCGTCCGGATGCCGCCCCGATGGAGAGCCAGCGCGGCCTGCGCGATTTCCGGAATCGTGTCAACATGGCTGCCGGTCAGGTGATGGAGCTCCATCAGGTTTGGCTTGATCAGGTCCGGCCTGGCTGCAGCGCCCTCTGTCAGAAAAGCGTTATCCGTATCCAGATAACAGCGAATCCCGTGACCGGAAAGGCGGCGGATCATACTGCCGTAAAGACCGTCGGGTGCACCCGGAGGTGCTTTTCCGGCAAAGACCACAATATCCCCTTTCTGGGCGCGGCAAAGGATACGGCTGATGATTTCCTCGAAAACCGAAGGATCTGCCGGCTCACCGGGTTCGTTGATGTCAGTATTGCGATGCTGTGCCGGGTCGATGATTTTTAGGTTCGTACGGGTTTCCTGGGACACATGGACGAAGTCAGGGGTAATGCCGGCAATCTGGAGCTGCTGTTCAATCCATTTGCCGGTGCTGCCGCCTAGAATGCCCATAGCCGTGCTCCGTACCCCCAGTACACGCAGGACTTTGGAAACATTGATCCCCTTGCCGCCTGCATCCAGACGGGCCGTTTCAATGCGATTGAGCGTTCCGGTTTCGAAGTTCGGAATAGTCACTGTCTTATCCAGTGCCGGAGTGAGTGTAACCGTTATAATCATGATTGATTCTCTTTTCTGTTCCCGGAATTAGCGGGAGTAATCTGCCGCCCGGCGATAGACCGGGACACAAAAGACCGGATAAGCGGGTCGACAGGTCATCCGGCTTTGGGCACTGGTTCGACAGAGCGCTGTCCAAAGAACAGGAAAGACCTGCGGGATTAAAGAATGCAGGTGGAAAACAGAAAACCTTCTACAGTATACCATTGTTCAGCTGTTTTGTCATCGGGGTATCCTTCGTGAAGATGGAGTTCGATGGAAAAGCTTCAATTGCAAAACTAACTTCCACCCCCGAGCTCCCATGGGGTGGAAATTAATCGTGCAAATTTGGGGGTAGAAGTTACTCGTTCCGAAGATGGCAGCGGGATATTTACTATACTGCCAAATTCTGATATCATTTAGATGGAAATGATCGATAGCGAAGCACATTGACCAACCCACAGCTGACTTCACTACCTTAAACAGAATGTGGACATTCTGTTGACGGTCAATGACCTGTAAGTATCTCTGGATTTCTGTTCCGCAAGATCTTGACATATGTCCTTTCAAGAGTCTGGAAGGGGTGGAATTCAGTCTTACCAAAAAAGCTCTGAGCTCCACCTCAGTATTTGCTATTGCCTGAAAACAAGGTCATTTCCTCTTAATTGAAAAGGAATTTGTCGATAATGAACAATAATCATTGTCGGTTTTTATTCATTCTGTTTAAAGCCAGGATCATAGAAATTGCAAGCTCATCTGCTTCTTGCAAAAAAGGTGGAATTTACTCGTACAAAGTGGAAGTTACTTTTGCAATTGACATTCGATGGAAAAGTGGTTCGTAAACATTTGGAGTTTACATCCATCCCTTTTCCTCTCCGGCTGCGTGATTTCTTGGTTAGCGGTTGACATATTTGTGGCACATGATATCATTATGCTATAAAACAAGCGAATGCAGTAGTTCCTTCGAAACTCAAAGTACCGAAAGGAGGCCAACCAAATGAAGCACGCAGGCACAAGAGTCGAAGATGCAGAATATGATCTGTTCCAGAGAACGGCCGCAAGTATTGGAACTACTCCGTCCGATGCTCTTCGTATCTTCATCTATTCCTTTAATGATTA
>JAGAHV010000015.1:0-9283 GCA_017626895.1 Clostridia bacterium | reverse complement strand
CTCCTTGTCATAGCCCAGCTCCGTGGCCAGCATCTCGGTATAATTGGCCACACGATTGGAATGGCCCTTCGTGTATTCATCTTTCATATCAATGACTTTTGCAAATGCATCGGTGATCTCACTGACAAAAGTCATTGTTTCCTGATGTTTCTTTTCCAGTGCGCGGGTCTTTCTCCGAACGGTAAACCGTACGGTTTCCTCCAGCAGGAAGATCAGCACGGCACCAACGACAATGTAAAACCAGACCTCTTCGTAAAAAGCCTTTACCTTGATGATCTCGACAGAAACTTCCTTGTTCTGTACCCCCATGGTGTCCTGGATCTGCATCACATAGTGATACGTTCCGCCCCGAAGGTTCGTATAGTCGATGGGCCCCAGTTCGCTGCGATTAACGGTCGTGAATGAATCATCGACCCCTTCCATCCGGTAGCTGACCTTCGGATCACTCAGGGAATAGTTGAATACGAAGCTCGGAACCGTCAGCTTTGTGGTTGTTTTCGGAATGGTGAACGTCCCTTTTTCATCCGGATAAATAATCTGTGTCCGGTCGACAATCACAAAAGGCACACCAGCATGCAGATTGTTGACATCCTCAAAAGGCTGGTTGATATTGACTTTGCAGACACCCACATTGCCCGCGATATACAGTTCCCCGTCATCCGTCAGTTCACTGTAGGAATTCGCCGTGGTGATGCAGGGCAGTCCGTTGGCCAGGCTGTAATGAACGCTGTTGATTTCCCCGTTGGCAAGGAGTTCCTTCGTGGGTGTGACATAGACGCCGTTGCTGCTGAGCACCCACATATCCCCGCGGCTGTTCTCATACAGGTCGAAGTTATTGGTGTACGGGAAATCGGAGATGGTGGTTACCTTATAATCCGGGGTCAGGTAGGCGATGGCGCTGCTGGAAATGAGCCAGATGACATTGTTCTTCCTGTCTTTTTTCAGGCGCATGACGATATCCGAAGGCATTCCGTGCTCAACGTCGATGTTTCGGACACCGGAATCACTGATGACATAGATTCCGCCGCCATTGGTTCCAAGGACGATATCCCCGTTAAACCCTTCCGAAACGGTCAGGCTTTCCGTGTTTGAAATGCCGTCCGCCTCGCCATATCCGCCAACAATCCGATCGCCTTCAATGACGTTTACACCGCCGGCAACGGCGACGAGGGTCTGTCCCTTCTCTGTTTCCGCCACCGCCCGCAGACTGGTGGACAAAAGCCCGTCCTCCTGCGTAAAGACAACAGCCTCTCCCTGATCATAACGGATCAGGCCCTGTTTCCGCCAGACGGAGATCCAGATTCGTCCCTTGCTGTCGCGGATAATGGAGCGAATGCGGCAGCCATCCAGCATGGTGATCAGGTCATCTGATTCCATGTCCTTGCCGGAAACGGTTACTGCCTTTTTCAGCGGAATGCTTGAGACCGGTCCATCCGGACCAATGGCAAGCAGGCCGGTATCGGTTCCCACCAGAAGCGTGTCACCGGACATGCAGGTGGTGTTGACGACTCTCGGTTCCAGCTGATAGCGTTCAAACAGGTTGAAAAACTGGTTGGGAACCACCTTCATGACACCCTGCCGCGTTGAGGTAAACCAGAGATTTCCCAGATAGTCGGTCATGATGCCGCCGATACTGCTGTTCATCGGCAGATTTTCAAGCAGCCGGAACTGACCGTCCTTCAGCACGCCGATGCCGTTTGATGCACAGATCCACAGGCTTCCGTCAATGTACGTCGTCTGCATGACATAGACCAGCGGGCTGATATCAACGGTTTCAACCTCTGAGAAGGTATCCCCCATCCGGACATGATAATACTTGTAATCCGCGCCCTCGCAGTACATCATTCCCGGATTGGCCGGATCCGGGAAGATGGAGCCGATGCCGCCCTTGATCGGGCACTCTTCCATCGGAATATAGTTGATAACCTCATCATCCTTAATGGTAAAAACAGAGCCGAAATTGTCAAGCCCGTAAAGGAGGCCGTCATTGGCAAACCGAAGGTCGCGCATGTTTGCCTCGGCAATGAGCGGATCATCCATCATGCTCAGATGAAGGTCGGCATCAATTTTAATGATTCCGCTGGTCGTGGCAACATAGATGTTCCCGTTCTGATCCTCAGTAATGGCACGGGTATGGGCTGACTTCAGGCCATCCAGTTTGTTCCATTTCCGGAGCTCACCCCGCTCAAGAACACCAATACCGCTGTCATTCGTGCCGATCCACAGCCGTTCCCGGCTGTCCACATACAGGCACTTGATGCTTGAAAGGCTCTGGGCAATTTCAAGCCGCTCGAAGGTATTCCCATCATAGCGGATGAGTCCGGCATAGCTGCCGATCCAGATAAAACCGTCGCTGGTTTCGGCGATGGCATTCGCCTCAGAGGTCGGCAAACCATTGGTATTATCGTAGAGAACCGCTTTATACCCTTCACTGTTTCCTGTGGGATCAACCGTCAGCGCTCTGTTGAGAACACCGGAGCTGTTTTTGGTGACCATCGCGTTTTCAGCCGTTCCTGAACACGCCATCCCCAGCATCACGGTTAATCCCAGCAAAACGGCCAACAAGCGGAGGCTTAAACCTTTTCCGCAGGGTTTTGCCCTGCTAAACATCACTATTTGCATTCTTCTGCCTCATGGACTTCAGATTTGAAAGTTAACGTTTCATGGTTTCCCGACAGATTCGAATCTGAAAACTGAACGGTAACCGGAGCTGTTTCAATCGGGTTTGTCAGGCTTCCTTTATTCTGCCGTGTTTTCCGCCGAAACCGTCGCTTCAGCTTCATTTTCTGCCGGGACCGAAGATTTCTCTGCGCTTTCCGCCGCCTCGTCCGGGGTTGCCGCGCTGTTTTCCTCTGCGTTTGCCTCAGCCGGCGTTGCATCGGAGGTTTCGGCAAATATCCGGCCATATTCCTCTCCGCAAAGGAGATGTCCTGTTTCGGCATTGTCTGCGACCGGCTTTTCCGTCAGGGTAAATCCGGCTTTTCCTTCAAACAGCATGACAACGTCTGAACCATCTGACAGGAAGCAGCCAATCTCGTCCCCTTTCCGGAGCACTTTTCCAGGCTTGATCTCCTCAGCAAATTCGAGGCCGGAAACCATTCCGTTATCCATCGGCAAGAGGGCCACCGTTCCGGCATCTGATTCGATCACGACTACCCCGCGTCCTTCGCTCCTGAGCCACGCGAGGGAACCGGGATCCCGGACATACTGTTTCTTTTCCGGATCCCAGGTGATCACGGTCCCTGCCTCATCGGCAGCGGGAAGGCGGTACACAGCCGTTACCGTACCGGAAACGGGGCTGTGGAAATGATGATAGTCATTGTCATTGAGTGTCATGCAGGTCAGGACTCCGCCGTTAAACAGGGGCGCCACTTCTGCCCCTTCCGCCCCGAGAATCTGTGCGACAGTCACCTCATTGGCAGCCGGATCCGCTGCAGGACTGATAACTACTCCATCCTCACGGATGGTCAGGACATCGCGGGAGACGGAATCTGCCGGTGCCGCAATGACGGTGCTGTCCTCCGGCATTGCCACAGGACGTGCCTCAGCGTTGGCCAGTCTGCGAGAATAGAAATCCCTGAGGCTGCTCCAGTTCTCAGATGCCTCATACCAGTCTTTATCCAGATTCCATTCAGGGATCTGCAGCAGAGCCTCGTAAATGGCCGGGCTCCAGGAGGCCTCAGACAGGAGATACGCGTCAATGGTGTTACTGACCTCATCAAGCCAGCTGCGGACCGGTTCCAGATACCGGACAGTCGGGCGCGCCAATCCGCTTTCCGCCAGTTCATCCAGTGGCTGATCCAGGAGCCACTCGAGATAGTTGAGTTCCTGTTTGCCGGCAAAGTTCTCCCCTTCCACCTCAGGAATGCGGGTAACCGCGGCATCCATATAGTCAAGCAGGGCTTCAATGGACTGTACCGGGTTTGTTTCCGGATCCGGATTGATTTCAGCTGCCCTGGCAATGGACGCTTTGATCTGATCCTCAAGACCCGGGTTCTGATCAATCATGTCAAGAAACCGCTGACTGAGGGGCGACCTTGCCACGGCTTCCTCAGGGATCTCCGTGCCCTCTTCCACGACGGCATTTTCCGTGTTCAGATCAATGACCGTGACGGCTTCCGCCGGAGTGCTTGACTCATCCGGGTTCATGGCTGCATCCGTGTCATCTGCGGAGGGAATTTCCTCCCCGGCCGGTACGGCATTTTCAATAGCTTCCCCGGGAACTGCCGCGTCAGACCCGGCAGAGGAACCTTCTTTCCCGGCTTCAATGGTCGAATTCAGTTCATTGATCTTGACGAGAAGATCGGAGGCCTGAACCAGGAGACCTTCAATTTCACGATTGTATTCACCCATGGCTCCCATTGTCGATTCATAATTGGCCACGGTTTCATTGAGCGTTTTGATCGTTGCAGTCTTATCCGACAGATTGGAGGTGAGCTGATCGATCTGCCATTTTCTCAGATTGGAGTTCATGTTGAGCGTCGAAATTTCGGCATTACGATCCGCAATGGTTCCGTTCAGTGTATCAATGGTCGTATTTTTACTGGTTACCTCATCCGTAAGCGTACTGATCTGGCCGTTCAGTGTTTCTATCTGTGAATCTTTTTCAGAGACAGAGGTTTCAAGCTGATTGGCTTTGTTTGTCAGAGAAGCAACCGTCTCATTCATTTCCTTCGTTTTCATGAAATACAGGGTTCCAAATACAACAGCTAAAATGGCAAAAATCAATGCGGCATACTTCATAGTAATCCTCCTGTCAACTTTCATCATTCTGCGATCATAAAAAGGAAATACAGCATCCATTTCCTGACAGGGTTCGATTTTCCCGAAAGAATTCCGGTCCGGGAGAAGGCGGCACTGTCAGACGATGAATTGTGCAATACCCTCCGTTGGTTCTATACCGACATTCTATTATATCCGTAAAGCCGTTCTCTTGGCAAGAGATTCTGAACAAAGAAATATGTTTCCCTGTGTTAAAATGTCGCAAAGGTCTTCCTGCTTTTTGGGGAGTCTCACCCATGATTCGATGCCAACAGGCCCGTTCTGAGCAGAAATGGCAGATAAAACCGGAGAGCAGGCGAATGCTCGCCCGCTCTCCGGGTACATCTGTATCTTTTTCAGGTCATGGACAAATAAGGGCATCAGGCTGCCTGATCCAGTTCCTGTTCTTCCGTTACAGTTTCCGTCTCCGGCTCTTCCTCCGGCTGAACCGTTTCTGTTGCCTCGGTTTCACTTTTCTCCGGCTCTGCCGTTTCCTCCGCCGTCACGGTTGTCCCGGTTTCCCCATTTTCCTCTTTCTTCTCAGAGCTTTCCGGTGTTTTATCTGCCTCGGCCTCTTCCTTTGCGTCAAGCTTCGGCCGGGATTTTTTCGGTGTCGGGATCTCCGTATTTTCCGCCGTGGGGTCCAATGTGAGTTCGGCCGGCTTCACGGAATCAAGTCCTTCGCTGGGAAGGGTATTGATCTTTCCACCTTCAATCCGGTAAAACAGGGAGGACACGATGTTGCTCAGATCATCAAAGTTGAGGTTCGCCATGAACTTATCCACCTGTTCCTTCAAGGCTTTCTCCATCTCATCCTCAGGAATCTGCTCCAGCGAGCCGATGTCAATCCAGTTGCCGGCAAAATAAACGAGGATTGAATTCTCTTCCAGGGTACTGATTGAATCGTTCCAGACGCCATGCATCAGGATCGGCAGGGAATGTCCGGGGACGGTTACCACACGCATGGTGTGTCCATCCTGTCCGGCATTCGTGTTGGCGTTATAAAGAACGCCGCCGAAATGCTCCTTCAGCCAGTCGCCCAGTTCACCTTTCAGAAGCTCATTAATCTCATCTTCCGTTTCAGACTCCGTGGACGCCTTCTCCTCCGGATTTTTCCCATCCGTATTGACTGCCTCGGTTTCTTTCCCGCTGTTGATCAGTTCGGTAAACAATCCCACAAAGTCGCCGACGGAAGGCGGAAGAACGCTGAAATCGCCCATCATCAGCCGGTTAAAGATACTCTTGACACTGGCGACCAGTTTATCTGTATTCAGCGTATAGAGCATCATGACCCAGTTTCCGTCGTTAAATACCTCATTGTCCGGCAGCGTCATGGTCAGCAGTGCCCGGTTTGCGTCGTATGTCTCCGGCATCTCCTGCACGCCAAGACGCGTGGTCTCAAGCGCCTGCTGCAGATCATTTTCGTACTTTTCAAGACCGGCTGCTTTCAGTGCCCAGGGCAGAAGATGGACCAGCTGCGGATAATCCGAGCCCGGAACCATGGCACAGTCAACCGTGAACCAGAACGCGCGGCCTTCCTCAAGCGTCATTCCCGCCTTTTCATACAGCATCCAGGCCAGATAGTTGAGCAGCGAGGAATTCCCGTGAACGCCGCCCTGGTCATTGAGCAGGGTGGGGATTTTCACATTGGGAACGTAATAAAGATCCCATGTAAACTGAGGCTGCTGGAAATCATGCGGGGATTCCATGCTGCGAACCTGCGTGGTGCTCTTGTCGCCCAGAATCCAGGAGGTATTCTCCCGTCCGTCCATCATCATCTGGCAGGTTTTTCCCTGAATATCACTCATGGCCTCATTGATCGCGCCATAATCATTCATATACGCGTTATAGGTCATGACCGAAGAGGTGACGCAGTGGGTAAACTCATGCGCCAGAACGTCGAGGCACTGCGACAAATCATTTCCCTGACTGGCGAGGAAGATCTGCCATCCCAGAAAGCCGCCGACATAGGCCGCATTGTCAACCGGGACGTGATTCTGGTCACAGTAGTTATTCAGCACCAGAATCGGGGTATTCAGTCCGTCTCCGCCCTGCCAGCCGATTTCCTTATAGTAATCATAGGCACGGCAGTAATTGTACAGTGTCTGAAGTCCGACCTGATCCCACTCCAGGTTATTCGGGCTTGACTCCAGCACGACCCGGCCGTTGTTGTAAAGGAATTCCCAGCAATCCGCCACGACAATCCTGCGTTCGATATTGCCAAGATAATACATGCCGGTGCGCTTGTCCCGCATGACCGTCACAGTCAGTTCCTTCTCTCCGCCGGTGGAAAGATCCACATACCCGGTGTAGTCGACAGGTTCCATAAACTCAAACACATAGCTGGAATCAAAGCCGCTTGCGCCGGCCTCATCCCCCGCCATGATCGTGGGCAGGCTGTAAAGGTACTGGCCATCCAGCGTCACATAGTGCGTCAGATAAGGCAGGTCAGAGCCTTTCGTGATGCTGCTGTTGGGATTGTCCGTATAGACCGCCCAGACATACCGGCTTCCCGCGATCTCCTCATCTTCCGCCTCAACATCCAGTTCAAGGGCAATCGGCAGAATCATCTTCTCCGTCAGCCCTTCCTGAAGGGTAACCTCTTTGGTTCCCTCTGCCCTCTGGTGTTCAATGACCAGCTGCTCCGCTTCCTCTGCGGTAATTCCTTTCGCAATATCCGTTTCAGGAAGCTCTGTTTTCACGCTGCTGGTCAGGCCGATCATGTGCCCGTCCGCATCCGTGATCACTTTCACCGCACCACCCAGAACCGTGGTGTTGTTGTACATCTGCTGGAAAACATAATAATGATTGCCATAGGCATCTGTCAGGTTGCGCCACGGAACAAATTCCGTCTTTTCGTTTCCGCCCAGGTCATTAAGCGACCCTTTCACGACCTCAACCGCGTCCTCAAAGGACTTAACCGGCTTATCCGTGCTGGCACCGTCGATCAGGGTGACAACCCCCTCCTGCCGGAATACCGAGGGCCCTTCCGCCTTGTTTTCCGCTTCCACTGACACAAAGAGCAGCAAAAGCATCATGACGAGGCTCACAATTGTCCGCTTCATTCTCCCATTTCTCCTTTCTTTGGCTCGGGCGAGTCTATCACCTGAGCCGCAACGCAATAGCCCGGATTTGACTGACTGTCACAGCGCGACAGGACCACTCCTTCCCGAACACACTTTTCCGAACAACAGATCTTTTTCTGTATATTCCCTGTAAAAATCAAGTCAGTTATTTATACGAATCAAGGATCACCTCTGGCAGTTGCCAATTCAATTTTGTCCCCCGGCCATGTGCCTGCAGAACATCTCATTCTTCCGCTCCAAAAGAATGATGAAACGCTCTCAAAAAGCGTTTTTGGAACGTTCACCGGGTTCTGAACTGCCAGAATGCAACGGCCGCGGCACAGCCGACATTCAGGGAATCAATCCCTTCTTTCATGGGAATCACCGCCAGATGATCCATGCAGGCGATGGTGTCCTGCGTCAGTCCGGTGTCCTCCGTTCCCAGAAACAGCGCCGCACGCGGGAGATTCAGAAAACGCGGGTCATCCAGCGGAATGCTCGCCTTTTCAAGCGCCAGACCGATACAGGCAAATCCCTGCCGTTTCAGTTCCGGGACCGCCAGATTCGAATCGGTTCTGGCCCAGGGAATCCGGAACAGCGAACCCATGCAGACACGGACAGAGCGCCGGTGATACGGATCACAACAGGTCGGCGAGAGGAGAATCGCATCCACGCCCAGTGCGGCGGCCGAGCGGAATATGGATCCCACGTTGGAGGGCTCCGTAATCCCCTCAAGCACGGCCACTCGTCGTGCACCGGCAAGTACGTCGTCCTGCTTTCGTTCCGGCTGTCGCTGCATGGCGGAAAGGATCCAGGAGCGCTGGAGACGAAAACCGGTCAGTGCCGCAAGAACTTCGTCATGTGCCGTAAACACAGGGACATCCCCCGCTTTTGCCAGCAGATCCATTCCCTGCTGTGTTTCGAGAAATTTGCGGCGGATCAGAATCGACAGAGGCTGATACCCCTCCTCTAGCGCCGTTCCCACCACTTTCGGTCCCTCAGCGATAAAAATCCCTTTCTCCGGCTCCTGTTTGCTTCGCATCTGTGCATCGGTCAGGTGAAAATAGGCTTCGGTTTCCTTTGAAGAGGTATCCGTGATTTCAATGATCTGCATCCTTTTCCTCCCGGCCTTGTCCGGCAACAGCTGATTTCCGGTTCACCCGTTTGTCCCATCGGCTTTTGCTTATTATATATGATTATTTCTTCTCTGTAAATCGATTTCAGATATGGAAAATATGCTCTAATTATTTTATGATTATTGTGCACAACTTCTAATATTCTGTGTTTCGCAAAATTCTTCTTGCGCATTCATGATCTGTCTGATATAATACCCCATGTTTTGAGGGCAGACACCTGCTTGGGCGGTACGCTGTCCGCATTTCAAAAACTTCATGTTGTTTGGGGCATTAGCACAGTTGGTAGCGCGCGACATTCGCATTGTCGAGGTCAGGGGTTCG
>JAGAHV010000160.1:0-2002 GCA_017626895.1 Clostridia bacterium | reverse complement strand
TATTCTGTGTTCCATGATTTTTGCACTCATCGGCTTTGTCTCAGAGCTGAAAAAGATTAATCTCTATGCCTATCTGGTCATCAGACCGTCTCCTTTCGTCATGACGGGGATTATCCTTTATTTATGCCGTGATTCTTGAAGCTGCCAAGCATGACGGAAAGCGCTGTCACCAGCGGAAGATCCTGCTCATCAAATACCATGATGACAAAATTGTCAAAAACCATATCCCTTACAAACATCCCGAGGCTGGTAAGTCCGATCTTCTGACTGATCGTCCCTATTAAAGCCCCGTTTTTGTATACCCCGAACTGATCGCCGATGGTTGCGGTCATCTCGCGGACCACGATCTCCCCATCCCTTGTCTGCATCCGGAACTTTGTGCGCAGAAGACGGAACAGCCATCTCATCCGTCCGTATTTCTCCCCGTTCAGATAAATATCATAGGTCGGAAACAGGATATGCCACGGGATCCTTTTGCTTTTTGCGATCTCCCTGCCGTCGGAAGCATTTTCCAGGCGGAATGTCCAGAACGGGAATGTTCCGTGAAGGTAATATTTCGGTTCGTCATTCATATCCAGGAGATTATATTTCTGGTGCACAACGGCGAAGACCTCGTCGAACACATAAACGTTCGGCGTTTTATTCTCAAACAGATCCGCAAAATCGCAGGCTGCACGGCCTGTTTTTGCATAATTTTCAAACATGCTGATATAAAAGTCCGGCAGCATGCGCGACAGCAGATGATAGAGCTGTCCTTTTCCGAAATCATCCCTGTCCCACTGTGTCTCAATCGTGTGTACGGCGGCGCTTTCCGGATCCTGAAGCATGTCCGTAAGAGGGCTTGCTCCAAAGGTAAACGTTCCGAAAAGATAATACCCGAATAAGAACGAACCTTTATCCGTGGGTCCGTATATGATGCAGTCGCTTTCGATATTTCTGACCTTGCCGGTCCAGGGCCTGCCCATGGGCGTGTCGATATCCTTAAATGCATCATACAGTGCTTCTATGGGGGCATTTACCTCTTTACTCTGTTTAATGCCGTCAACCGCATAATTCATTCCTCCGCTGAAGGCATACAGCTGCATGGCCAGTCCGTAGATCAGGTTCAGGGAGAATATGCCCATGCCTTTGTCGGTTAACCCCTCTTTGATCAGGGTATAAACGCCGAAAACGGCCATCGCGATTCCTGACAGGCATAAAAAGATCGTTCTTATTACCTGAAATGTTTTTCCCATCGGGACATCGATAGCAATGCCGAGCCTGAAATAACCGATACAGAAGGCAAATGCAGATACAAAAACGATGATCCATGTCAGCAGAGACGGTCCGACAGGGAAAAATGCCATGATGCCGAATGCGAACACCAGCAGCAGCGCTCCGATAATGAAATTCGTTATCCTCTCTCTCATTGTTTCTTCCTCGCAAACGATATTCCTCAATCAACTCCATAATAACATTTTTTTCCCTGATTCTGCAAAAATCCGTGACAAAAAGAGCCGTGAATAACGACTGCCCGTCATTTCACAGCTCCATGAGCTTCTCAGGGAGCGGCCGCTTCCGGTTCCCGGGCACGGCGGATAAACGCTTCAATCACACTCCACTGGTAGTTCTTTTTCACATATCCGAAATGGATCATGTTCTCCCCCTCCGGACCGGTGGGAACCACTAGGAGAAAGGCGGCATCGCCGGCGCTCAGGGTGCCTTCCATCTCCGGCCTTTTCCGGAAAACCGGGCTTCTGGACGGCATCCGCCGCCTGGTGGAGCGCCTTGCGGAAAAAACCAACAGCTTCACCGCAATCCTCTGCACCAGCATCGGAACATCCATGCTGGCCTGCAACCAGTCCCTGGCCACCATGCTGACCGGCCAGCTCTGCGGGCTGCTTGTGAAAGACAAGTCGGAATTCGCCCTGGCTTTGGAAGACTCCGTCATCATCCTGGCGCCGCTCATTCCCTGGTCCATCGCGGGCGCCGTGCCCCTCGCATCCCTCGGCGCGCCCCTCAC